>NZ_JNNN01000065.1:0-223240 GCF_000735635.1 Massilia sp. LC238 | reverse complement strand
CATCGTAATGCTCCCGGATTTGCTCACACTGGACTCCAAACGATTCGGAGTCGACAGCATGAGTCATCTAGCAAAAAGCGGACATTTCAACTTTGCTAGATCCGGACATTACAACTTTGCCCTAACACACCCTACGAAAAACGGCAACCCGAAGGTTGCCGTTGTTGTTACGCCTCGAGCGCCTGACGGAAGTCCGCCAGCAGGTCCTCGGTATCCTCGATGCCCACGGAGACGCGGATCAGGGACTCGGCAATGCCCATGCTGGCGCGCCGCTCCGCGCCCATCTCGAAGAAGATCGTGTGCGCCACCGGGATCACCAGGGTGCGGGTATCTCCCAGGTTGCTGGCCGGGATGCCGAGCTTCAGGCGGTTCAGGTAGTCGAAGCAATCGATATCCTCGCGCAGCTCGAAGCTCATCAGGGAACCGCCGGCACGGAACAGCTCTTTCGTGATGCCGTTCTGCGGATGCGAGGCCAGTCCCGGGTAGTGCACAGCCGCCACGCGCTCATCGGCTTCCAGCATCTGCGCCAGCGCCAGCGCGTTCGCGCTGGTGCGTTCCATGCGCAGCGCCAGCGTCTCGGCGCCCACCGCGATGTGGTGCGCCGCTTCCGGCCCGAGGGCCGCGCCGAAGTCGCGCAGTGCCTTGGCGCGCAGCTGGGCCAGGCCCTGGTTGGCGGCCGGCTGCTTGCGGAAGTTGGCCGCGATGTGCGGGTAGGCGCTCCAGTCGAACAAGCCGGTATCGGTCAAGGCGCCGCCCAGCGCGATGCCGTGGCCGCCGATCGACTTGGTCAGCGAATTGACAACCAGGCCCGCCCCCACCGCCTTCGGGCGGAACAGCCAGGGCGTGGTCATGGTGTTGTCGACCACGTACAGGATGCCGCGTTCACGGCACAGCTGGCCGATGCGCGCCAGGTCCGCCACCTGGGTGCGCGGGTTGGCGATGGTCTCGACGAACACCATGCGGGTATCGGGCCGCAGCACCGCTTCCACGTTGGCGACATCGGTCGCATCGACGAAGTCCACCGCCACGCCCTGGGCTGCCACCGTCTGCCACAGGCTGTTGGTGTTCCCGAACAGGAAGGACGACGAGACGATGTGGTCTCCCGCCCTCAGCAGGCCCTGGAACAGCGCGCCGATGGCGCCCATGCCGGTCGCGAAACAGATCGTGCCGACGCCGTCTTCCATCTTGCTGATCTTGTCCTCGAGCGCGGCGACGGTCGGGTTGCCCTGGCGGCCGTAGCGGAAGCCCGGTTCCTTGCCCTGGAAGACCGAGGCCAGCTGGCGCGCATCGTTGTAGCCGAAAGCCACCGAGGTATGCACCGGCTTGTGCAGCGAGCCCTGTTCGATGCTCTTCCTGCGGTCGTTGTGCAGGATGGTGGTGGTGAAACCGTACTTCTGCTCGCTCATGGTCTTACTCCGCCGTGGCCGGACGGTTGAGATTGAGCTGGTTGGTGGCCGCATCCTCGACGCCCTTGCTGCCGCCCTTGTGGCGCGCGGATTCCTGGCGATCCAGGTATTCCGGCGTCACGTCGCCGGTCACATAGACGCCGTCGAAGCAGGAGGCCTCGAAATTCTTCAGCGCCGGATTGACGTCCGAGATCGCCTTCTTGAGCGCATCCACGTCCTGGTAGACCAGGCGGTCGGCGGTGATCTCCGCGCAGATTTCCTCATTGGTGCGGCCATGGGCGATCAGCTCGTCGCGGGTCGGCATGTCGATGCCGTACACGTTCGGGTACAGCACCGGCGGCGCGGCCGAGGCGAAGAACACCTTGCGGGCGCCGGCGTCGCGCGCCATCTGCACGATTTCACGGCTGGTGGTGCCGCGCACGATCGAATCGTCGACCAGCAGCACGTTCTTGTCCTTGAATTCGGAGGCGATCGCGTTGAGCTTCTGGCGCACCGACTTCTTGCGCATGTTCTGGCCCGGCATGATGAAGGTGCGGCCGATGTAGCGGTTCTTGATGAAGCCTTCGCGGTACTCGACGCCGAGCTTCAGGGCCAGCTGGATCGCGGCCGGACGCGAGGAATCGGGGATCGGCATCACGACGTCGATCTCGTCGACCGGGATCTCCTTGCGGATCTTGTCGGCCAGGTATTCGCCCATGCGCAGGCGGGTCGCGTAGACCGAGGCGCCGTCGATCACCGAGTCCGGACGGGCCAGGTAAACGTATTCGAAGGCGCAGGGATTCAGCGACGGATTCTCGGCGCACTGGCGCTCGTGCAGCTGGCCGTCGTTGGTGATGAACACCGCCTCGCCCGGCGCGATATCGCGCACGAAGCGGAAGCCCAGGCCTTCCAGCGCCACCGATTCGCTCGCCACCAGGTACTCAAGGCCGTGCTCGCCCTCGTTCACGCCCAGGCACAGCGGACGAATGCCGAACGGGTCGCGGAAGGACAGCATGCCGTGGCCGGCGATCTGCGCCACGACGGCGTAGGCCCCGCGCACGCGGCGGTGCACCGCGGCCACCGCCTTGAAGATGGCGTCGGTGTCCAGATTGTAGCCGTCGGCCGCTTCCTGGATCTCGTGGGCCAGCACGTTCAGCAGCACTTCCGAATCGGAGTCGGTGTTGATGTGGCGGCGGTCGTTCTTGAACAGCTCTTCCTTGAGCTGGGCCTGGTTGGTCAGGTTGCCGTTGTGGGCCAGGGTGATGCCGAACGGGGCGTTGACGTAGAAGGGCTGCGCTTCTTCCTCGCTTGAGGAGCCGGCGGTCGGATAGCGGCAGTGGCCGATACCGGTGTTGCCCTGCAGCGTACGCATGTTACGGGTACGGAACACGTCGCGCACCAAGCCATTGGCCTTGTACATCGAGAACATGCTGCTGTGATTGGTTGCAATACCCGCCGCGTCCTGGCCGCGATGCTGCAGCAGCAGCAAGGCGTCATACAGAAGCTGGTTGACGGGATTGTTCGAGACGACGCCGACGATGCCACACATGGTGCGCTCCTAAAACTGGATTGCTGATTACAAAAGATTAGTAGTTCACGTGCTGCGCCAGGGCAGCAGGGAGAAATGGTTTGACGGTGCGCGCTCCGGTTTCCGCCATCGGCGAGAGCAGCGCGTTCCTCCAGAAATCCTGTTGCGGGATGGACGTCATCCCACACAATATGACGGCGGCCAGCACGATTACAATGCCGCGCGCCAATCCAAATAATCCACCCAGGCCGCGGTCCGCGAGGCTCAGGCCGGTGGCCGTGATCAGGGCCCCGATCGCCAGCGACAGCAGACCCATCAGGATGCGCACGCCGAGGAACAGCAGCACGAAGGCCATGATCAGGCGCGCGGTCTCGCCGGGAAGCAACTCGGGCAGCATCGGCGCCAGTGTCGCCCCGTAGGCGTTCGCCACCACGAAGGCCACGATCCAGCCCAGCAGCGACAGGATCTCCTTGACCAGCCCGCGCAGGGTGGAAATGATGACCGACGATACCAGAACGAACAAGACCAGGTAATCGAAAATCGTCACGCCGCCAGCCCTTGCCTGCTACCGTGGATCAGAGCGGCACCATGGTGCCGGACAGGCCCATGGCGATGAGCTTGGAGCGGATCTTCTCGCCCTCTTCCTTGCTGTACGGACCCACGCGCACGCGGATCAGGTCACCGGACCGCTCGGTGAAGGAAGACACGCCGGCGGCGCGCAGGCGGCCCTGCAGCTCATCGACCTTTTGCTGGGTCGCCAGCGCGGCCACCTGCACCACGTACTTCTGCGACGGGCCGGTGGCCTTCACGACAGGCTTGCCCTCCAGGATGGCCATGGCGCGCGCGGCGTCGTTCTGAACCGGGACCGGCTTCACCTCGACCGGCTTGACCGGCGGCTTCTCGGCAGGTTTCTCGAGCTTCTTCGGCTCCAGGTCGGCGACCTTCGGGTGCGCTTCAAACTTCGGCTCGCGCTTGGGCTCCGGCTTGACCGGTTCCGGCTTCGGTTCGGCCCTGGCCGGCTCGGTGCGGGCGGTGTCGAGGGTGCGAACCGGCGGCGGATCGGCCGGCGCCGTCGCCACCCTGGCTGCGGGCGCCGGCGGCTGGGCCGTCTCGAGCGGCGCCTCGTCCGTCGGCTCGACGATTTCCTCGCCGCTGTCGACGCTCGCCGCGGCGGGTACCGGCAAGGCCGCCGCCTTGTCCTTCGACGGGATATTGATGGCGATGTCGGCGCCGAGCGGCTTGGGCTCGGAATCGAGCAGCATCGGCAGGCCGACCGCAGCGGCGAGGGCCAGCGCGATCGCGCCTACCAGGCGGCGGCGCGCGCGCTTCTTCTCGGGGAGGATCGGATCGGCGCCGGCGCGGCCACGGCCGCGGGTGGCGCCTTCGCCGGCGTTGGACGCGCGCTTGGCGCGGGCCTGCTGCCCATAGGCGGCGGCGTCGTCCTTGACGAAGTGGCCGCTGTCCCGGACAGTGTCTTGCTTGTTTTTGCTACCGAACGAGAACAAGCCCATGCGTATCTAGAATCAGTGTAGTGAGTTTTTGCGGGCCGCCATGACGCCGGCGACCGTGTAGAACGAGCCAAAGACCACAATTCTATCATTCTCCCCAGCCCGGCTCACGGCATTCGCATAGGCGTCAAGCGGCGTGGCGAAAGTGGTGACCGAAAAATCACCCTCTTTCGCGCCCGCGGGCCCGATTGCCGCGAGCTTTTCGGCCAGTTGTTCCGGCTGCGCCGAGCGCGGCGACGGCAGCGCGGTGACGCACCAGTGGTCGACGATGCCCTTCAAGGGCGCGATCACGGCCTCGATGTCCTTGTCTTCCATGATGCCGAACACCGCATAGGTGTAGCGGTGAAAGCCCATGTTGCCGAGGTTGTGCGCGAGGGCCGCCGCTGCGTGCGGGTTGTGGGCCACGTCCAGCACCTGGGTCGGACGGCCGGGCAGCACCTGGAAGCGTCCCGGCAGCTCGACCATGGCCAGGCCGGCACGCACTTCCTGCGCGCCGCAGGGCAGCTGCATGCGCAGCACCTCGAGGGCGGCCAGCGCGGCCGAGGCGTTGAGCAGCTGGTTGGCGCCGCGCAGGGCCGGATAGGCCAGCGAATTGCGGCGCTGTCCGCGGCCGCCATAGCTCCATTGCTGCTGGTCGCCCTGGTAGTTGAAGTCGCGCCCTAGCAGCCACAGGTCGGCGCCGATGCTTTCCGCGTGATCGATGAGCGATTGCGGTGGCACCGGATCGCTGCAGATCGCGGCCTTGCCCGGACGGAAGATGCCGGCCTTTTCAAAGCCGATCTTCTCGCGGGTGTCGCCCAGGTAGTCGGTATGGTCGATGTCGACGCTGGTGACGATCGCCACGTCGGCGTCGACCACGTTGACGGCATCGAGGCGCCCGCCCAGGCCGACCTCAAGGATGGCGACGTCCACGCCGGCCTGCGAAATCAGGTTCATGATCGCCAGCGTGGTGAATTCGAAGTAGGTCAGCGAGACTTCGCCGCGCACGGCTTCGACCGCATTGAACGCCTGGATCAGCGCCTCATCCGACGCCATCTCGCCGTTGATGCGGGCGCGCTCGTTGAAGTCGAGGAAGTGCGGCTTGATGTACAGGCCCACGCGGTAGCCGGACTGCAGCAGCACGGCTTCCAGCATCGCGCAGGTCGAGCCCTTGCCGTTGGTGCCGGCCACCATGATCACGGGACAGCTGAAGGCGAGCCCCATGCGTTCCTTGACGGTGCGGACACGGTCGAGGCCCATGTCGATGTGGGTTTCGGCATGGCGCGACTCGAGCAGCGCCAGCCAGTCGGGCAAGGTGGTCGGAAGAGTGGACATTGGATGGACTTCGGTGAGTGCGCGCGGGGGCGCTGGTGCGGACGCCTGGGCGCCCGCACCGGGACGGGATCAGGCCAGCGCGTCGGCGGCCTGGTTTTGCAGCAGCGCCAGCAGGCGGGCGATTTCTTCGCGCATCTTGCGGCGGTCGACGATCATGTCGACGGCGCCCTTCTGCACCAGGAACTCGGCGCGCTGGAAGCCTTCCGGCAGCTTTTCGCGCACGGTATTCTCGATCACGCGCGGACCGGCGAAGCCGATCAGGGCCTTCGGTTCGGCGATGACGACGTCGCCCATGAAGGCGAACGAAGCCGAGACACCGCCCATGGTCGGGTCGGTCAGCACGGAGATGAACGGCAGCTTCTTTTCGGACAGCTTAGTCAGCATGGCGGTGGTCTTGGCCATCTGCATCAGCGACAACAGGCCTTCCTGCATGCGGGCGCCGCCGGTGGCGGTGATGCAGATGAAGGGCACCTTCTGCTCCAGCGCCACCTGGGCGCCGCGCACGAAGCGTTCGCCGACGACCGAACCCATCGAGCCGCCCATGAATTCGAATTCGAAGCAGGCGACGACGACCGGCAGGCTCATGATCGAACCGCCCTGCACGATCAGGGCATCGGTCTCGCCGGTAGCGTCCATGGCCTGCTTGAGGCGGTCCGGGTACTTCTTGCTGTCCTTGAACTTCAGGGTGTCGACCGGCAGGGTTTCCTGGCCGATGTCATAGCGGCCACCCTCGTCGAGCAGCGCATCGAGGCGCTCGCGGGCGCGGATGCGCATGTGGTGGTCGCACTTGGGGCAGACGTGCTGGTTCGATTCCAGGTCGGCGCGGTACAGGACCGATTCGCACGACGGGCACTTGACCCACAGCCCTTCGGGCATGGTCTTACTCTTGGCGGCATCGGAGCGCTGGATCCGTGGGGGCAGCAGTTTTTCTAGCCAACTCATCTTTTCTCCTTGCGGCAAGTCTTCGAAGTGGCGGTAGTGTAGCCGCAAGCGTGCCGCTTGTCGAATCATGTCGGCCTGCCAATTGCCATTCCGACATCAAATAAAAAAGGGCGCCATCGTGGCGCCCCCATGCCGCCGCGGTTGCCGCGTCAGGTCTTGGCTCCGACGCCGGGCATCTCGGCGACACTGTATTCCAAGCCGCCGACACGCCGCGCCACGAGGTTGTAAAGCCAGGCCACCAGGCCGGTGCATAGGAACGTCATCAGGCCATAAACAAGAGGGGCAATCAACAGCGTCATAATGGCTACACCAATGCCTGCGCCAAGACCGCCGCCGACGAAGCCGGCTGCTGTTACGAACAGCATGATGGGCAGCGACATTACTGCGTAAAGCACGGCCAGTACTTTAGCTGACTGAGCTACCGATACGTTAACAATCTGTATTTTCATCGCGGGATCCAAGAATTGTTTAGGGGAACAACGGATCCACTGTACTGCGATGATTTACAGGGCAAGACGCGGCAGCACAAACCGCGTCTTGCGTGAAGGCAACCTTTATTCAGGCGTCCAGCGCGCTGCGGATACCCGAGGTGAAACTGCGCACCGCGTCCACCGCCTGCTCCTTCGGCACCGACTCCAGTTCCTGGATGATGCGGCTGCCGATCACCACCGCGTCCGCTACTTCCGCCACAGCCCGGGCGGTAGCGCCGTCGCGGATGCCGAAACCGACGCCGATCGGCAGCTTGACGTGCTCGCGGATCGACGCCACACGGCGCGCCACGTCGGCCGTGTCGATACTGCCCGCCCCGGTCACGCCCTTGAGCGAGACGTAGTAGCTGAAGCCGCTGCCGTACTGTGCCACCTGCTGCACCCGCTCCGTGGTCGAGGTCGGCGCCAGCAGGAAGATCAGGTCGAGGTCGTTCGCCCTCATCGCTTCGGCGAACGAAGCGCACTCTTCCGGCGGATAGTCGACCACGATCGCGCCGTCCGCACCCGCTTCCTTCGCGCAGCGAATGAAGTTGTCGGGGCCGATGCGCTCGATCGGGTTGGCGTAGCCCATCAGGACCACCGGCGTCGCCGCATTCGTCTTGCGGAATTCGCGCACGAAACCGAAGACGTCCTGCAGGCCGACGTTGAACTTGAGCGCGCGCTCGCAGGCGCGCTGGATCACCGGGCCTTCGGCCATCGGGTCGGAAAACGGGACGCCCAGCTCCAGGACGTCGGCGCCGCCCTCCACCAGGGCGTGCATCAGCGGCACGGTCAGTTCGGGACCGGGGTCGCCGGCCGTGATGAAGGTGACGAGGCCGGTTTTATTTTGCGCCTTGAGGGCGGCAAAGGTCGATTCGATACGGGACATGCTGTTCTTTCTGTTAAAGGTTCACGAGGGTGCGGGAAGACGGTCAGCTGAAATCCAGCCCCATCCTCTGCGCCACCGTGTGCATGTCCTTGTCGCCGCGGCCCGACAGGTTGACCAGGATGAGCTGGTCCTTCGGCAGCGTGGCCGCCAGCTTGGTCGCATAGGCGATCGCGTGCGAGGACTCGAGCGCTGGGATGATCCCCTCGATGCGGCAGCAGTCGTGGAAGGCCTGCAAGGCTTCCTCGTCCGTGATGCTCACGTACTCGGCGCGCTTGATGTCCTTCAGCCAGGCGTGCTCCGGCCCCACGCCCGGGTAATCCAGGCCGGCCGACACCGAATGCGTCTCGATGATCTGCCCGTTCTCGTCCTGCAGCAGGTAGGTGCGGTTACCGTGCAACACGCCCGGGATGCCGGCGCTCAGGGACGCCGCATGCTTGCCCGTCTCCAGGCCCTCGCCCGCCGGCTCGACGCCGACCAGCTTCACGCCCGGCTCGTCGATGTAGGGATAGAAGATGCCCATCGCGTTCGAACCGCCGCCGACGCAGGCCAGCACGTAGTCCGGCTGGCGGCCGGTCATGGCCGGCATCTGCACGCGGCATTCCTCGCCGATCACGGACTGGAAGTCGCGCACCATCATCGGATACGGGTGCGGCCCCGCGACGGTGCCGATGATGTAGAAGGTGCTCTCGATGTTGGTGACCCAGTCGCGCATTGCTTCGTTGAGCGCGTCCTTCAGGGTCTTGGAGCCCGACTCCACCGGCACGACGGTCGCGCCCAGCAGTTTCATGCGGTAGACGTTCTGCGCCTGGCGCTTGACGTCCTCGCTGCCCATGTAGACCACGCATTCCATGCC
This sequence comes from Massilia sp. LC238, assembly GCF_000735635.1. Lineage (NCBI taxonomy): Bacteria > Pseudomonadati > Pseudomonadota > Betaproteobacteria > Burkholderiales > Oxalobacteraceae > Massilia > Massilia sp. LC238. The sequence goes on along the minus strand of NZ_JNNN01000065.1, from coordinate 214,354 downwards.
GAAGCGCGCGCAGATGGTGGCGGTGGCCACGCCGTGCTGCCCCGCGCCGGTCTCGGCGATGATGCGCTTCTTGCCCATGCGGCGCGCCAGCAGGGCCTGGCCGATCACGTTGTTGATCTTGTGCGCGCCCGTATGGTTCAGGTCTTCGCGCTTGAAGAAGATCTGGGCGCCGCCCACCTGTTCGGACCAGCGCTTGGCGTGGTAGACCGGCGAGGGACGGCCGACGAAGTGGGCCAGTTCGTAGCGGAATTCCTCGAGGAATTCGGGGTCGTTCGAGAAGCGCGCGTAGGCCTCGTTCAATTCGGCCAGCGCATGCGACAGGGTCTCGGCGACGAAGCTGCCGCCGTAGGGGCCGAAGTGCCCGGTCTGGTCGGGCAGCTGGTAATCCGGGGTCTGGAACAGCGGCGTGTTGCCGCTAGGACGATCTTTCATGATGGTTCTCACTCGATGGGATGGCGTCGGCGGCCCGCACTGCGCCGATGAAATCGGCAAGCTTGCAGGCATCCTTGATGCCCTTCTGCGCTTCGACGCCACTGCTGACGTCGACCGCGAAGGGACGAACACGTAGCACCGCGTCAGTCGCGTTGTGTGCGTTCAACCCACCACTCAAAACGACCCGAGGCGCGAGCTCTTTTGGGACGAGAGACCAATCGAAGACCTTTCCTGCGCCGCCGTAGGCGTCCACCCAGGTATCCAGCAACAGGCCGGAGAACCAGGGGCTGGCGGCGCGGTATATACCTTCGTATTCTAGCAGTTCGTCCGGGCTTGTGTCCGGCCGGACGCGGAAGGCTTTCACGAAGGGCCGCGCGACGTCCGCGGCCAGCGCCGCGCACTGCTCGACCGTCTCGTCGCCGTGGAACTGGATCAGCGACAGCGGCGCCCGTTCGGCGACCGCCCTCACCTCGTCCACCGTCGCGTTGACGAACAGCGCCACCGCGCTGATATAAGGCGGCAGCGCCCGGCACAGCTCGGCCGCCTGTTCCGGCGTGACGTAGCGCGGACTCTTCGGATAAAAGACGAAACCCAGCGCGTCGGCGCCGGCACTGACGGCCGCGCGCAGGTCTTCCGCGCGCGTGATGCCGCAAATTTTGATACGGGTGCGTTGCATGTCGATGTCCAGGTAGTGGCTCAGAGCCACGGGAGTGGATGTGCTGGCTCCTGCGGCAATCCCCACTTGGGATCGTAATCGATTTTTGCCAGGTACAGGCCGTCCGGCATGAACGTAGGCGCGGCCACGTCGCGCGAGCGGCTCTCCAGCACTTCCTTCATCCAGCCGGGTTCGTTGCGGCCCGTGCCCACATAGATGAGCGAGCCGACGATGTTGCGCACCATGTGGTGAAGGAAGGCGCTGGCGCGCACCGTGAACACGAGCACGTCGCCATAGCGCTGGATGCTCACCTCGTGCATTTGCTTGACCGGCGAATTGGCCTGGCAGCCCGAGGCGCGGAAGGCCGAGAAATCGTGCTCGCCGATCAGGTACTGGCCGGCTTCGCGCATGCGCTCCACGTCGAGCGGACGGAATACCCACCCGGCCCGGTCCGCCAGCAGCGCCGAGGGATTCGGGTTGTTGTACAGCACGTAGTGATAGGTGCGCGAGCGCGCCGAGAAGCGCGCGTGGAACTCGTTACCCTCGGCATCCGGCTTGACCTCGTGCGCCCAGCGCACCACGATCGAGTCGGGCAGGAAGGCGTTCACGCCGCGCACCCAGCTCTGCATGGCGCGGTCGAGCTCGGTGTCGAAGTGGACCACCTGCTCGATGCCGTGCACGCCGGCGTCGGTGCGGCCGGCGCAGGTCGTGCCAAGGAAAGTACAGGCGAACTTCTCGAGGGCGATCTCGAGCTGGTCCTGGACCGTATTGCGCGCCGGCTGCTTCTGGTAGCCGTTCCAGGCGGTGCCTACATACTGGACACCCAGTGCGATGCGCCTCACGCGAGCAGGGAGCGCATTGCGCTGGCCTTGCTCACCTGTTCGCTGCTGCCACCCTTGATGACTTCATCGAGCAGCTCGCGCGCACCTTCCTTGTCGCCGATTTCCTGGTAGGCGATCGCGAGATCGAGCTTGGTTTCCATTTCCATGTGTTCCGGCGACAGCGCGGCCGGCTCCAGAGCCTCGCCCGGCACCGGCAGGTCTGCCGCGCTCACTGCGGGCTGCTCGAAGGACGGCAGCTCGAGGTCGATGTCGGCCAGGTCGAAGCTCGGCTCGCTTGGTGCGGCGGCAGGCGCGGCCGCCGGGAACTCGTCCAGGGCGAACGGGTCTTCGTCGGCGGCCGGGCTGGCTGCAGCTGCCGGCGGCGCGTCGAATTCGAAGGGCTCGACCGCAGGCTGGGACAGGCTCGGCGCGGGGCTCGGCACGGCCGGGCTGCCGAAGTCCATGGTATCGAGGTCGAACAGCGGATCGTCCGCACCGTTCGAGGTCGCCGTTGCGCCGAGGATGGCGGGCACTTCTTCGTGGAACGGGGTCGCCTCGGCCACGGCGGCAGGCGCCACTGCGGCAGGCGGCAGGCCGAAGTCCATGGTATCCAGGTCGAACAGCGGGTCCTCTTCGGCGGCGGCCGTGGCCAGCGCCGGCACCTCGTCTTCGTCGACCGCGGGCAGCGGCGGCAGGTCGAATTCGGCGGCCAGGCCGGCCATGTCGTGGTTCGCCACTGCGGCGTCGCGGTCCGTGGAGCCCGGGACGGCTGCGGCGGTTTCCGGCTCGCCGAAGCTCATGTCGAAGGCGAGGTCGAAGGGCTCTTCGCCGGCGGGTGCAGGCGCGGCGGTGAGGTCGGGCGGCGTGATCGGATCGAGCGCGAAGTCGAGCTCTGGCACGGCGGTGTCGTCAAGCGCAGCGTCGCGGCCGGGGCCGGCCATGGCGATCGGTTCGGTGCTGGCGACCGGTTCGAAGCTCAGGCCGCCGAGGTCGAAATCGAGCGAGTTGTCATCGAGGCGCTGCTCGGCCACCGGAGCGGCGAGCACATCGGATTCCGGCACGGCAGTCGCGTCCTGCTGCTCGTCGTGGTCCATCGCAGCGTAGGCCGCACCGGCCATGGCGCCTGCGCCGAGGGCCGCCATCGGGGCCCCACCGCGGAACGAGGCTTCGAGCTGCTGCGACAGCAGCGACTGCTGGTCGCGCTCCTGCGGGCTCGGGTTTGGTGCGACCGGCGCCGCGCCGGCGGCAGCGGCATACAGCGGATTGGACGGGTCGATACTCAGGCCCAGCGCGGCCGCCTGGGCCCACTCGTCACCCATGCCGCGCGTCATGCTGTACAGCTCGCTGGCCTGGGTCTCGAAGGCGCGCAGGTCCTTGCGGGCGGCATAGATCTCGAGCAGCTTCAGGCGCACGGCATGGCGTTCCGGATGGGTGCGCAGCGCTTCCTTCAGGATCTCCTCGGCCTGGGCGTCGCGGCCGTAGGCGATGTAGACGTCGGCTTCCGCGACCGGGTCGACTTCATTGGTGTCGAGCTGCGAGGCCGACGGGGCGAAGCTGGAATTGAACACGCTGTTGCTGGTGTCGACGCTCTGGCCGCCCGCTTCCGCGAACAGCGAGTGCGCCCCCTGGGTCGGCACGCCCAGCACCGAGGGCTCGGCGACGACCGCCTTGGCGCCGTCCTGCTTTTTCCGGCGGCGCTGCGAGATGCCCAGCGCGCCGAGCAGCAGGATGGCGGCGCCGGCGGCGACGACATTGATGTTGTCCATCAGGGTATCGGCGAAGCCCTTCTCGGCCGGCTTGCGCTCGGCCGGCGCTGCCGGCTTGGCTGCCGGTGCGGCGGGCGGGGCGGTGGGGGCGCCGGCGCCGGCGCCCGCCGCGGCGGCGTTCTGCACCTCGCTGCCGGAGCGGCTCTTCACCGTCATCAGCTGTTCCAGCTCGTTGACATTCTTCTCGAGTTCCTTGACGCGGGCCTGGGCCTGCTCCAGTTCGCGCTCGCGCGCGATGCTGTCTTCGGCGCTCGCAATGGCGGCTCCTTGCGCGCCGGTGGCCGCCTGGGTGGCTTTCGACAGGCGCAGCTGGTCCTGCGATTCGTTGGCGGCGGTCGGGCGTTCCTCGACCTTGGCGGTAATCTTGCCGGCCGCGCTCTGGCCGGCCTGCGGCGTACGCTGCGGGGCGGCGTTGGCCACCTGCCCTGCCAGCTTGTTGCGGTAGGCGTTGAAGTCGGCCGCGTGCGCGACCACGATGCCGCGCGCTTCGGCGTCGCCGCTGCCGCTTCCTCGGATCGCGCCGGAATCCGGCACCGACAGGATCTGGCCCGACTTCAGGCGGTTCATGTTGTTGCCGATGAAGGCGTCCGGATTGGCGCGGTACAGCGCCACCAGCATCATGTCGAGCGAGATGTCGGCCGGCTTGAGCTTGGCGGCGATCTTGCCCAGGGTGTCGCCCTGGCGCACGCGGTAGCTCGAAGGGGTCTCGGCCGCGGCGGCTGCAGGCGCGGCCGCGCGCGGCGCTTGGGCCTGCTGCGGCGGCTGCGGCTGTTGCGCGACCGGCGCTGCCGGCTGCGGCACCGCTGGACGCGGCTGAGGGAGCGGCGCGGACGGCTGGGCCACCGCCGGGCGGGTCTCGGCCGCCGCCTGGGCCGGCTGGGTGTTACGCAGTTCGGCCGGGTCGAGCAGGAAGGTGTACTCGCGCACCAGGCGGCCGCTGTTCCACGACAGCTCGATCAGCATGTCGACGAAGGGCTCGTTCAGCGGCTGGCTCGAGGAAACGCGGATGAACTGGCGGCCGGCGCGCTGCTCGACATTGAAGCGCAGCGACAGCAGGGCCGGGTTGAATTCGATATTGGCCGCGCGGAAGGCTTCCGGCGAGGCCAGCTTCACTGCCAGGCTCGATGCATCCTCGCCGGCGGTCGTCGTCAGTTCGATTTCGGCACGCAGCGGCTGGCCGAGTGCCGACAGCACCGTCAGCTTCCCGAGGCCCGCAGCCGAGGCCGCAGACGACAGGAGCACGGCACTTGCCACGGCCGCGGTGACTGATTTCAGCGCAAATGCCATGAGCGGAGGACGGTGAGGAAAATGCATAATCGGCAGTGAGAGAAAGTTGGCCACAGGAAAGACGATTTCCCAGGAGTCTCAACATATCATCATGCTCTGGAGCATGCAAGCTCCCAGCGCACAAGCTCGTCGAGGGAGCTGGAGATATGTGGCCAGAATGACCGATGCGGGGCGTGTTTGATAGCGTTTGATTACAAGCGCTTAGCACTATTACAGCAGGTGTGGCAAGGCTGCCAACACGATACGCAGGGCCAATCGAGGATCGGCCCTGCAGGCTTTCTTGCTTGTTACTTGTCCAGCACAATGCGCAGCATGCGGCGCAGCGGCTCGGCCGCGCCCCACAGCAGCTGGTCGCCGACGGTGAAGGCCGACAGGTAATCATTACCCATCGACATCTTGCGCAAGCGGCCGACCGGGATGCCCAGTCCACCGGTGACCGCGGCCGGCGACAGGTCGCGCATCGAGGCTTCGCGGGTGTTCGGCACCACCTTCACCCACTGGTTGTGCGAGGCGATGATGTCGTTGATCTCATCGAGCGGCACGTCCTTGGTCAGCTTGATGGTCAGGGCCTGCGAGTGGCAGCGCATCGCGCCGATGCGCACGCACAGGCCGTCCACCGGAATCGCCCTGGAACCAAAACCTTCGCCGCGGCCGAGGATCTTGTTGGTCTCGGCGCCGGCCTTCCATTCTTCCTTCGACTGGCCGTTGCCCAGGTCCTTGTCGATCCACGGAATCAGGTTGCCGGCCAGCGGCACGCCGAACTGTTTGGTTTCCTCAGCCGACAGGCCATGCTGGGTCGCCAGCACCGTGCGGTCGATCTCGAGGATGGCCGAGGCCGGGTCGTCCAGCAGCGGCTTGACGGCGCCGTTGATGGTGCCGAACTGGGTCAGCAGCTCGCGCATGTGCTGGGCGCCGCCGCCCGATGCCGCCTGGTAGGTCATGGAGCTCATCCACTCGACCAGGCCCTGCTCGAACAGGCCGCCCAGGCCGATCAGCATGCACGACACGGTGCAGTTACCGCCGATGAAGTTCTTCACGCCGCGCGACATGGCGTTCTTGATGACTTCCTTGTTGACCGGGTCGAGCACGATGACGGCGTCGTCGTTCATGCGCAGGGTCGAGGCGGCGTCGATCCAGTAGCCGTTCCAGCCGCTGGCGCGCAGCTTCGGGAACACGTCGCTGGTGTAGTCGCCGCCCTGGCAGGAGATGATGATCTCGCACTTCGAGAGTTCGGCGATGTCGGTCGCGCTTTTCAGGGTGGTTTCGTTCTTCGCCATCTTCGGCGCCGCGCCGCCCGGGTTCGAGGTGGTGAAGAACGCCGGCTCGATGTGGTCGAAATCGCCCTCTTCCTGCATGCGCTGCATCAGGACCGAGCCCACCATGCCGCGCCAGCCAACCAGGCCTACTAGTTTCATTTTGCTTTCCTTGGAATGTGAATTATTGGAGGGCCGCGACGACCGCGTTGCCCATGTCTTCGGTACCGACCTTCCTGGTACCTGCTTCGTAAATGTCGGGGGTGCGCAGGCCCTGGGCCAGCACGCGCTTGACCGCGTTCTCGATGCGGTCGGCCGCCTCAAGCCGGCCGAAGCTGAAGCGCAGCATCATCGCGGCGGACAGGATGGTCGCCAGCGGATTGGCCACGCCCTGGCCGGCGATGTCCGGCGCCGAGCCGTGCGAGGGCTCGTACAGGCCCTTGTTGTTGGCGTCGAGCGAGGCCGAGGGCAGCATGCCGATCGAACCGGTCAGCATGGCGGCGGCATCCGACAGGATATCGCCGAACATGTTGCCGGTCACGATGACGTCGAACTTCTTCGGCGCGCGCACCAGCTGCATGGCCGCGTTGTCGACATACATGTGCTCGAGCTCGACGTCCTGGTATTCCCGGTGCACCTCGGTGACGATGTCGCGCCAGAACTGGAAGGTCTCCAGCACGTTGGCCTTGTCGACGCTGGTCACGCGGCGGTCGCGCTTGCGCGCGGCCTGGAAGGCCACGTGGGCGATGCGGCGGATCTCGCCTTCGGCATAGCGCATGGTGTCGAAGCCCTCGCGCTGGCCGGCGAACGGTCCGTCCGGGCATTCGCGCACGCCGCGCGGCTTGCCGAAATAGATGTCGCCGGTGAGCTCGCGGATGATCAGGATGTCCAGGCCCGAGACGACCTCTGGTTTGAGCGTCGAGGCGCCCGCGAGTTCCGGGTACAGGATGGCCGGACGCAGGTTGGCGAACAGGCCGAGTTCGCGGCGCAGGCCGAGGATGGCCTGCTCGGGGCGCAGCGCGCGCTCGAGCGTGTCGTACTTGTAGTCGCCGACGGCGCCGAACAGCACCGCGTCGGCTTCCTTGGCCAGCTTCAGCGTGCCTTCCGGCAGCGGGTGGCCGTGGGCCGCATAGCCGGCGCCGCCGACCTGGGCGGTTTCCATCTCGAAGGGCTCGCCAAGGGCGTTCAGGACCTTGACCGCCTGGTCCATGATCTCCGGGCCGATGCCGTCACCCGGCAGGATTGCGATTTTCATGCGGTCTCTCTTTATCAAATCGTGTTGGCCAGCCACGGCTGGGCTGCCAGGTGGCCTTGCTCGAAGGCGCGGATGTCGTCGGCATGGCGCAGGGTCAGGCCGATGTCGTCCAGGCCGTTCAGCAGGCAGTACTTGCGGAAGTCGTCGATGGCGAAGCCGTACGAGATGCTGCCGTCCTGCGTGCCGATGCGTTGCTTCTCGAGGTCCACCACCAGCGTGAAGCCCGGATTCGCCTCCACTGCCTTGAACAGGCCGTCGACCTCCTCTTCCGACAGGACGATCGGCAGCAGGCCGCTCTTGTAGCAGTTGTTGAAGAAGATGTCGGCGAAGCTCGGCGCCACGATGGCGCGGAAGCCATACTGCTGCAGGGCCCAGGGCGCATGCTCGCGCGAGGAGCCGCAACCGAAGTTCTTGCGCGCCAGCAGGATCGAGGCGCCCGCATAGCGCGGCTGGTTCAGCACGAAGTCCGGATTCACCGGGCGGTTGCTGCAGTCCTGGCCCGGCTCGCCGTGGTCCAGGTAGCGCCACTCGTCGAACAGGTTCGGGCCGAAGCCGGTGCGGCGGATCGATTTCAGGAACTGCTTCGGAATGATGGCGTCGGTGTCGACGTTGGCGCGATCCAGCGGCGCCACCACGCCTTCGTGTACGGTGAATTTATCCATGGCCGCTCCGGCTCCCTTTTCTAGATTGTTATTTGCCGCCGGCGCTGGTGACGACCTGGCCGACCTTCTGCACGTCCTTGCCGATGCCCGAGATGGTGTTGCAGCCGGCGAGGACGATGGCGGTCAGGGCGAGTGCGATTACTTTCTTCATGATGTTCCTGTTACGGTTAAAACGGTATTAACGCGCTAGAAGGCGCGTACGTCGACAAAGTGGCCGGCGATTCCCGCGGCGGCGGCCATGGCCGGCGAGACCAGGTGGGTGCGGCCGCCCTGCCCCTGGCGTCCCTCGAAGTTGCGGTTCGAGGTCGAGGCGCAGCGCTCGCCCGGCTCCAGGCGGTCGGCGTTCATGGCCAGGCACATCGAGCAGCCCGGCTCGCGCCATTCGAAGCCGGCTTCCTTGAAGATGCGGTCGAGGCCTTCGCGCTCGGCCTGCTCCTTCACCAGGCCCGAGCCCGGCACCACCATCGCCAGCTTGACGTTGGCGGCGCGCCGGCGGCCGCGCACCACATCGGCGGCGGCGCGCAGGTCTTCGATGCGCGAGTTGGTGCAGGAGCCGATGAAGACCTTGTCGATCTTGATCTGGTCGATCGGGGTGTTCGGCTGGAGGTCCATGTAGACCAGCGCTTTTTCGATGGCGCCGCGGCGCACGGCGTCGCTTTCCTCGCGCGGATCGGGCACGCGGCCGTCCACGGATACCACCATCTCGGGCGAGGTGCCCCAGGTGACCTGCGGGAGGATCTCCGCTGCGTCGAGCTCCACGACCGTGTCGAACACGGCGCCTTCGTCCGAGTGCAGGGTGCGCCAGTAGGCGACGGCCTGCTCCCACTGCTCGCCCTTGGGCGAGAACGGGCGGCCCTTGACGTAGTCGATGGTGGTGTCGTCCACCGCGACCATGCCGGCGCGCGCGCCCGCTTCGATCGCCATGTTACAGACCGTCATGCGGCCTTCCATCGACAGGGCGCGGATGGTCGAGCCGCCGAATTCGATGGCGTAGCCGGTGCCGCCGGCGGTGCCGATCTTGCCGATCACGGCCAGCACGATGTCCTTGGCGGTCACGCCCGCAAGCAGTTCTCCCTCGACCCGCACCAGCATCGATTTCGATTTCTTGGCCAGCAGGGTCTGGGTGGCCAGCACGTGCTCGACTTCGGAGGTGCCGATGCCGTGCGCCAGGCAGCCGAAGGCGCCGTGGGTGCTGGTGTGCGAGTCGCCGCAGACCACGGTCATGCCGGGCAGCGTGGCGCCCTGCTCCGGGCCGATCACGTGCACGATGCCCTGGCGCTTGTCGTTCATGTCGAAGTAGGTCAGGCCGAAGCTCCTGGCGTTGCCGTCAAGGGTTTCGACCTGCAGGCGCGAGGTCGGGTCGGCGATGCCGTGGGCACGGTCGGTGGTCGGCACGTTGTGGTCGGCCACGGCCAGGTTGGCCGAGGTACGCCATAGTCCGCGCCCTGCTTCGCGCAGGCCTTCGAAGGCTTGCGGACTGGTGACTTCGTGCACCAGGTGGCGGTCGATGTAGAGGACTGTGGTGCCATCGGCGTCGGCACGCACGACATGGGAATCCCAGAGTTTGTCGTAGAGCGTTTTTTGCATGGTCTATCCGGTGAACGCGGTACCCCTTATGCGGGGACGGTTTTTGATTATGCCATAATTGTGCACTGCCGCACCAAGCAGGGGCAACGCATTTTTCTGCTAATCAAGCCGAAAGTATGCAAATATTATTTGCATAGACAACTCGCCATGCAAATAAAAAAAGCCTGAGCGGGGAAGCTCAGGCTTTTGTATGCGATTTTGTGTAGGGTGGGCGGGGTAGTTCAGGCCAGTGGCCTGAACTACGCCCACGCGGTGATGGATAGCAGCGAGATCATCCGGTACGAGAGCGGAGCTGCCAGCAATCACCGCGTGGGCGGAATCCGCCCACCCTACGCGGCCAGGCGCACATTCGAACGGCAGCCGTCCATCAGGAAGGACAGGCCGACCACCAGCACCAGTTCGCCCTCGGCCGAACGCGCGGTACCGGTGATGCCCTCGACCGACAGCGCGGTCATCGGCTTGATCACCAGGTCGGCCGTGCCGTCCACCGCTTCCACCGCCAGGATGTAGGGCTGTGGGGCGTTGATGACGATGCCGACGCGTTCCGAGCAGGCTTCGTAGCCCAGCGCCAGGGCCAGCGAACGCACCGGCAGCGGGCGTCCCTGGTCCTTCAGCACCGGAGCGCCGCCCACGCACTGGAACTCTTCCGGCAGCTCGACCACGCGCTCGACGACGGCCATCGGCAGCGCCAGCGACGCGCTCGAGGTCGACACCAGCATGGTCGGGACGATCGACAGCTCGATCGGCAGGCGGATCGCGAAGCGCGTGCCGGCGCCCAGCTGCGATTCGATGCGGATCGCGCCGCGGTTCTTCTCGACCGCCGTCTTGACCACGTCCATGCCCACGCCGCGGCCCGACACCGAGGAAGCCACTTCCTTGGTCGAGAAGCCCGGCAGGAACACCAGCTGGTAGGCGTCGTCGTCGTTGGGGGCGCCGTTCTCGCCGATCAGGCCCTTGTCGATCGCCTTGCGGCGCAGCTTGACCGGGTCCATGCCCTTGCCGTCGTCCTGCAGCACGATCATGACGCTGTTGGCTTCCTGCCAGGCCTTCAGCAGGATGAAGGCCTTGGCCGGCTTGCCGGCGGCGACGCGCTCTTCCGGCGACTCGACGCCGTGGTCGAGCGCGTTACGGAGCATGTGCACCAGCGGATCGTACAGGCTGTCCACCACGACGCGGTCGACTTCGGTCTCGGCGCCTTCGATGGTCAGTTCGACATCCTTGCCGAGGTCCTTGGCCAGTTCGCGCACCAGGCGCGGGAACTTCTGGAACAGGCGGCCCACCGGCTGCATGCGGGTGGCCAGCGTGGCGCGCTGCAGTTCGGCCGAGTAGCGCGAGGCGCGCTCCAGGGTCTCGGTGAGCGTCGCCATCAGGGCGGCGGCCGGACCTTCGAACTTGAACTGCTGCAGGCGCTCGAGCAGCACGGCGGCCTGGTTGGCGGCCTGCACCGACTCGCCCGCCACTTCCAGCAGCGCGTCGAGCTTGACCGCATCGATACGGATGCTTTCGTCCTTGGCCGGGGCCGCGGCGGCGCGCGCATCGGCGACCTTGTCGTTCTGGCGGCGGTCGACGCCGTCCCAGCCGCCCTGCTTGGCGGCCGGCGCGGCCTCAGGGGCAGCGGCGGCAACCGGCGCGGCAGCGGCAGGGACTGCGGCGGGCGCCGACCCCGCCGCAATCGCGGAGCCCGCAGGCACCACGGCGTTGTACATGCCGACCCAGTCCAGGCCATCTTCGCCGGCAGCGGCCGGAACCGGAGCCGGGACGGCGGCCGGCGCTGCCGCAACCGGGGCGGCCACGGCGGGTGCCGGTGCAGCCACAGGCGCCGGCGCGGCGGCCGGTGCGCTGGTCGCGCCCTTGCCTTCGATCGCGTCCTTCAGGATGCGTTCGAGCGTTTCCGGCATTTGCGCCAGGCCTTCCGGCGGGGTGCCGTTGTTCAGGTCGTTGAGCTGGTCCGCCACGAAGCCCGAGGCCTCGAGTGCGGCTTCGATCGCCAGCGGCGTCACCGGCGCGGCGCCGGTGCGCAGGGCGTCGAACAGGTTCTCGGTCAGGTGGCAGGCGGCGACCAGCGCGGGCAGGCCCATGAAGCCGGCGCCGCCCTTGATTGTGTGGAAGGAACGGAACACCGCATTCAGTGTTTCCTTGTTGTCCGGATCGCGTTCGAGGCGCAGCAAATGTTCTTCAACATTCACCGCAAGGTCCATCGCCTCGACGACGAAGTCCTTGAGCATATCGTCCATTAGAACCCCAGATCGGCCAGAAGATCGTCAACGCTATCCTGGTTCAGCGCCGTATCCGGCACCGACGGGCCCTGCATCAGCGGCGCGGGCGCGGCCGGCACTTCTTTCTTCGCCAGCTTTTCCTTCAGGTCGGCCGGCGCGCTGTCGCGCAGCAGCTGCGCCAGCTCGGCTTCCACCGTCTGGGTAATCTTGACCACTTTCTTGATCAGCTGGCCGGTGATGTCCTGGAAGTCCTGGGCCATCATGATCTCGAGCAGGCGCGCCTTCTCGGCTTCGGTCGCTTCGTTCACGGCGGTGGCGAACTGGCGCGAATCGCCGGCCAGGGCCTTGAATTCGTCCAGGCTCAGCTTGCCCGAGAACAGGTCGGCCCAGCGGTTTTCCATGTCCTTGGCCTGCTTCGACAGCAGGTCCTGCGCCGGCATGCCGTCGTCCAGGGTGTTCAGCACCTTGTTGGCGGCCTGTTCGGTCAGGGTGGCGACGTATTCCAGGCGGTCCTGGGCGTCGACGATGGCCGAGGACGCCTCGGTCAGCGCCTTGTCGTAGCCGAGCTCGCGCAGCGAATCGTGCAGCAGGCGCACGATGCCGCCGAGACGTTCGAACATGGCGTGCTCGCCGTCGCTGGCCACGGCCGGCACGGACGCCGCAGCCGGCGCAGCTGCCGCGGCCGCTACCGGAGCGGCGGCGGCGATCGCCGGCGCGCTTGCCGCCGATACCTGGTCGAACAGGGAGTCGAGGTCGTCTTCGTCTGCGACAGCTGCCGCAGCCGGGGCCGGTGCGGGCTCGGCCGCCGGCGCCGGGGTAGGAGCGTTGGCGCGCTGCGCCGCCACTTCCTCGAATAGTGCGTCGAAATCGTCAGCGGCGTCGGTCATAATCCCTGCTTCTCCATGGTGTATAAGTTCGCAATCAGCGGTATTCAGTAGTGTTTACTGCGACCATCCGGGATGGTCCAAAGTCTGTATGCGAGTGTAGCAGCGTAGTTGCCACAGGTAAATCTCGGCGACGGAGACGCAACAAAATGGACATCGAAACTTAATTCCGCGACAATTAAATGGCACAGTTCCTGAATGTTTACACAAGGAGGTGTTGTTTTTCGTAACTCGATGGTTCTTCTTATCACGGCCATGCAGTTGCTGAATAATAAGAACCCGAAGTTTGATCAAGCTCAACAGTTTGCGTTCTTGCAATCGCCGCCGCGCCCGGTACGCCCCAGAATGGCGTGGCCATTGGAGGAGTCATCATGTACCGCAAAATCCTGATCACTACCGACGGCTCGGCCGTGTCGCAGCATACGGCCTGCGCCGGCGTCAAATTTGCGCAAAAGATGGGCGCCGAGGTACTGGCCCTGTTCGTCGCGCCCGATTATCAGTATCCCGTGTACGTGGAGATCATTCCGCCCTCCTATCCGAGCGAAGAAGAATATATCGCGCAGATGCGCCGCATGGGCGAGGAGTACATGGGGAGAATCATGCGCTCCTGCGCCGGCGCCGGCCTGAAGCACAGTTGCATGACCGCGTTTTCCGACACCGCGGCCCTCAAGATCGTCGACGTCGCCGAGCAGGAAGGCTGCGACCTGATCTTCATGGGATCGCACGGCCGCAGCGGCTGGGGCCAGCTGTTGCTCGGCAGCGTCACCAACAAGGTGTTGTCGCACACGACCAAGCCGGTGCTGGTGCACCGCCTGATCAGTGAGCCCGCACCCGCATGACAAGAGGGCGCCTCGAGAATCTTCTCGAAGTGCCCGGAGCCGGCGTGAAGAAAGTACGACATATGCCGGTGCCGTCCTGTGTTAGCCTGCACCGGTCATCGTTGCTTTCACCGAGAAGGATGGTTTTATGATTCGCATCGTCATTGCCGACGACCACACGATCATGCGCGAAGGACTCAAGCGCATCCTCGATGGTGCGCCGGATATCGAGATCACCGGGGAGGCGACCAACGGCTTTGAGGTGCTGGCCCAGGTACGCCAGGGCGGCTTCGACCTGCTGCTGCTCGACCTGTCGATGCCGGGCCGCAGCGGCGTCGACCTGATCCGCCAGGTACGCAGCGAGGCCCCCAAGCTGGCGATCCTGATCCTGACCATGCACGAGGAAGAACAGTACGCGGTGCGGGCGATCCGCGCCGGCGCCCAGGGCTACCTCACCAAGGAAAGCGCGGGCACCCAGCTGGTGGGCGCGATCCGCAAGGTGGCGTCGGGACGTCCTTATATCAGTACCGAAGTGGCCGAGCAGTTGGCGCTCAATATCATGGCGCCGAACGAACAGCTGTTGCATAAACAGCTGTCGGACCGTGAATTCGAGGTGTTTTCGCACCTCGTCGGTGGGAAGTCGATCACCGAGATCGCCAACAGCCTGCACCTGTCGGTCAAGACGGTCAGTACCCACAAAACCCGGATCATGCAGAAGATGGGCATGAGCTCGCTGTCGGAAATGGTCCAGTACGCCGTGGCGCACCGGCTGTTGTCCCCGATGAAAGCCTAGGATTAAGAAGTCTTAGACACGCCACCGGCGGTTTTGTGCCGCAGGTGGCCCCCACCAGGGGGGCGCCCGCCTGCGCCTCGCACTACCCCTCCTCCTACAGCGCCTCGCTGACCTCTTCCTCTGTAGTTCAACATCAGGGGTCAGATTATTCCTACAAGCCTGTCAGCCTTCCTACCTACATATTCAGCCATCGCTGATATCCGTGCCGGACTCGTGTTGGCATACTGAATTCAGCGTTTCGACTTGCTTGCGATCCAAGTCCCAGCGTGAGCCAGATGCTCCGCCCCGTGGTCGCCGAAACCCTGAGTCTTTCACCTGGAGATGAGCATGCAGTCCCAGCCAACGTCAGAACAACGCAACGTCACCCAGCCGACCATGCACTCCCCCATGGAAGCCGGCCGCCAGCGCCCGGGCCGCCTCTGGTCCAACCTCAAGGAAGTCTGCGACCTGCTCCGCATCCCGGCCAGCGTCTCGGTGACCTCCGAAGAATTGCTGTTCCAGCATGTCCAGTTCAAGACCGGCCAGCGCGTCCACACCATCGGCCAGGCCTTCGACACCCTGTACATCGTCAACTCGGGCTTCCTGAAAACCGTACTCATCGACGAGTTCGGCAACGAACAGGTGCTGAGCTTCCCGATGAAGGGCGACATGCTGGGCGTGGACGGCATCCACACCCGCCACTACGCCTCGGAAGCGGTGGCCCTGTCCGACTGCGACCTGATCCTGCTGCCGTTCAAGAAACTCACCGCTCTCGGCCGCGTCCACGCCGAGCTCGAGAACATGATGTACGGCGTCATGAGCCGCGAACTGGTGCGCGAGCAGACCATGATCGGCATGCTCGGCGCCCTCTCGGCCGAAGCGCGCGTGGCCCGCTTCCTGGTCTCGCTGGCCGACCGCTTCGCCGCGATGGGCTACTCGAGCAAGCTGTTCAACCTGCGCATGACCCGCCACGAGATCGGCAGCTACCTCGGGCTGACCCTGGAAACCGTCAGCCGCACCCTGTCGGCCTTCAACGAGATCGGCCTGATCACCGTCGATCAGCGCACCATCGGCATCAAGGACGCCGAAGCCCTCAAGACCCTGCGCCGCCTGCCGCCCTCGCGCTCGCGCACCAAGGGGGGCGCCAAGCAGAAGGCCGAGAGCGAGCAGCCGGGTGACGATCAAGTCCTGGCCACCGCCTGAACAGTTCGTAGCTGAAAAACAACAAGGCCGGTTCCCTCAGGGGCGCCGGCCTTGTGTTTTTTGGTGTCGTTTTTCTGTAGGTCACTGATCCCGCGACAACACCCCATTGTTCACCCGCACCCGATCCCCCTGGCGGAAGCCCGGATCGTTCTCGAACTGCAGCGTCTGGGTTGCCCCGCTGGTCGCATAGCGCACCACGACTTCGTAGCGCTGGCTGCGGTTCATGTTGCGCTGGACATTGCGTCCTGCCAGGCCGCCGGCCACTGCGCCGGCCACCGTGGCCGCGGTACGGCCGCTGCCGCTGCCGACCTGGCTGCCGAGCAGGCCGCCGATGACGGCGCCGCCCGCGGTACCCAGGTAGTTGCCATTACCCGACACTTCGATTACGTTCACCGCCTCCACGGTGGCGCAGTTGGTGCAGTAGCGCGCCTGGCGCGGTTCGCTGACGCGCACACCCGCCAGCAGCGGACGGCCCAGCACCGAGGTGGTGTAGCGGCCATCGGCGCGAATGGTGGCGGTCACGCGGCTGTCCGGGGCGATGCGGTCGGCGTTGCGGATGGTGTACACGCCGTCGTACTCGCCCGGCCGCACTTCCGGCAGGAAGAACACGCCGCGCGCGCCGGCAATCGACACTTCCGCACGGCCGCCCGGCGTGCCGAACACGGTGAAGCGCAATTCATTGCCCGGGCTCAGGTCTGGGCTCCCCTGCACGTTGAAGCGCTCGATCACCAGGTTACTGGCCAGCTGGCCGCGCTGCTGGCGCGGCGCGTTCGGCTGCAGCAGCGACTCGCTCAGCAGGCTGGTGGCAACCTGGTTGCCCAGGCGCAGGTTGGCGGTGACGCCGCTTTCCGGACGGATGCGGTCGTGGGTGCCGATGGTATAGGTGCCGGTGTACTGGCCAGGCTCGACTTCGGTCAGGTTCAGGTTGCGGGTGGCGCCGTCGATGCGCAGGGTGGCGATGCCGCCGGGGCTGCCGTACAGGTCGAAATGCAGCTCGACGCCGGGCGTCAGGCGGCGCACTTCTTCCACGTTGAATCCGTTGATGACGGGCCCGTAGGCGCGGCTCTGAGATTGCTGAGCCTGGGCGGTAGCGCTACCCGTCAGGACCGGTCCAAGCATGATTGCCGCAGCGAACGCGGCCTGCAGCAGCTTACTGAAAACCATGGCTTCGCCCCCCTTGTCGATTGGCAGTACAGGATCACCTCTTTATCTACAGGGAATTGTCGCCCCAGCACGACAGGGGGTCGGTACGCTATCGTACGCAGTGAACGGCGTCTCCCGACGTCACGTAGATGCTGTCGCCCGGTTCCGGGCGGATCGCATGGCCGCCGGTGAAGGCGCCGAAGGATGGCAGGATCATGCGGTCCTGCCCCACCACGAAGCACGGCAGGCGCAGCGCATCGAAACGGGTCGCCAGCACGTAAACCGGATGGATGTGGCCGGCCAGGGCGTAGCCCGGGGTGGCGAGATCCGGGTGGTGGCAGAAGGCGAAGGGGCCGAGCGCGTGCGGCTCGTCCACCAGGTCGATGCGCAGCGCCGCGGCCGGGTCGCCCGCGTGGCGGTCGTGGTTGCCGCGCACCAGCGTCAGTTGCAAGTCGCGGCGGCGTTCGCGCCAGGCCAGCATGGCTTGCTGGGTGGCGCTGGCATGGGCCGCGCGCGCATGCAGGAAGTCGCCCAGGAAAACAACGTGGCGCGCCCCATGCGCCCCGATGAGGGCGTCCAGCCCTGCCAGGTTCTCGGTGGTGGTCCCGCGCGGCACCGGCACCCCGAGGGCGCGGAAGGCCGCCGCCTTGCCGAAGTGGATGTCGGCGATGACCAGCATCTTTTCATGCGGCCAGTACAGCGCCTTTTCCGGCAGCAGCAGGAGCGTCTCGCCGGCGACACGGAGCGAGACGCTGCTCATGCCGCTGCCGCCTTTTCGAGTTCGCGCACCATACGGGCGACGCGGTCGGACAGCTTCTCGGTGCTGACCTTCTCGCGGAAGCGCTCGACCATCAGGGCGAAACCGAAGGGCGTGGCGCGCTTGACCTCGCGGTAGGCGACGCGGCGCCCGTGCAGTTCGACCAGCGTCTCGCGCAGGCGCGTCAGTTCCAGCTCCTGCTCCAGCACTTCGCGCTGCGCCTGGGTGAGCAGCAGGTTGCCCGCATCGTGCTTGCGAAAGACCTCGAAGAACAGCGAGGACGAAGCCTGCAGCTGGCGGTTCGACTTCGGCTGGCCGGGATAGCCCTGGAACACCAGGCCGGCGATGCGCGCCACCTCGCGGAAGCGCTGCTGCGACAGCTGGGTCGCATTCAGGCTGCCCAGCACGTCCTCCAGCAGGCAGTCGGTGCTGAACAGGTCCACATCCAGGCCCATGTCGGCCCCGAAGATCCGCTGCCAGTTGACCGGCTCGGGCGTGAGCAGTTCGAACCCGTAGTCGTTGATCGCAATCGAGAAGGTCGAGGGCTGCATGCGCCCGATCCGATAGGCGAACAGCGAGGCCAGTCCCATGTGCACCGAACGCCCCGCGAAGGGATAGACGAACAGGTGCCAGCCTTCGCGGCTCTTCATGCTCTCCAGTACCAGGGTCTCGTTGGTCGGGAGCGCCGACCAGCGGCACTGGATTTCGATCAGCGGCCGGATCGCCTCCATCTCCGGGCTGTCGTAAATGCCTTGCGAGGCCAGGCGCAGCTCCTCCAGCGCCGCATGGGCCAGCTCCGAGGACATCGGCATCTTGGCCCCGCCCCAGCGCGCGATCGCCCCCCGGTTGCTGGTGGCGCGCTTGACGAATGCCGTCATCTCGTGCACGCGCACGAATTCCAGGATGCGCCCGCCGAACAGGAAGTGGTCGCCGGGCTTCATGCGCGAGATGAAGGATTCCTCGACGCTGCCGATGCGGCCCCCGCTCATGTACTTCACCGAGATGGTGGAATCGGACACGATGGTGCCGATGCCCATGCGGTGGCGCCGTCCGATCGCCGTATCCGGCACCCGGTAGACGCCCTCCTCGTCCGGCAGCACGCGCCGGTATTCCGGATAGGCCAGCAGGCTCTGGCCGCCGCGCGCGACGAAATCGAGCGCCCATTGCCATTCTTCCTCGTCCAGGTTGCGGTAGGACCAGGCGCGCCTGACTTCCTGGTACAGCTCACCGGAAATGAAACCGCCGCCCAGCGCCACCGTGACCAGGTGCTGCACCAGCACGTCGAAGGGTTTGTTGGGCACGTAGCGGCCCTCGATGCGCCGCGCCGCCACCGCCTTCTTGGCGCCGGCCGCCTCCAGCAGTTCCAGGCTGTTGGTCGGCACCAGGGTCACGCGCGAGACTCGCCCCGGCGCATGGCCGCTGCGCCCGGCGCGCTGCAGCAGGCGCGCGATGCCCTTGGCGCTGCCCACCTGCAGCACACGCTCGACCGGCAGGAAGTCCACGCCCAGGTCCAGGCTGGCGGTGCAGATGACCGCCTTCAGCTCGCCCTTCTTGAGCCCCATCTCGACCCATTCGCGCACCTCGCGGTCGAGCGAGCCGTGGTGCAGCGCGACGATGCCGGCCCAATCGGGGCGCTCGTCGATGATGTTCTGGTACCAGATCTCGGACTGGGCGCGGGTATTGGTAAACACCAGGGTCGCTTCGTGCTGCTCGATCTCGCGGATCACGGGACCGAGCATCTGCAGGCCCATGTGGCCGCCCCATGGAAAGCGCGCCACGTTTTCGGGGATCAGGCAATCGACCTCGATTCTCTTGCGCAGGTCGCCTTCGACCAGCACGCCCTCGTCACCACCGAGCAGCACCTGGCGCGCCAGGTCCAGGTTGCCCATGGTGGCCGAGACGCCCCACACCAGCAGTTCCGGGCGCCAGCGGCGCAGGCGCGCCAGCGCCAGCTGCACCTGCACGCCGCGCTTGCTGCCCATCAGTTCATGCCATTCGTCGATGACGATCATGTCCAGGTGCTTGAACTGCTCGGCGGCTTGAGCGTGGCTGAGCATCAGCGACAGGCTCTCGGGCGTGGTCACCAGGGCGGCCGGCATCTTGCGCGTCTGGCGCGCCCGCTCGGCCGAGCCGGTGTCGCCGGTGCGCGCGCCCACCTGCCACTCGGGCATGAGCTGGGCAGCCGACTCTTCCAGCGCGCGCATGGTATCGGCGGCCAGGGCGCGCATCGGAGTGATCCATAATACGCGCAGGCCGGCCGTGTGACGGCCGGTCTTGAGGCCGGCGCGCTGCAGGGCCGCGAACCAGACGGCAAAGGTCTTGCCGGCGCCGGTATTCGCATGCAGCAGGCCGGACTGGCCTTTCAGCGCCGCTGTCCACACCTTGCGCTGGAAGGGGAACACGGTCCAGCCGCGCGCGGCGAACCAGGCGTCGATGCGTTCGGTAACAGGATTCTTGCTCATGCACCAGCCGCGGCCAGCAGGCCTTTCAGTGTGTCGAGGGTATCGGCCTCCTCGACCGGCTTGTCGAAGCGGCGCCGCAGGATGCGCGGGAAGCGCACCGCGATGCCGGCCTTGTGGCGGGTCGACAGCGCGATGCCCTCGAAGCCGATCTCGAACACCATGGTCGGCTTCACCGAGCGTACCGGCCCGAATTTCTCGATGGTGGTCTTGCGCACCGCATTGTCGACCTGCCGGATCTCGGCGTCCGTGAGCCCGGAATAGGCCTTGGCGAAGGGGACCAGCTTGCGTTCTCCGCCCTCCCCATCCCACACCGCGAAGGTGTAGTCGGTGTAGAGCGAGGCGCGGCGGCCGCTGCCGGCCTGGGCGTAGATCAGCACCGCGTCCACCGTGTAGGGATCGATCTTCCACTTCCACCAGGTGCCGACGTCCTTGGTGCGGCCCACGCCGTACTGGGCGCTCCTCGCCTTGAGCATCATGCCTTCGACGCCGCGCGCGCGCGATTCGCTGCGCAAGCCGGCCAGCTCTTCCCAGCTGTCGGCCCGGATCACGGGCGAGAGGCGCAGTTGCGGCAGGTCGATCGCCGCCACCTCGGTTTCCATCAGCGCGCGCCGCTCGTGCTGGGGCAGCGCGCGCAGGTCGACGCCGCCGAATTCGAGCAGGTCGTAGCAGCATAGCACCGCCGGCAGTTCGCTCAAGAGCTTGGCGCTTAAAGTCTTGCGGCCGATGCGCTTCTGCAGGTCGGCAAAGGGCGCGGGGGCATCGACGCCGGGCTGCCAGATCAGGACTTCGCCATCGAGCACCGTCCCTTCCGGGATGCGCACATTGGCCAGCTCGGGAAAGCGCTCGGTGATCAGGTCTTCGCCGCGCGACCATAGGAAGTTCTGGCCGCCGCGGCGCACCAGCTGGGCGCGGATGCCGTCGTACTTCCACTCCACCTGCCAGTCGTCGATTTCGCCTAAAGCGGCAGGCTCGCCCTGCAGCTGGTGCGCCAGGAAGAAGGGATAGGGCTGGCCGCCGCGCAGCTTGTGTTCCTCGTCGGACTGCGCGGCGATCAGCTGCAGGAAGCTGGTGGCGGTTGGTCTAACGGAGTTGTCGGTCCAGCCCATCAAACGTTGGGCGATCAGCTTGCTGTCGACGGCGGCAATCGCCGCCAGCGCGCGCGTGACCAAAAGGCGCGATACGCCGACGCGGAAGCCCCCGCCGATCAATTTGACGAACAGGAAGCGTTCGCGCCAGTCGAGTTCATCCCAGGCCGCGTACAAGGCCTCCTTGATCGTGCCCGGGTCGGCGCCGCGCAGCGGGCCGATCCGCTGCTCCATCCATTCGGCCAGGCCGACGTCGCTGCGCCGGCTTGGCGGCGGCAGGATGTGGGCGATGGTCTCGGCCATGTCGCCCACCGCATGGTAGGACTCGTCGAACAGCCACTCGTCTAGGCCCGCGTACTCGATCGCGTACTGGCGCAGCAACTTCGTTGGTACGGCTTGCCGGGGTTTTCCTCCGGCCAAGAAGTACACGGCCCAGGCCGCGTTTTCGGGGGCGGCGTGCGAGAAATAGGACTGCAGGGCGTCGAGCTTGCGGGTGGTGGAGGTGGTTTCGTCGAGTTCGGCGTAGAGGCGGGCGAATTCACGCATCGGGCTCTCCCTGCGCCTCCTGCGGCGCCTTGTTCGCCGCCGCGCCGGCCGGCGCAGTCGCCTCGTCTTCTTCCTCGTCGCCGTATTCGGTATCGAAACCCTTGGCATCCAGCCCGTTCTGGCACAGCCAGCGCACCATGGTCGGAATCGAGCCGTGGGTGACGATGATCTGCTGGGCTTCGGTGGCCTTGATGGCGCTCATCAGGCCGGGCCAGTCGGCATGGTCGGACAGCACGAAGCCGCGGTCGACGCCGCGCCGCCGCCGTGCGCCGCGCAGCAGCATCCAGCCGCTGGCGAAGGAATCGCTGTAGTCGCCGAAGCGCTTCATCCAGGGCGAGCCGCTGGCGGACGGCGGCGCGATCACGATCGCGCGCCGCAAGGCCGCTTTCTCGATCTCGCTGACCATGACGGTCTCCGGCAGCTCGACCCCGCCGGCGCGGTAGACCCGGTTGAGCGGCTCCACCGCCCCATGGCAGACGATCGGCCCGATCGAAGGATCCAGGCGCGACAGGATGCGCTGGGCCTTGCCGAAGGCATAGGCGAACACCACGCTGCAGCGCCCCTCCTCGGCATTGCGGCGCCACCAGGCGTTCATCTCGTCGATGACCTGCTGCTCGGGGTCCCAGCGGTAGATCGGCAGGCCGAAGGTGGATTCGGTGATGAAGGTGTCGCAGCGCACCGGTTCGAAGGGCGCGCAGGTCTTGTCCGGCTCGACCTTGTAGTCGCCGGAGGCGACCCAGACCTCGCCGCCGCACTCCATGCGGATTTGCGCCGAGCCAAGCACGTGGCCGGCCGGGTGCAGCGAGATGGTGACGCCATTATGGGTAATGCTTTCGCCGTATTCCAGGCCCTGCACGTGGATGTCGCCCAGGCGCGATGTGAGCACGCCCACGCCGGGCGCGGCTGCCAGGTAATGCCCGTGGCCGTAGCGCGCATGGTCGCCGTGGGCATGCGTGATCACGGCCCGGTCGACCGGGCGCCAGGGGTCGATGTAGAACCCTCCAGGTACGCAATACAAACCTTCCTTGCGGACGACGACCATGTCCCCCATGCGGTCCCTTCACAGTAAATGCGCGGTTTATGCCGGCTCGAGAAACTCGGCCAGGAAGGTTCGCGGTTCTTCCTGGTCGGGAAATTCCAGTGTCACCTGGCTTCCTGCGACGGCGACGATCACGCCTTCGCCATGCTTCGGCGCCTTGGCGCGGCTGCCGACCTCGAACTTCGGTCCAGCAGGCTCGGGCGCCGGCTCGCGGTCGAACTCGTCGTCGCGGATCTCGATCTCGTCGAGCGCCAGCGCCGGCGGGTTCAGGCAGTTGTCGCACTTGCAGCACTTCTTGAAGCCCTCGACTTCGTCGCCAAAGTAATCCAGCAACAGCTTCCAGCGACAGAAGCCGCTTACCGCATAGCCTACCATCTGCTCGAGCGCTTCGCGGTCCCGTTCAGCCTTCTGAACATATACCTCCGCCAATTGCCCGAACACTTGCGGGTCAGGCTCCGCCTTGGTCGGCAGGTATTCGAGCTTGCGGTTCTGGCGCAGCAGCTTGCCATCCTTCAACAGCTTGATGCACACCTTGAGCTTGGCTTCGCCCGCCTCTTCCAACGCTTCTTCCAGGCGCGCGGTGGTGACGGGAGCCTCTTGCGCCAGCTCGCGCACGACGGTGTAGACCGTCTGCAGCTCGGCGGCCGCCGGATAGTGCTTGCACAGGAAGAACTGCTGGATGCGCTTGTCGTCCTGCAGGAACAACAGCGTGCAGCTGGCGTCCAGCCCGTCGCGTCCGGCGCGGCCCGATTCCTGGTAATAGGATTCGAGGTTGGCCGGAATCTGCAGGTGGATCACGAAGCGGGTATCGCTCTTGTCGATGCCCATGCCGAAGGCATTGGTGGCGACCATCACGCGCCGCTCGCCGTCCATGAACAGGTCCTGGTTCAGCTTGCGCTCGGCGCTGGACAGCTTGCCGTGGTAGATCGTGACCGATTCGCCGGCCTCTTCCAGCACCGCCAGCATCTCTTCGGCCATCTTGACGGTGGCGGCGTAGACGATGCCGGTTCCTTCCGTTTCCTGCACCAGCTTGCGTGCCTGCGTCAGCTTTTCCTGGGGATTGGTCACCTGGACCACGCTGTAGTGCAAATTCGGCCGGTAGATGCCGGTATTGATGACGTTCAGCTTGCGGCCCAGCTGCTTGCCGATGTCGGCCATGACCTCGTCGGTCGCGGTCGCCGTCAGGGCCAGCACCGGCGGCTTGCCGAGGGCGTCGAGGGCGGCGGAAAGGCCGATGTAAGCCGGGCGGAAATCATGGCCCCATTGCGAGATGCAGTGGGCTTCGTCGACCACGACGATGTCGAGCGTGACCTGCTGGAGGACCGCGATGAATTCGGGCGAGACCAGGCGTTCCGGGGTGCAGAACACGATCTCGCAGGCTTCGCTGGCGATCGCCTCGATCGCGGCCGCCTCTTCCTCGGCGTTCAGGCTGCTGTTGACCTGGACCGAACGGATGCCCAGCTCCTCGAGTTTTTCGAGCTGGTCCTTCATCAGGGAAATCAGGGGCGAGACGACGATGGTGATCCCCTCGAGCATCTTGGCAGGGATCTGGTAGCACAGCGACTTGCCGCCGCCGGTGGGCATGATCGCCAGCGTGTCCTTGCCGTCGAGGACGCTGTCGATGACGCGTTGCTGGCCGTCGCGCAGCTGTTCGATTCCGAAGGTGGAACGCAGCAGGCGGCGGATGGTATTGCGGCGCACGGCGAGCAGGCCGCGGTGCAGGAGTGTGGGTTCGTGTCGGGTCATGATGGAGGCTACTCTATGCCCGCCGCATCACCGCACCTATAGGACGCAGCCTAGCTCTCCCGTAGGAGCTCAACTAAGTCGCATAACAAAATTCATCGTGACAATGTCACAAGGTTTACTCCTACAAACCCACGGAGGTTTTGCCGATGGTTACCGTCGAGAGGAGTGACTAAGATGACACCATCATCACTACGAATCCAACCGATCAGGGAGTCTCATCATGGCACGCCGTCACCCAATGACCTGGACCGCAGTCCACCTGGCACTGGCCAGTGCGGCCACCTGGCTGCTGCTCGAGACCGAAGCGCTGACCGGCGCCCTGCTCGTGGCCTTCCACTGATTTACTTGCCTTATCCGGGCAAGACCGCCGAAACAATCGACCGACGCAGAACGGCTCTGCCGGCATCGATGCCTCGCTGAGAAAACGCCGGTGGCAATGCGGCTTGATTGCTGTCGCTGGTAGCGTCACCTGAGGCTTCGCGTGGGGGAGCCGTTTCCTGCACCAGCATGTCGACGCTGTTCTCCACCTCGAAATACTCGTCCCAGCGAACCGGAACCTGATGCGAGCGGCCGTCTCCCCCGCGAACCGAAACATGGTGGATACGCTCGACGCTTCCGAAGCCGCTGGCCTTTACCCGCACTTTCTGTGATCCATCGGCCTCGTGTTGCAGGGATGTCTTCAGGATGCTCCGGGTAACGCACTCGGGATGATTGAATGCCGCCTCGCCGTGGTAATTGGCAATCGCTTCATGCTCCCAGAAGCAGGGTTTGTGTGAATAAGTGTCCTTGTAAATATCCGAATGCGGGCGATGCTGCTGATACAAGGGGATGGCAAGCAGCGGCGCAATCCCGAAGTAGAACGATTTGAAGAAATCGTTGTGGTAGCCGTTGAAAAACCTTCGTGCGCGGGCAAGTTCGTAGTCATGAAATTTTTCGGGATCGCCGCTAATATCGGTCTGGCGCATATGCCCTGGTTCCACGATATTGATCATGTGCGTTTTTTCGAACACGAAGCTGTCACCAAAACCGGCCTGGCTATCCTTGAGCAGCTTCAGCATTTCCTGCTGCGCCAGCGGCGTGAACAACAGGCGGAACTGCACTTCGTGATTGCGGTTCGTGGCATCGAATAATGCGTCGAACTCCCGGTTGGCCATGACCGTGAAGGTTTTTCCCTCGCCGACCTCGCGGGACTTCGCTTCCAGCTTCTTGATGGCGCGATTCGTCCGCCATTTGTCGAACAAACCGTCGTCCAGCTTGGAGAGTGCCGAAGGCTTGCGGCTGAATACAAGGTCGGGCGCCGCTTCATTGCCATAGACGATAAACGTCTGGTTTTCATACTCGGGAAACGGACGCTCGATCGACGCGCGCAAAGTCTCGTGGCGGGTTCTCGTTTGCCATTTTCCTTGTGAATCACGGTACTGTTCGGTCCATGTGATGTCGAGGGAGCCATGGTAGGTCTTGCTGCCCATCCAGTGCGACAGCGTTCGCGCAAGGATGAACGGGTTACCGTTCAGTACACCGCTGTGCGAGAACACGATGGAGTGGGGGTCGCCCAGATGGCCGGACCATCCGAAGCTGTTACGTAACTCTTCCATGCGGCCATTGCTGAAATACGTGTCGAATGCAATGCGTGGCACCGTGCTTTGCATCAGCTTCGCTACAATATCCCAGTCGAACAGGCGGTTCAGTGGCGCCATTTGGCCCCACGCCACGGCACGTTTCTCGTCGCAGGCCTCCCGCAGCCGCTTCAACCGCGCGTCGGAGTCCTTGATGACGCGGTTCAGAAACAGCATCGCAGGTACCAACACGATCGCCGGAACCGTAAGCCATGGCCACCAGTAATGGGCGTAAATATAGAGCGCCACCAGCACTGCCGACGCGATGGTGACCCCGCGCAGGAAGCGCCACCATTTGTTGGTGGAACCAGTGCCCGCAGCCTGCTTCTCGAGCTCGCGCAGTTCCTGCACTGTCTTGGTGTTGGCGTTCTCGTCCACCCCGGAGCGACGCACGAGGTTTTCGAAAAAATCCGATGTATTGTTGACGTGAGCAGTCTTGAAATGGGAGCAATACTGCTCCAGCGGCTCATGGACGTCGTCGATCAAAAGAAGACGCTCCGGGCGGCAGCCTTCGTTTCAGCCGAGGCAGTGAAAGGAATGCGGGTGGTATAGCCTGCCCGCGCCGCGACAATCTGCTTGGTCGGCCAGGCAAAGACGTCCTGGTTCCACATGCCGACGGTATCGTTATACAGCGTTCGTGCTGCCGTAATTTCCTTTTGAAGATAGCTGTTCTGGCGCATGGCGTCTGCGATGACGGCTTGGGCCTTCAAGTCCGGATAAGCCTCGCATGCAAAATTGATGCGGGAAAAAATACCGTCGATCTTCTGGGAAGCCTGATTGCGTTCCACATCGGCGTTGTGTCCGCTCCGGAATGCCGCTACGGATTTCATGACGTCCTTGTCGAGATCGATCGCTTTCGCGACGAGGCCGACGACGTTGTTCAACACGACGACGCGCTGCTCCAGGTAATTGTCGATCTGCGAGGCATCGGCCTGGATTTTCTGCTGCAGCTTGCGCAGGTACGCCAGAGCGGACACTTTCATGAACTGGAAGATCAAGCCCGGCAGGGCACCCAGCACCAGGAGCCCAAGGCTGTAGTTTCGTGGCAGCGCATCGGTCAGCAGCGCCAGCGCCCCGATTATGGGAAGCACCGTCCACAGGGCGATTTCAAAGACCAGCGAGCCGATGCCGATCTGAACGGGAATCTGCTTGCTGATGACGTTGACGTCGCGCCCCTCTTCGTTGGTGAGGCCGGTCACTTCATCTAAATCGTTTGCCATGCTTGAAAATCCTATATCTTGAGCGTACTCCGCTCGGTTGCAAAATAGTTCGGGGCGCCTTAGCAGCGGAGCGAAGTGTCAGCGCGCTGTGTCAATTCTTCTAATTAGATTCGTTGTCGAGATATCTCGCGATGAGAACCATCAAGCGTGACGATGCCGATGTCCCAACCCTTGATTGCATCGATTGGTCAGTGCAACCAGGAGCCGAAAAAGTGCAGGATTGTGGGAATTACCTGCGGCTATGACGGAAATACAGATAGGCGAGACCGAGCGGCGCGATGAGCGGAGCCGCGGCGAAGCACATCAGCATCGTGAAGCATTTTGCAAGCAGCATTGGAATCGCAGGCAGGAGGAAAAAGTTCTCGCCAACGATGAAATCGATAATGCTTTCATAAACGAAGCGGGAATATGGGTATAGTCCCGCATTCAGTACGAACATGCACATGCCACCAACGCCAATGCCGTTCGGCTGGTTCTGCATCATCGTGATGAACAAGGCGGCCATGGCAACGCCGAAGAAGAGTTGGCGCGCAAGGTATTGCTTGGTCAAACCGCCGAAAGTTTTAGCAAAAATGTCTTTCATGGCACTTCACTGGTCAGGAAAGACCATATGATACTGGCACCCTCCATTATTTCCAACAAGCAACTTAAGTTGTTGTTGTTTTATTTCCCGGAGTGACAATTCGTTAGCTTTTGCATGGGTCAAATCAGGTAATACCGGAGCCTAACATCTCAGTTTTTTGTAGCGCTTGCGAAGCGAGAAAAGATCCTGGCGAATCGATTCCATCATCCCGGCGCCAGCGCTCCGCTCCGCCTGTTCGGAGGTAAGGATGGCCGCTTCGAGCTGGCGGCATTCGCTCTGCGATGCAGCATCCAGGTGATGACGCCGGGTCGCGGTAGCGAATTGGGACGGACTCATGCCTGTCAGCGGTTTGACGGCATGCGCAAATTGCTCGGAACGGATCTCGTTTGCGACGTCGTTTCCGATCCTCCTCGATCCGGACAAGCGGTCCGCACCCCGGGTCGGCACGACATCAAGCCGCTGCGCGCCGACGCATGGCTCGTCCGAATAACTGACTGTGCCCTTGACCTGGCATTTATAGATCGTGCGATTTGGCGCCGGAAGCTGCGATTGGGCCGCGGCATCCGGCCGGAAAATGCCGAGCAAAGCCCAGCACAAAGCGAAACGCGTCGATATCATGGTCGTGCTCGTATGGATGAGCGGCCAGCTTACAAGGATTTTTTGTACCGATTCTCCTCAATTCTCACAGGAATGAGGGTTTCAAAGATGCTTGTAGAAGAAGGTCGTCGCGCAAAGTTCGCCGTCGGGCATGAGCGCAAACTTCGGCACCACGCCGGCGCGCTGCCATCCGGCCCGCTCGTACAGGCGCTCGGCGTCGCCACCGGTGACCGTATCGAGCACCAGTACGGTTTTCGCCTCCTCTTTCGCCACCTCATCGAGCGCCGTCAGCAGCCGCCGCCCCACCCCGGCGCGGCGCGCGCGGCGGTGCACGAGCATCTTGGCAACGTCGGCCCGGTGCGGCTGGTTGTCGGGCATCGCCATCACCAGCTGCACGGTGCCGACGATCGCACCTTGCGTGTCTTCGGCCACCAGCAAGGCGCGCTCGCCGCGTGCGACGCCGTCGGCCACGCCACGCCAGAAGGCCAGCGCCTTCTCGCGCGCCAGCGGCAGCATGAAGCTCACGGAAGCGCCGCCTTCGACGCAATCGACGAGCACGTCCGCCAGCGCCTCGACGGCAGCCGCGGCTTCCCTACCGCCGAGGCGCCGCACGATCAGGTGGTCGCTCATGGGGTCCTCCTGTTCGACGTCACCAGCGCCACCAGGTAGCGCGCATCCTTGCTGCCGGGGTTGTGGAAGCTGACCGGCCGGTCCACGCGCATCGCCAGGCAGTCGCCGGTCGCCAGCTGCCAGCGGGCGTCGCCGACCGTGATGTCCATTTCTCCGTCGATCATCCACACCTGCTGCTGGATGTCGGCGTCGCGCATCGAGGTGTCGAAGGCCACTCGCTGCCCGGCCGGGAATGCGACCTCGACCAGCTGGATGGGCGAAGGCGCCGCGGGAGACAGGTGGCGGCGCTGGTAGCCGCTGACGGGATCGGTCCACACCAGCTGGTCCGCGGCGCGGGAGACCGGTGACGGCGCGCTATCGCCGTCGCCGCCCTGCTCGAACAGCGCCGCCAGCGGGACGCCGAGGGCGGTGGCCAGCTTGTCGAGCACGGTGGCGGTGGCGCTGCTCTCGCCGCGCTCGATCAGGGAGATGGTCGAGCGGCCTACCCCGCTCAGCTCGGCAAGGGTGGCCAGTGAATAGCCCCGTTCCTCGCGCAGGATCCGCACGCGGCGGGAGATCAGTTCGTTGATGTCCATGAATCCATTATACTGGATTCAATCATCCAGAAAACTGGATTTCGCAGCCGTAAAAAAACGCCATCCCCGTGACGGGAATGGCGTTCCGATGTTGCTTAGGCTGCCTTGGCTTCCTCGGCAGTGCTTTCTTCTTCCACCGGCAGGCGCATCAGGTAGTCGAAGGCCGCCAGCGATGCCTTGGCGCCCTCGCCCACCGCGATCACAATCTGCTTGAACGGCACCGTGGTCACGTCACCGGCCGCGAACACGCCCGGGATCGAGGTCTGGCCCTTGGCGTCGACTTCGATTTCGCCGTGCGCCGACAGGTCCAGCGTGCCCTTCAGCCATTCGGCGTTCGGCACCAGGCCGATCTGGACGAACACGCCTTCCAGGTCGACGCGCTTCAGTTCGCCGCTGTTGCGGTCCTTGTAGGACAGGCCGTTGACGATCTTGCCGTCGCCGTGGATCTCGGTGGTCTGCGCCGACTTGATCACGGTGACGTTCTTCAGCGAGTAGAGCTTGCGCTGCAGGACCGCATCGGCACGCAGTTCCGCGCCGAACTCGATCAGGGTCACTTCCTTGACGATGCCCGCCAGGTCGATCGCCGCCTCCACGCCCGAGTTGCCGCCGCCGATCACGGCCACGCGCTTGCCCTTGAACAGCGGGCCGTCGCAGTGCGGGCAGTAGGCCACGCCCTTGTTGCGGTACTCGCGCTCGCCCGGCACGTTGATCTCGCGCCAGCGGGCGCCGGTGGCGATGATCACCGACTTGCTCTTCAATACCGCACCGGTTTCGGTGTGCACCTCGATCATCTTGCCTTCGACCAGCTTGTTGGCGCGCTGGGTGTTCATGATGTCGACTTCGTAGTGCTTGACGTGCTCTTCCAGGGCGACGGCGAACTTCGGGCCGTCGGTTTCCTTCATCGAGACGAAGTTCTCGATGGCGAGCGTGTCCAGCACCTGGCCGCCGAAGCGGTCGGCCAGCACGCCGGTGCGGATGCCCTTGCGGGCGGCGTAGATCGCCGCGGCCGCGCCGGCAGGACCGCCGCCGACGATCAGCACGTCGAACGGGTCTTTCTGGTTCAGCTCGGCGGCCTTGCGGGCGCCGGCGCCGGTGTCGATCTTCGACAGGATCTCTTCCACGCTGGTGCGGCCCTGGCCGAAGTGCTGGCCATTCAGGAACATCATCGGTACCGCCATGATCTGGCGCGCTTCGACTTCGCTCTTGAACACGCCGCCGTCGATGGCGACGACCTTGATGCGCGGGTTGATGACCGACATCGCGTTGAGGGCCTGCACCACTTCCGGGCAGTTATGGCAGCTCAGCGAGATGAAGGTTTCGAATACGTAGTCGCCGTCCAGGTTCTTGATCTGGTCGATGACAGCCTGGTCCAGCTTGATCGTGTGACCGCCCACCTGCAGCAGCGCCAGCACCAGCGAGCTGAATTCGTGGCCGAGCGGGATGCCGGCGAAATCCACGGCGATATCGGTGCCCACGCGCTTGATCGAGAACGAAGGCTTGCGGGCATTGCTGCCGTCGGTGCGCACGGTGATCTTGTCGCTCAACGCGGCGATTTCGCGGAGCAGTTCATCCATTTCGCGCGCTTTCGGCGAATCATCCAGCGATGCAACGAGCTCAATCGGCTGCACCACTTTTTCCAGATAGGCCTGCAACTGCTTCTTGAGGGTTGCGTCCAGCATGATGTTTTCCTTGACTATGACGTTATTAATATAAAGCGATGCCCGGGACCAAAAACGGATCCCTGAAATGAACCGGGCCGCCAGGGCGGCCCGGGACAGTACTACCTTGCTGCTAAATTAGATCTTGCCGACCAGGTCCAGCGACGGGGTCAGGGTTTCTGCGCCTTCGGTCCACTTGGCCGGGCACACTTCACCCGGGTGCGAAGCGACGTACTGGGCAGCCTTGACTTTGCGCATCAGTTCCGACGCGTCGCGGCCGATGCCGTTGTCGTGCACTTCCATGACCTTGATCTGGCCTTCCGGATTGATCACGAAGGTGCCGCGCAGTGCCATGCCTTCTTCTTCGATCATGACTTCGAAGTTGCGCGACAGGGTGCCGGTCGGGTCGCCGATCAGCGGGTAGTTCACTTTCTTGATGGCGTCCGAGGTGTCGTGCCATGCCTTGTGGGCGAAGTGGCTGTCGGTCGACACGCCGTAGACGTTCACGCCCATCTTCTCGAATTCAGGCTGGAAGGCAGCCAGGTCTTCCAGTTCGGTCGGGCAGACGAAGGTGAAGTCAGCCGGGTAGAACATCAGAACCGACCAGGTGCCCTTGAAGTTCTCTTCCGTCAGATCGATGAACTTGCCGTTGTGGTAAGCGGTGGCTTTGAACGGCTTGATCTGGGTGTTGATGAGGGACATGTAATCTCCTGTTTTCGGGTGGTTAAAAGATTTGATAGACGCCAGTGTACCGACCTGAGCGTCTTTTGTGAAATTGATTGATACGATACTGCCGATTGATTTTAACTATCAAGCAAGTATTGCTCTCCCCTTGAAGGGATTATCGAGCCGGCAAGCCAGCCCAATCTGTGAGTGTGGACGAAACGACAGCGTGATGCAACCCACGCTTCGATTGAGGAGGATACGTGGGCCGTGTTACAGGATGGTTTCGTGGGATGGGCGGCAACGCCGCCCATCCCACGATATAGAAGAGATCAAGCGGTGGTGGCTGCCTGCACCGTCTGCTCGCAGGTCGGCAGGATCAGCGAGAAGGTCGAGCCCTCCCCCGGCTTGCTGCTCACGCGCAATTCGCCGCCGTGCGAGATCGCCAGCTGGCGCGAGATGTACAGGCCCAGGCCCAGGCCCTTCGGCTCGCCGTTGCGCGCGCCGCGCTCGTAGGGTTCGAAGATGCGTTCCAGGTCGCTCTGGGCGATGCCCTTGCCCTCGTCGCGCACGTCGATCCGCACCGTGTCGGCGGCGTACTGGACGCTCACCTCGACCGGCTGCCCGCCGCCGTAGCGCAGCGCATTGGTCAAGAGGTTGACCACCACCTGCTCGATGCGGAACTCGTCCCAGCAGCCCTCCACCGGCGGATGCGGCTGCAGGGACAGCTTGCAGCCGGTGGCCGCCGCCTGCAGCGACAGGTCGCTGACCACGCGCTCGAGCAGGTCCATCAGCTGTACCTGCCCCGGGCGGATCGACAGCTGGCCGCTGCGCATGCGCGATACGTCGAGCATGTCGTCGATCAGGCGGATCATGGCCTTGATCTGGCGCTCGTCGCGCTTGATCATCGCTTCGAACTGGTCGGGCTTGATGGTGGCCAAGGTGCCGCGCTTGAGCTGCAGGCTGCGCATCTGCGCTTCCAGGAACAGGGTGTTGAGCGGCGTGCGCAGCTCGTGCGCCACCAGCGACATGAATTCGTCGCGCATGCGCAGCGAGCGCTGCAGCTCTTCCTGGGTCTGGTTCAGTTCGCGCAGCAGGGTTTCCTGTTCCTGGCGGCTGCGCTCGATCGCGGCCATCTGGCGCTGCATCTGGCGGCGCTGCTGGTCGAGCGTGACGAACACATTGACCTTGCTGCGCACCGCGTCCGAGTCGAGCGGCTTGTAGAGGAAGTCGACGGCGCCGGTCTCGTAGCCCTTGAAGGCGTAGTTCAGCTCGCGGCCGGCGGCCGACACGAACACGATCGGGATGGCGCGGGTGCGCGACGTGGAGCGCATCATCTCGGCCAGTTCGAAGCCGTCCATGCCCGGCATCTGGACGTCGAGGATGGCCAGCGCGAAGTCGTGCTCGAGCATCAGCGCCAGCGCTTCCTCGCCCGAGGAAGCCTGGTAGACGAGGCGTCCTTCGCCGCGGATCAGGGCATCGAGGGCGCGCAGGTTCTCCGGCAGGTCGTCGACGATCAAAAGTTTGCTAGGGTCTTGCAGGCTCATAAGTTCCTCAGCATGGGAAGCAGTGTCCGGATACCGGACAGCGGCAGCACGAGATGGGGCGCGCAGCGCCGGATCGCCTCGATCGGCATGGCGCTGGCCTGGGCCTCTCCAGGGTCCTGCACGACGGTCAGCCCGCCGCGCTCGCGGATATGGCACATGCCGTCGGCGCCGTCATGGTTGGCGCCGGTCAGCAGGATGCCGGCCAGCGCCGGGCCATAGGCGTCGGCGCTTGACTCCATCAGCACATCGATCGCCGGGCGCGCGAACTGCACCGGCGGCTCGCAGCTGAGCGAGAAGCAGCGGTCGCGCTCGACCGACAGATGATAGCCCGATCCGGCGAAATAGATCACGCCGGGTTCCAGCTGCTCCTTGTCGCGCGCCTCGCGCACCGGCAGCGCAGCGCGCAGCTCGAACAGCTCGGCCAGGCGGCTGTCGCGGTCGGGCGGCACGTGCAGGATGCACACGACGGTAGCGCGGAAAGTGGCCGGAATGGAGGGCAGCAGGCCAATCAGGGCATCGACGCCGCCGGCCGAACCGCCGATGACGACCAGCTCCACGCGGCGACCGCGCAGGGCCGCGCCAATGTCCGCCAGGGCGCTCGCCGGGATGCTCACAGCGCACCCTTGCGGTAGATGCGCTCGCGCCGGGCCAGTACGTCGAAGCGGTCGGCATAGCTGGAGAAATCGATGCTCTCTTTGCTGCCCAGGCCCAGGAAGCCGCGGTGGCACAGCGATTCGTGGAACAGCCCGAGCGCACGGTCCTGCAGCTTGCGGTTGAAATAGATCAGCACATTGCGGCAGCTGACGAAATGGGTTTCCGAGAACACGGTATCGGTGGCCAGGCTGTGGTCGGCGAAGGTGACGTTCTCGACCAGGGCGCGGTCGAACAGCGCCCCGCTGTAGGCCGCCGTGTAGTAGTCGGAAAAAGCGCGCTTGCCACCGGCCTTCTGGTAGTTCTCGGTGTACAGGCGCATGCGTTCGAGGTTGAACACGCCGCGCCGCGCGGCCTCCAGCGATTCCGGGTTGATGTCGGTGGCGTAGATGATGGCGCGGTCGAGCAGGCCTTCTTCCTGCAGCATGATGGCCAGCGAATACACCTCTTCGCCGGTGCTGCAGCCGGCCACCCATACCTTCAGCGAGGGATAGGTCTTCAGGAAAGGCACCACGTGCTCGCGCAGCGCCAGCCAGTATTCCGGGTCGCGGAACATCTCGGTGACCGGAATCGTCAGGTACTGGAGCAGCTGGGCGAAGCCGTCCGGCTCGTGCATCACCTTGGCCTGGAGCGCGGACACGGTGTCGCACTCCATCTCGCGCATGGCCACCAGGATGCGGCGCTTCTGCGACGCACCCGTATAGTCCCTGAAGTCGTAGTTGTACTTCAGGTAGACGGCTTCCACCAGCATCTTCAGCTCGATGTCGAAGTCGTCCGGCGGGGTCGGATCGATGGGGCTCATTGGCGTGCTCAAATGCGCTCCAGTGTCGGCATCCACACCCGCAGCAGCGAGTACAGGCGGGAGAGGTCGATCGGCTTGGCCAGGTAATCGTTGGCGCCGGCGGCCAGGCATTGCTCCTGGTCGTCCTTCATCGCCTTGGCCGTGATCGCGATGATCGGCAGGCGGTCGAAACGGCCGTCCGCGCGGATGCGGCGGGTCGCTTCCAGCCCGTCCATGCCCGGCATCATCACGTCCATCAGCACCAGGTCGATGCCCGGCACCTCGTCGAGCTTGGCGATGGCTTCGAAGCCATTCCGGCCCACCTCGACCTTGGCGCCGCGCGATTCGAGCGCGCTGGTCAGCGCGAACACGTTGCGCACGTCGTCGTCCACCAGCAGGATGGTACGCCCTTCGAACACGCGGTCGCGCCCACGCACGGCCTTGAGCATGGTCTGGCGCTCGGACGAGAGCTCGCTTTCCACCTTGTGCAGGAACAGGGTCACCTCGTCCAGCAGGCGCTCGGGCGAACGCGCGCCCTTGATGATGATCGAGCGCGAATACTTGAGCAGCTCGGCCTCTTCGTCGCGGGTCAGGTTGCGGCCGGTGTAGACGATCACGGGCGGGAAGGAACAGACTTCCTCGCTGGCCATGCGCTCGAGCAGCTCGCCGCCCTGCATGTCGGGCAGTTTCAGGTCGATGATCATGCAGTCGAAGATCTGCTCCTTCAGCAGGGCCAGGGCGTCGCCGCCCATGCCGACCGCCCGGATCTCGACATCGGTGTCGGCGATCAGCTGCACCACGCTCTCGCGCTGGCGCTCGTCGTCCTCGACCAGCAGCACGCGCTTGATCTTCTGGCTCGATTTTTCCTGCAGCTTGCGGAACACCTCTTCCAGCTGCTCGCGGCTGGTGGGTTTCAGCGCATAGCCGATCGCGCCCAGGTGCAGGGCCTCGCCGCCGTTTTCCATGCTCGAGACGATGTGCACCGGGATGTGGCGGGTGGCCGGGTTGTCCTTCAGCTGCTGCAGCACCGACAGGCCGGAGCTGTCCGGCAGGCGGATGTCGAGCAGCACCGCGTCCGGCTTCTGGCTGGCGGCCAGCGCCAGGCCTTCGCCGGCGCTCAGCGCCACCAGGCAGCGGTAGTCGAGTTCGTGCGCCAGGTCGAACAGGATGCGCGCGAACTCGGGTTCGTCCTCGATCACCAGCACGGTACGGGTGCCTGCGGCAGGCAGGTCGCGGTCGTCCGCGAAGCTGGCGGCCGGCTCCATCGATGCCGGAGCACTGGTCGGCGCCGGCGTCGCCAGCGGGGCCGGCTGCGGGGCATTCAGGGCCGGCGCCGCCGGCGGGGTGGCCGCCACCGCGCCGCTGCGCGGCAGGCTCAGGGTGAACAGGCTGCCCTCGCCCGGCTGGCTCGACACGCTCAGGGTGCCGCCCAGCAGGTTGGTGAGGTCGCGCGAGATCGACAGGCCCAGGCCGGTGCCGCCGAAGCGGCGGCTGGTGGTGCCGTCGGCCTGGTGGAAGGCGTCGAAAATCTTGTCCTGCTGGTCCTGGGCGATACCGATGCCGGAGTCGCGCACCCCGAACTGCACCCAGCCCTCGGGCGTCACGCCCACCGTCATGCGGACGGCGCCGCGATCGGTGAACTTCACCGCGTTGGACAGCAGGTTCTTGAGGATCTGCTCGACGCGCTGGCGGTCGGTGGTGATGGCGGCCGGCACGTTCGGGTCGATCGTCACGCTGAACTCGAGCGTTTTCTGGCGTGCGAGCGGCTCGAAGGTGCGCGCCAGGCCCTCGACCATGCGGCGCAGCGGCACCTCTTCCGGCACCAGCTCGAGCTTGCCCGCCTCGACCTTCGAGATGTCGAGGATGTCGTTAATCAGGTGCAGCAGGTCGTTGCCGGCCGAGTAGATGGTCTGGGCGAAGCGCACCTGCTCGTCATTGAGGTTGCCGCTGGCGTTGTCGGCCAGCAGCTTGGCCAGGATCAGCGAGCTGTTGAGCGGCGTGCGCAGCTCGTGCGACATATTGGCCAGGAATTCGGACTTGTAGCGGCTGGCGCGCTCCAGCTCCAGCGCGCGCTGGCGCAGCTGGTCCTGGGCGCCGGTGAGGGCCGCGTTCTTCATGTCCAGGTTCAGCGCCTGCTCGGCCAGCTGGTCGTTGGTGGCGCGCAGCTCGGACTGCTGGTTTTCCAGCGCGGTCTGCGATTCTTCCAGCGCGCGCGACTGCTCTTCCAGCTCCTCGTTGGCGGTGCGCAGCTCTTCCTGCTGGACCTGCAGTTCCTCGTTCAGGGTCTGGGTCTCTTCCAGCGCATGCTGCAGGCGCAGGCGGTACAGCACCGCCGCCATCGAGGCGCCGACCGCCGGGGCGATCAGTTCCATGAACTCGCGGTCGCGCGCGGTCACGGGATGCAGGAAGCCGATCTCGATCACGCCCTTGATCTTGCCGTGGTTGTGCACCGGCGAGATCACGAGTTCGCGCGGCGGCGCGTCGCCCAGGCTCGAGGCGACCTTGATGTAACCGTCCGGCAGGTCCTGCAGCACCAGCAGGCGGCCCTCGATCGCCGCGCGGCTGGCCAGCGAATGGCCCGGCATGATCACCTGGGCGTCGTCGGCCTTGTCGAAGGCGAAGCCGTAGGCGCCGATGCGGCGCAGGACGCCGTCCTCGCCGTTCACGTACATGGATGCAACCGCACCGTCCAGGTAGCGGATCAGGTAGCCCAGCACGGCGTCGGCCAGCGGTTCCAGCGAATGGATGCCGGCGCTCAGCGCGGCCAGCTCGGTCTGGCCGGAACGCAGCCAGTCCTGGTGGCGCAGCTGGGCGTTGTGCTCGGCCTCGTGCTCCAGCGTCTCCTGGTAGGAATTCGACAGCATGACCAGTTGGCGGCGCCCGAACATGGCCAGGCCGCCGCCGACCAGCAGGCTGAGAAGCAGGAAGGAGATCACCGACCAGGTCGTG
This sequence comes from Massilia sp. LC238, assembly GCF_000735635.1. Classification (NCBI taxonomy): domain Bacteria; kingdom Pseudomonadati; phylum Pseudomonadota; class Betaproteobacteria; order Burkholderiales; family Oxalobacteraceae; genus Massilia; species Massilia sp. LC238. The sequence goes on along the minus strand of NZ_JNNN01000065.1, from coordinate 176,495 downwards.
ACACGGCGCGCCTCGTCGTTGCGATCGCGCAGCAGGCGCCGCTCGACCTCGAGGAATTCGTCGTAGGTGCGGCGGATCTCGTCGGTCAGGATCTTGCCGCGGCCGCTGCGCACCGCGTCGAGGTAGGCCGGATCGTTGCGGCGGCGCCGTTCGATCATCTCGGACGCGTAGTCCTTCCATTGCGTCTGCGCCGCCTGGATGCGCTTGACCCGCTCGACCTGCTGCGGATTATCGGACACCATCTCGGCCACGCCCAGCAAGCCGTTCTGCACGCGCTGCAGCGCCAGCAGATAGGGAGACAGGAAAGCCTCGTCGCCGGCCAGCAGGTAGCCGCGCATGCCGGTTTCCATCTCGGCCACCAGCTTGCTGGTTTCCTGGGTGCTGCCGATCACGCGCTCGGAATGCTCGACCCGGTTCAGGACATTGATCAGGTAAGCGATGATGCCGACGAACACGATCGCGGTGACGACGCTCATTCCCAGCGGCAGGGCGACGTTGCGGCTCAGGATGCGGCGAAATTGTGAATTATCGATGGAAGGGCCGGCCATGCGTGACGAAAAGTTGGGAAAAAAATATCCCAAGTGTAATGCATGGTCGTATTTTCCGTCACACAATTGGATGAATGATCGACATCGCAATTGTTAATACGGAAATTAGATTCCAACGAATTTTTTATGCGAGGTGGATCGCAAGATACGGCGCCGTGCGGCTGGTCTTGCAACGCGCCACCTCTTGCGGCGGCCCGGCGCAGATCAGTTGCCCGCCCTCGTCGCCCGCTCCCGGGCCGACATCGATCACCCAGTCGCAGCCCGCCACCACGCGCATGGTGTGCTCGACCACGATCACCGTGTTGCCGGCGTCGACCAGGCGGTTCAATTGCGCCACCAGGCGGTCGGCATCACGCGGGTGCAGGCCGGTGGTCGGCTCGTCCAGCACGTACAGGGTGTTGCCGCGCCCGGCGCGCTGCAGCTCGGCCGCCAGCTTGATGCGCTGCGCCTCGCCGCCCGACAGTTCGGTCGCCGGCTGGCCCAGGCGCAGGTAGTCCAGGCCGACTTCGCGCAGCACCTCGAGCGAGCGCTCGACCAGCGGCTCGCCCTCGAAGAAGCGAATAGCGTCGCCCACCGTCATGCCCAGCACCTCGGCGATGTTCTTGCCGCGGTAGCGCACCTCCAGGGTCTTGGCGTTGTAGCGCGCGCCTTCGCAGGTCGGGCATGGCGCATACACGCTGGGCAGGAACAGCAGCTCGACCATGACGAAGCCCTCGCCGGCGCAGTGCTCGCAGCGCCCCTTGGCCACGTTGAAGGAGAAGCGGCCGGCGTCATAGCGGCGCTTCTTCGCGTCCGGCGTGGCGGCGAACAGCTTGCGCACCTGGTCGAACAGGCCGGTATAGGTGGCCAGGTTGGAACGCGGGGTGCGGCCGATCGGCTTCTGGTCGACCCGCACCATGCGCCGTATTCCCTCCATGCCGGCGACGATGCGCCCTTCGAGCGGCAAGGCGGCTTCCTGTTCCAGGCCCGGTTCTTCGGCCTCCGGGGTATCGGCCTCCGGCGCGCCCTGGCCGAGGGCCCTGCTTACCAGCTCCACCAGCACCTGACTGACCAGGCTCGACTTGCCGGAACCGGACACGCCGGTGACCGCCGTCAGCACGCCGAGCGGGAAGTCGGCCTTGACCCCGTCGAGGTTATTGCGGCGCACGCCCTCCAGGCGCAGCCAGCCGACCGGTTGGCGCGGCGCGCGTTTTTCCAGTGGCGCTTCGTTGAACAGGTAGCGCCGCGTCTGCGAATCGGCGATCTTCTTCAAACCGTCGGGCTCGCCGCTGTACAGCACCTGCCCGCCCTTCTCGCCCGCTTGCGGCCCGACGTCGACGATCCAGTCGGCCTGCCGGATCACGTCGAGCGCGTGCTCGACCACGAACAGCGAGTTGCCCGCGCTCTTCAACTGGGCGAGCGCATCGAGCAAGGCTTCGGTATCGGCCGGGTGCAGGCCGGCCGAAGGCTCGTCCAGCACGTAGACCACGCCGAACAGGTTCGAACGCACCTGGGTCGCGAGGCGCAGGCGCTGCAGCTCGCCCGGCGACAGGGTCGGCGTGCTGCGGTCCAGCGCCAGGTAGCCCAGGCCCAGGTCGAGCAGCACGCGCAGGCGCGCGCACAGGTCCTGGGCGATGCGCTGGGTGACGATCATCTGTTCGGGGTGCTCCCTGGCGCGCGTCTTGTCCTTGGCCGCTTCGCCGGCCGCGTAGGGTTGCAACAGCTCGCTGAGCCGCGCCAGCGGCATGCGCGACAATTCCATGATGTCGATGCCGGCAAAGGTGACCGACAGCGCTTCCTGGCGCAGGCGCTTGCCGCGGCACTGCGGGCATTCGGTCGAGACCATGTAGCGCGCCACGCGCTTCTTCATCGAGGCGCTTTCGGTATTGGCGAAGGTCTGCAGCACGTAGCGGCGCGCGCCGGTGAAGGTGCCCTGGTAGCTGGGCGTGTCCTTGCGCTTGAGCGCCGCCTTCGTTTCCTTGGGCGTGAGGCCGGCGTAGACCGGCACGGTCGGGGTCTCGTCGGTGAACAGGATCCAGTCGCGGTCCTTCTTCGGCAAGTCGCGCCAGGGGGTATCGACGTCGTAGCCCATGGTGACGAGGATGTCGCGCAGGTTCTGGCCATGCCAGGCCGGCGGCCAGGCCGCCACCGCGCGCTCGCGGATGGTGAGCGAATCGTCCGGCACCAGCGATTGTTCCGTCACTTCGTAGACCCGGCCCAGGCCCGAGCACTGCGGGCAGGCGCCTTCCGGCGTGTTCGGCGAAAAGGATTCCGCGTACAAGAGTTCCTGCCCGGGCGGATAGTCGCCGGCGCGCGAATACAGCATGCGCAGGGAATTCGACAGCGTGCTCACGCTCCCCACCGAAGAACGCGCAGTGGGCGAACCGCGCTGCTGCTGCAAGGCCACCGCCGGCGGCAGGCCGTCGATCTCGTCGACCTCGGGCACCGGCATCTGGTGGAACAGGCGGCGCGCATAGGGCGACACCGACTCCAGGTAGCGGCGCTGGGCTTCCGCGTACAGGGTGCCGAAGGCGAGCGAGGACTTGCCCGAGCCGGACACGCCGGTGAACACCACCAGGCTGCCCCTCGGGATGTCGACGTCGACGTTCTTCAGGTTGTGTTCGCGGGCGCCGCGCACCCGGACGTAGCCTGCGCGGCTTTCGCCCGCGGTGGAAGAATGGTCGTGCTTGTGGCCCGTCGGCTTGTCGCGCATGATTTCCCCGGCATCGTGAGGTCGATCCCGTATTACAGCCGACGTCCAAGAAATTGTCCGTGCGTTTAGCAACAGTTCAGCGCACAAGCGAGGCCAAGCGCTCGCACATGGGCGCCAGGTCCGCCGGTCCGCATAGCGCGGCGACCTTGCGGCAGGCTTCGTTCACATCTTCATTGTCAACAACTTCTGCCAGCCGCTTCTCGAGCCGCCGTGATGTCAGTCGGGCAGCGTTCAGGCTGGCGCCCACACCCAGCGCCCTCACCCTTGCCGCGTTGTCGAACTGGTCGTGCGCCAGCGGCACCACCAGCTGCGGCGTGCCGGCGCGCAGGGCTTCGGCCGTGGTGCCGATGCCGCCATGGTGCACCAGCGCCGCCACGTGCGGCAGCAAGGCGCGCAGCGGCACGTAATCCTGCCACAACACCGGCGTCGGCAGCTGGGCCGGCAGCTGCGCGCGGTGCGGCGTCAACAGGATGGCGCGCAGGCCGCGCCGGGCGCAGGCGTCCAGGGCGCAGCGGAAGTAATGGGCCGCCTGGCGGTTGCCGGTGCCGGGCGTGAACACCACCGGCCTGGCCCCCTCCTGCAGGAAGCGCGCCACCTGCGGCGACAGCTCGGCCTGGGGCGATGGGTCGAACAAGGGAAAGCCGGCGCGCGCCAGAGGCTGCGGCCAGTCTGGCTGGGTCGGCGCAAACCAGTCGGGGAACAGGGTCACCGACAGGTCGGGCACCTGCACGATGTGCTCGATCAGGCTGGCGACCGGCGCCAGCCCATGCGAGGCCCGCGCCGCATTCACGTCGGGCAGCGATACCGGATCGATCAGGGCCTTGCCGATGCGCCGCCACAGCCAGCGGCGCGCGCCCAGCGGCACCCAGCGCGGCACCGGATACGGCCCGAGCATGAGCGGGTCATGCACGGTCGGCAAATTGGATGGCGCCAGGTAGAGTGCCGCGACTTTCAGGCCGGGCCGCTGCGCACGGCACAGGTCCGCTTCCGGCAGCGCGAGCGGATGCGCCATCAGCACGACCTGCTCGTCCTGCGGCAGCGCGGCCACGATAGCGGGAATCTGCGCCATCGCCGGGCGCGTGGCGCGCCACACCACCGCCAGGCCGCGCGTCGGGTGCCACAGGTCGGGATGGTCGAGCACCGCTTCGTCGGCCGGCAGGCCGTGGAAGGCCAGGCCGGTCGGCTCCACGAAAGGCGCATGCTGCACCGGCCCGAGCATGCTGACCCGGTGCCCGCCCTCGCGCAGCGCCAGCGCCACGCGCATGAAGGGAAACAGGTCGCCGGCCGAGCCAATGGTGACGACGACGAAGTGCAGCTGCGGCATCGGAAAGCCCGCCCGTCAGAAGCTGAGCGTGCCCTCGATCGAATCGTCGAGCGTCTTGCCGAGCACCGCGCCGACCACGACCTTGGCGCCGGCCACCGCGTCGCCATGCTTGTTGTCCCAGTAGTAGCCCTGGCGCGGGATCACGCGGATAGCGGTGATGCGCGGGTCGTCCTCGCCTTCAGTGAACCAGGTCTTGAGCATGAAGTTCCACAATTCCTTGATGCGCTGGCGGTCGGTGATCACTTCCGCATAGCCCTCGAGCTCGAGGAAGCCGGAATGCGCGCCCTGCTGGAAATACAGCTTCACGGCCGGGTGCGCCGCGATTTCTGCGTTCTTGTGGCTATCGTTGGCGCTCAGGAACCAGAGCTGGCCGGCGTCGTCCACCTCGCGCACGCTCATCGGGCGCACGCCACGGCTCGGGCCGCTGCTGCCCTGGGTGACGAAGAAGCAGCTGTCGGCGTCGTCGGCCATGTCCTTGAGGCGCTGCACGGCCTGCTCGCCGCTGAGGTCGAGGCGGTTCTGTTCCGGCTGGTTGCGGTTGATCGAATCCATGAAGTCTCCCGGTAGGCGTAAGCGGATAGGAGGACTCTACCCGCGATGTGCTTGCGGGTATGTGAACAGACGTACACTGAGGGTCGAAACGCCGGTCAATCCTGTGACGCGCCCGGCTCCAGCGCCGCCGCCTGGGCCAGCCAGCGCGCCACGGTCTGCAATTCTTCCGGCGTGAAGCCTTCGCTCAGGCGCGCATTCAGCTCGACCAGCACTTCGCCGGCGCGGGTGCCCGCTTCCTGGCCGCTGCCGGTCATCCGCAGGCGCGTCAGGCGCGCGTCGTGCGCATCGGTCACGCGCTCGACCATCCCGGCCGCCTGCATGCGCTTGGACAGGTTGGTGACGGCGGCCGGCGCCACGCCCAGTTCCGTGGCGATCTCCCCCACCGCGGCGTCGCCGCGCGCGCGCAGCACGAACAGCAGGCCGACCTGGGCCGCGCTGATCCCTTCCCAGGATTCGGGCCGCGCCTCGATCCAGCGCTGCAGCGCGCGCTGGGCACGGTTCAGCAGCTGGACGAAACGGGGTTTAGCGGGCGCCATGCGCGACCTCCCTCGCCTGCGCGGCCCGGGCGTGCAGCCAGTCGGCCACCTGCGGCCACAGCGCCGCTTCGCAGCGGCGCCGGAAGAAGCCCATGTGCCCCGCCGCCGGCACGCCCGCCGCACGCGGGTCGATGTTGCGGCGCTCCAGCTGCGCATTACTCAGGTGCGACACCAGCATGTCGACCGCCACCGGGTTGGCCCAGGGATCGTCGTCGAAGCCCAGCACCAAGAGCGGGATGTCGACCCGGGCCATGCGGCGCGCGGCGTCGAGCGCCGGATCATCGAAGAAGTAGCGCGGCAGCGCAGTCCACCGGGCCCACTGCAGCATGACGCCGCGCGGCAGGTCTTCGCCCAGGCCGATGCGGCGTCCCGGCATGTAGCCGAACAGCGCGCACAGGAGCGGCGCCAGCACGCGCAGGCGCTCGCCGAAGCCGCGCACCGTGCGGCTGGCGCCCGCATGGGACGCCACCAGCACCGCGGCGCGCAGGCGCGCGGTCTCGGGCGACAGGCCGATCGCATGGCCGCCCACGCTGTGCCCCACCGCCAGCAGCGGCGAGCCGGGGAAGCGCTCCTCCGCCCAGCGCGTGACGGCGGCGACGTCCTTGTCGATCCAGTCGCTCATGCTCGCCTTGAAGCCGCGCAGGCTGTGCGGACGCGAGCGCCCGGTGCCACGGTAGTCGTAGGTCACGACATTGAATCCGCGCTCCGCCAGCCAGGCCGCGAAAGGCGCGTAGTAGGCCTGGGTGACCGCGGTCGCCGGGTGCAGGATGACGGTGGCGGCGGCGCCGGGCGCCGACCAGCAGCTGGCCTCGACCGGGATCCTGCTGGCGGGAATCGAAAGATGTTCGGCTTGCATGGCAGCGATATTGCCTATTTCGTTAACGTGTTAACGAATTTAGCACCGTACAGCTTGCGGCGCAACCTCATGTCGCCGCGATGCCTTAACAGTTAGTTGAACTTAGGCCCCGGCCTTCGCCGGGGCGACGGTCTCACTGCAAACTATAAGAACAACGTCAGCTTTGTTTTACTGTTGCCCCAAAGACCGTCATCCCGGCGAAGGCGTGAACAATGCCACTGGCATTGTTCACTCCAATTCCGCACCGCAGCCAACAGCTCACCCGCCGGCCACATAGAGACAAGGCTCAAGGAATCAGGCGTGCCGCGCGCAGTTGCCCGAACAGGTCGAAGAAGGAGTCGTCGGTGGCCTGCCAAGCCGTGAAGCCGAGCTTGCGGCTGCGCGCCATGTCGGTCATCACCTCGATCGGGCGGCCGAGGTCGAGGTCGGTATGCCAGGGCGAGGCCAGGCGATCGAGGTCGGCTTCCACCAATCCGTGGCGCGCGGCGATGTCACGCCACAGCGCATGGTCGTTCGCCATCGCGCTTTCCAGCGGCTGCACCGTGCCGTTGAAACCCGCGGCCTGCACGCCAAAATAGTCGGCGATGCGGCCCCATAGCCAGCTCCAGCGGAACACGTCGCCGTTGACGATGTTGAAGGCTTCGTTGCGTGCCGCGTCGGTATTGGCCGCCCAGACCAGCTGCCTGGCCAGCATGCGCGCGTCGGTGACGTCGGACAGGCCGTTCCACTGCGCGCCAGAGCCGGGGAACTGGAAGGGACGTCCGGTCTCCTTGCAGATGGTGGCGTACACGGCCAGCGTGGTGCCGAGGTTCATCGCATTGCCGACCGCCATGCCGACGATCGAGTGTGGCCGGTGGACGGTCCAGGTGAAGCGGTCGCGCTCGGCGGCTGCGTAGACCTCGTCCTCCTGGGCGTAATAAAAATTCTCGACGGGCAGGCGCGCTTGGCTTTCGCGCAGCGGCGTGTCCGGCAGCGTGCCGGAAGCGGCATAGGCCTCAAAAGGGCCGAGGTAGTGCTTCAGGCCGGTGACCAGGGCCACGTGGCGCAGCGACTTCTTGCTCGACAGGCTGGAGAGCAGGTTGCGCACCATGGCCGCGTTGACGCGGATGTTCTCGGCCTCGGTCGCCTGGCGCATCCAGGTGGTGATGAAGACGTGGGTGGGCGCGATATCCGCCAGCGCGGCGGCCAGCCCTGCCTCGTCGAGCAGGTCGGCCGCGACCGGGATCACGCCCGGAACATCATTGCCGGGACGGCGCGCCAGTCCGTAGACTCGCCAGCCGTCCGCCACCAGGGCTTTCGCCGTGTAGTTCCCGCCGATCCCGCTAGCGCCTACTACCAGTGCAGTTCGTTGCATTGCCGTTTTCCTTCCGTATCAAAGGAAAAACGGTAGCACGGATGGACGAATGGAGTCGTCTTACAGGAAACGGTCCAGGATCTTGCGGCTGTGCTTATCGATATGGAACATGTCGCGTACCAGGAAGTTGATGCCGTGGTTGTCCGCAATTAGCAGCGAGGCTTCGCCGATGCGGCGGATGTCCTCGTCCACCTTCAGCACGAACTCGGTGTCGCCGCGGTCGGTCGTCACAAACCAGGTGCAGGGGGTGGCGAAGCTCGACACATCCTTGATCGTCAGGATCTCGGGAATGAATTCGCGGCCTTCGATCTCTTCCTGGATCAGGGCGCGGACCTGTTCCGGCATCTCGGCCAGGTCATCGATCCAGGCCACTTCCTTGCCGCCCTCGCGCACCAGCGAAATGCCGCGCGTCGGCGCCTGGATCGGGAAGGCGCGCACCGGGATGACGCCGACGTGTTCTTCACCTTCGGCGGTGGTGAGCACCAGCTTGCCGAAGCTGTCGCGCCGTAGTTGGAAAGTACTGCTCATTTTATCTTCCCGCATTTAGTTATCATCGTCCGGTTCCCCGTCCACGTTGCGCGCCTGCGCTTCGTAGAGGCGGTGGTAGGCGCCCTCGCGCGCCATCAGCTCGTCGTGGCTGCCCTCTTCCACCACCACGCCGCGGTCCAGCACCACCAGTCGGTCGGCCCGGTGCAGCGTGGACAGGCGGTGGGCGATGGCGATCGTGGTGCGGCCCTGCACGAGGTTGTCGAGCGCCTTCTGGATCTCTTTCTCGGTTTCCGAGTCCACCGAGGACGTCGCTTCGTCCAGGATCAGGATCGGCGGGTCGATCAGCAGCGCGCGCGCGATCGAGATGCGCTGGCGCTCGCCGCCCGACAGGCCCTGGCCGCGCTCGCCCACCATCGAGTCGTAGCCCTGCGGCAGGCGCAGGATGAACTCGTGCGCGTGGGCCGCGCGCGCCGCCGCGATGATCTCTTCGCGGGTGGCGCCCGGCTTGCCGTAGGCGATGTTCTCGGCGATCGTCCCGAAGAACAGGAAAGGCTCCTGCAGCACCAGGCCGATGTGGCGGCGGTAGTCGCTGACCGCGAAAGTGCGGATATCCTGGCCATCGAGCAGGATCGCGCCCTCGGCCACGTCGTAGAAGCGGCAGATCAGGTTGACCAGCGTGCTCTTGCCCGAGCCCGAGTGGCCGACCAGGCCGACCATCTCGCCGGCTCGGATCTTCAGCGAGATGCCGCGGTTGACCGCGCGGTTGCCGTAACGGAAACCGACTTCGCGCAGCTCGATATTGCCGGCCACCTTGTCGACCTTCACCGGGTTGACCGGGTCCGGCACGCTCGACACGTGGTCGAGGATGTCGAAGATGCGCTTGGCCGCCGAGGCCGACTTTTGCGTCACCGAGACGATGCGGCTCATGGAATCGAGCTTCACGTAGAAGCGGCCGCTGTAGGCGATGAAGGCGGTCAGGGTGCCGACCGTGATGTCGCCGCGCGAGACCTGCCAGATGCCGAAGATCCAGATCACCAGCAGCCCCATTTCGGTCAGCAGCGAGACGGTCGGCGAGAACAGCGACCAGACCTTGTTCAATTTGTCGTTGACGGCCAGGTTGTGCCTGTTCGCTTCGCGGAAGCGCGCCGCTTCGCGCTTTTCCTGGGCGAAGGCCTTCACGACCCGTATGCCCGGGATGGTATCGGCCAGCACGTTGGTCACCTCGCCCCACACGCGGTCGATCTTCTCGAAGCCGGTGCGCAGCTTGTCGCGCACCACGTGGATCATCCAGGCGATGAAGGGAAGCGGAACAAGCGTCACCAGCGCCAGCCAGGGATTCATGCTGAACAGGATCACACCCGTCATGATGATCAGGAGGACGTCCGACAGGAAGTCGAGCAGGTGCAGCGACAGGAAGACACTGATGCGGTCGGAACCGCTGCCGATGCGCGACATCAGGTCGCCGGTGCGCTTGCCGCCGAAGTATTCCAGCGACAGGCGCAGCAGGTGCTCATAGGTGGTCGAGCGCAGGTCGGCGCTGATGCGCTCGGAGGCCAGCGCCAGCACGTAGGTCTTGCCCCAGCCGAGCGCCCAGGCCAGCAGCGCCGCCCCGAACAGGCCGCCCATATATACATAGACGAGCGAGGTGTCGATGACTTGGCCGTTCTGGTACGGGATCAGGACGTTGTCCATCAGCGGCTTGGTCAGGTACGGCGGGATCATGTGCGCGCCGGTCGAGCCCACCATCAGCAGGAAGCCCAGCAGCAACTGGCCCTTGTAGGGCCGGGCAAAGCGCCACAAACGGAACAGGGTCCAGGTCGACGGCGGGGTGTGCAGCACCTTGGCGCACACCGCGCATTCGGCGTCGTCGGCCTCGAGCGGGGCCTTGCAGCTCGGGCAGGTGTGCTGTTCCGGCGGCGTCACCGGCACGCCGGTCACGACGCTTTTCAGCTGTTCGTTGAAATGGTCGACCACCCGGATCGCACCCAGGTTCTGGCCCAGCGTGAAGCGCCAGGCTCCCAGGCGGCCCTCTGGATCGACCAGTTCGAGATGGCCGACACCCGCATGGTCGTGGTGGCGCAGCTGCAGGCCGGACCGGTAAGTCCAGTCGCGCCAGGCGTCTTCGCCCGGGCTTCTCGCCAGCAAACGGCGGCTGGTGACCACTACCAGCCCCTTCCGGAAATGTAATTTCGCATCGAGGTCAACCTCGACGCTGCTTAAAACGTTTTCCCCTGGTGCAAGCTGTTTCGTAACGTCATTTTGCCAGTGTTCGGGCAAAACATTGGCGGCGACCGCCAGGGACGACGGAATAGCAGGTTGTTGAGTTGTCATGTGTTGCGCCCGAGATCAGGCATTTGGTTCTGGTGGGATACAAACAGCGGCGGGACTTGGCAAGGCACAGGATTGCCGGGATGCCCCCGTGCGTGAAGCGTTCCACAAACAGGCTTAACGTTTCTGCGTATCCTTTGGATGACAGAAGGTGGCGTTCCGGCAGAAAAGGAAGCGACCCGATAAGCTTCGGGCCGGCGAGTATACATGAAGTGCGCTGCGGGAAACCGGCTTTGGGTACCGTAGCAGCAGGCAGGTAATTTAAGGTAACGCCAAGCTTGCGCGCAACAGTCGCGACTGGCAAAGACATTTTTTCATGAACAAGAAGAACGACATCAAGTTCCTCCGCGTGACCCACCTGCGCGGCCCGAACATCTGGACCTACCGACCGGTGATCGAGGCCTGGCTCGACATTGGGGAGCTCGAAGACTTCCCCTCGAACACCCTGCCCGGCTTTACCGAGCGCCTGACCACCTGGCTGCCGGGCCTGGCCGTCCACCATTGCGGCGTCGGCTACGAAGGCGGCTTCCTGGAACGCCTGCGCGACGGCACCTGGGCCGGCCACATCCTCGAGCACATCGTGCTCGAGTTGCAGAACATGGCCGGCATGAAGACCGGCTTCGGCAAGACCCGCTCGACCGGCCAGCGCGGCGTCTACAAGATGGCGTTCCGCACCCGCGACGAGATCGTCGGCCGGGCCGCCCTCGAAGCCGGCCACCGCCTGATCATGGCGGCCATCAACGACACGCCCTTCGACATGGCCGCCACGGTGCAGGCGCTGACCGAGCTGGTCGACCGCTGGTGCCTGGGCCCGTCGACCGCCCACATCGTCGATGCCGCCACCGACCGCCGCATCCCCTCGATCCGCCTCACCGAAGGCAACCTGGTGCAGCTCGGCCACGGCGCTGCCCAGCGCCGCATCTGGACCGCCGAGACCGACCGCACCAGCGCCATTGGCGAAGGCATCGCCAGCGACAAGGACCTGACCAAGACCCTGCTCTCCTCCTGCGGCGTGCCGGTGCCGGAAGGCGCCCTGGTGCGGAGCGCCGAAGAGGCATGGGAAGAAGCCCAGGACATCGGCCTGCCGGTCGTGGTCAAGCCGGTCGACGGCAACCATGGACGCGGCGTGACGCTGAACCTGATGAGCGAAGCGGAAGTGACGGCCGCCTATGCGATCGCCGCGGAAGCCGGCGACAGCAGCGCGGTCCTGGTCGAGCGCTTCATCCCCGGCAACGAGCACCGCCTGCTGGTGGTCGGCCGCGAGGTGGTGGCCGCCGCCAGGGGTGAATCGCTGTGGGTGACGGGCGACGGCAGCTCGAGCGTGCTTCAGCTGTGCGACAGCCAGATCAACACCGATCCGCGCCGCGGCGAGAGCGAAGAACACCCGCTCGGCCGCGTCAACCCGCACGACAGCGAAATCATGCTGGACCTGAAGCGCCAGGGCCTCACGCCCGAGTCAAGGCCGCAGGCCGGCCAGAAGGTGCTGATCCAGGTGAACGGCAACGTCGCCGACGACGTCACCGACCTGGTGCACCCTTCGGTTGCCCACGCCGCCGCGCTGGCGGCGCGCATCGTCGGCCTGGACATCGCCGGCATCGACCTGGTGTGCGAGGACATCTCGCGTCCTTTGGCCGAACAGCGCGGCGCCATCATCGAAGTCAATTCGAGCCCGGGCCTGCTGGCCCATATCAAGCCGGCCAGCGGCCAGCCGCGCAACGTGGGCAAGGCCATCGTCGACCACCTGTTCGCGCAAGAGGAAACCGGACGCATCCCGGTGGTCGGCGTCACCGGCACGCTCGGCACCAGCCTGATCGCGCGCCTGGTGGGCTGCCTGGTCCACATCACCGGCAAGCACGTCGGCGTGGCCAACGGCGAAGGCCTGTACCTCGACGCGCGCCAGGTCTCAAACCGCGACTCGACCGGCTTCGAGGCCGGCCAGCGCCTCCTGATCAACCGCACCGTGCAGACCGCCGTGTTCGAATCGAACGCGCGCTCGATCCTGTCGGCGGGCCTGCCCTACGACCGCTGCCTGGTGGGCGTCGTCACCGACATGGAAGGCCTGGCGGACGTGGCCGAGTTCCACATCAATGACCAGGACGCGCTGCGCAACGTGATCCGCAGCCAGGTCGACGTGGTCCTGTCGGAAGGGACCGCGGTGCTGAACGCGGCCATTGATGCGGTTGCCGCGCTGGCGGAACTGTCGGACGGCCGCGTGATCTTCTACGCGCTCGACGAAAACAATCCGGTGGTGGCGAACCATCGCGCGCAAGGCGAACGCGTGGTGTTCGTGCGCGACAACCGCATCGTGCTGGCCGAAGGCTTCGATACGGAAGACGTGCTGCTCGACCTGGCCAGGATCCCGCCGGCGACGGTGAAGCACCCGGACAGCGTGCTGGCGGCCGTGGCGGCGGCCTGGGCGCTGGGCGTGCCCTCCGACCTGATCTGCGGCGGCCTGCGCGCCTTCGACGCCGCCCCGAAGAAGACGACCCACTCAATTTAAGACTGAAGGTTTATGGAAGTATCTCGTGTACGGGCCCTGCGCGGCCCAAATCTGTGGAGTCATCACACCTCGGTGGAGGCGATCGTCTCCTGCACGCCAGACGAAGAATCGATCCGCGGCCTGGCCGGCTTCGAGACGCGCCTGCGCGCGCGCTTTCCGCAGGTAGGCGAACTGCAGCCCTACGGCCACGACGACATCGTGCCGCTGGCCCAGGTGCTCGAACGCGTGGCCCTGGCCCTGCAGGCCGAAGCCGGCTGCCCGGTCACCTTCAGCCGCACCACCGCCACCGTCGAGCGCGGCATCTACCAGGTCGTGGTCGAGTACAGCGAGGAAGACGTCGGCCGCCTGGCCCTGGAGCTGGCGCAGGAACTAGCCGAAGCCGCCCGCAACGACGCCGCCTTCGACCTGGCGGGCGCCCTGGCGAAACTGCGCGAAGTCGACGAGGACGTGCGCCTCGGCCCGTCCACCGGCGCCATCGTGCATGCCGCCGTCGCGCGCAACATCCCCTTTCGCCGCCTGACCGAAGGCAGCCTGGTGCAGTTCGGCTGGGGCAGCCGCCAGCGCCGCATCCAGGCCGCCGAGATCGACGCCACCGGCGCGATCGCGGAGACCATCGCCCAGGACAAGGAACTGACCAAGAAGCTGCTCGATGCCGCCGGCGTGCCGGTGCCGATGGGCCGCAGCGTGAGCGACCCGGAAGACGCCTGGGCCGCCGCCCTCGAGATCGGCCTGCCGGTCGTGATCAAGCCGAAGGACGGCAACCAGGGCAAGGGCGTGACCGTCAACGTCACCACCAAGGAGCAGCTGACCGCGGGCTTCCACACCGCGTCCGAGTTTCGCGACGACATCCTGGTCGAGCGCTACCTGCCGGGCCACGACTACCGCGTGCTGGTCATCGGCGACAAGATGGTGGCTTGCGCCCGCCGCGATCCGCCGCAAGTGGTGGGCGACGGCGTGCACAGCGTGCGCCAACTGGTCGAGCAGGTCAACAAGGACCCGCGCCGCGGCGACGGCCACGCCACCTCGCTGACCAAGATCCGCTTCGACGACATCGCCCTGGCCACGCTCGCCAAGCATGGCATGCATGCCGACTCGGTGCCCGACAAGGGCCAGCGCGTGGTGCTGCGCAATAACGCCAACCTGTCCACCGGCGGCACCGCCACTGACGTGACCGACGACGTCCATCCGGAAGTCGCGGAGCGCTGCATCGCCGCCGCCCACATGGTCGGCCTGGATATCTGCGGCGTCGACCTGGTGTGCGACAGCGTCTTGAGGCCCATCGAGGAACAGCACGGCGGCATCGTCGAAGTCAACGCCGCGCCGGGACTGCGCATGCACTTGTCGCCCTCGTTCGGCAAGCCCCGTCCGATCGGCGAAGCCATCATGGATACCCTGTTCGCGCCCGGCGACGACGGCCGCATCCCGGTGGTGGCCGTGACCGGCACCAACGGCAAGACCACCACCGTACGCCTGATCGCGCACCTGCTGACGGCCTCGGGACTGCGCACCGGCATGACCAACACCGACGGCGTCTACATCGAAGGCCGCCGCATCGACAGCGGCGACTGCTCGGGTCCGCGCAGCGCCCGCAACGTGCTGCTGCACCCGGACGTCGACGCGGCCGTGTTCGAGACCGCGCGCGGCGGACTGCTGCGCGAAGGCCTGGCCTTCGACCGCTGCCAGGTGGCGGTGGTGACCAACATCGGCGCCGGCGACCACCTCGGCCTGAACTACATCACCACGCTCGAAGACCTCGCGGTGCTCAAGCGCGTGATCGTCCAGAACGTCGCGGTCGGGGGCATGGCCGTGCTGAACGCGGCCGACCCTGCGGTGGCGGCAATGGCCGAAGTGACCCGCGGCGACGTCACCTTCTTCGCGCTCGACGTCGGCCACCCGATCATGGCGATGCACCGCGCCCAGGGCCGCCGCGTCGTCTTCGTCGAAGACGGCCAGCTTGTCGCCGCCCAGGGCAATATCGAACACCGCGTGTCCCTGGCGGAGGTCCCGATCACCCGCGGCGGCAGCGTCGGCTTCCAGGTCGAGAACGTGCTGGCCTCGGTGGCCGCGGCCTGGGCCGTGGGCACCGACTGGGACAAGATCCGCCTTGGCCTGAAGACCTTTGTCGGCGAGAGCGACAACGCGCCGGGCCGCTTCAACGTGTTCGACTACCGCGGCGCCACCGTCATCGCCGACTACGGCCACAACCCGGACGCGATCGCCGCGCTGGTCAATGCGGTGGAAGGCATGCCGGGCAAGCGCCGCTCGGTGGTGATCAGCGGCGCCGGCGACCGCCGCGACCAGGACATCACCCAGCAGACCGAAATCCTCGGCAAGGCTTTTGACGAGGTGCTGCTGTACCAGGACCAGTGCCAGCGCGGCCGCGCCGACGGCGAGGTGGTCGCCTTGCTGCGCAAGGGCTTGAGCGGCGCTACCCGCACCAGCCACGTGGAAGAAATCAACGGCGAGTTCGTCGCGATCGACCGCGCGCTGTCGCGCCTCGAGAACGGTGACCTGTGCCTGATCCTGATCGACCAGGTGGACGCGGCGCTGGCGCACATCAAGCAACGCGTCGCCGAGGGGTAATGCCTGCCGCTCCTGCTACCCATGTGCCGGCGCTGCCGTCCATGGGGCCGGGCATCCTGCTGCGGGCGCTGCTCAAGCGTCCGCAACGCCCTCTCCCCGCCCTGCTGCCGGAACTCGTCACCGAGTATCGCCTCGACAGCCTCCCGCTGGGCGACATCGGGCGCTACCGCGCGGCCTTCGGTTTCGCGGGCGACCGTATTCCGCTGACCTGGTGGTACCTACCGGCCCAGCGCGCCCACCTGGCCACGATGCTCGACCCACGATTTCCCTTCCGGATCGCGGGGCTCGTCCACATGGACAACCTGCTCGAGGAGCACGGCAGGATCGCGCCCGGCCAGGCCCTGCTGCTACGCACCGTGTTGCGGATACTGCCGCCATCGGCCAGTGGCGCCCTGCGCTGCATACTGGAGACCACCGGCATGGCGGCCGGGTCGCCGGTATTCAGCTGCTCCAGTACTTACCTCATCCGGCGGGGCGAACGCGGCGCGACCAGGCCGCCCGAGGCTGGCCCCGAGCTGTCCGGCCGGGCATTGGCGCAGTGGACGCTGGACGCAGCAGCGGGCCGCCGCTACGCCCGACTTTCGGGGGACTGGAACCCGATCCACCTCACCCGCTGGAGCGCCCGCCTGATGGGCATGCGCAAGCCGATCATCCATGGCATGCACACGCTCGCATCGTGTTGCTCGGCACTGGAAAACAAGAGCGGCCGCAGCGCCGCCCGCATCGAATGCCGTTTCCGCTCACCCGTGGCCCTGGGCAGCGCCGTCATCCTGCGTGCGGCTGCCGGGACCGGCGGATTCGTGGTGGAAGCGGACGGCAAGCCGGCAGTCACGGGCCACTGCGCGCTCGCATGAGCACGGCGCTGGACCTCCTTACTGCTTGCGCGCCGGCTCGACAGCGACCTTGATCGACTTGTAGAACACGGCACTTCTTGCCTCGAAACCGGAGTCGATCCCGAAGAAGACCCAGATGTCACCGTTGGCATTGCTGGTGACCGCCAAGGGGGCCGTACTCTTGAGCACCTTGGTCTGGAAAACCTGGGGACCGCAGTCCGGCACGGCGTTGGCGACGTTGCCGAGCACCTGGGAGGCGGCGCCCGGTGTCGCCTGGTTGCCGCGGTCGAGGTCGACCCTCCACTCGCCGTTGACCTGGACGGTCTTCGGCTCCGTCGGCGCCGCCCCCGCGACCACGTAGACGCTTTCGCCCGGCGCGCCGCCGACGCCGACGCAACCGGATGACTGGTTGGTGGCGATCTCGATTTCAAAGCGCAACAGGTAGGAGGCCGACGGCGCATAACCGCTGAATTTTTTCCTGCTGTAGACAAACAGGTCGTCGCTGCGATTGGTCCCGCCCGTGTAGTAGGCCTGGCCCGACAAGGGCGCCGGCAAGGGGCGCAACTCCCACACGACCTCGGTCGGCGCTGTCGCCTCCTCATAGTCGGCGAACGCGCCCACCCAGCCATCGAGCGAGGCGGCGAAGCTGGTGCTGATCTGGGGCAGTGCGTCGTCGAGCGTGTCGCCGCCACATGCTGCGAGCAGGCAGGCAGAACCGATCATGCCCAGGGCGAGTGTTTTTTTGATGAACATCGGCATTCCTCCAGGGGTTTGGAAGTGACCGAGGATAAGCGTCTGGCATGTCTCGAACCAGACGGTTTTTTGTCCGATAATTGTAGACTTTTGACAACTTTCGATACGACTTGTACATATGCGGCAGAGCCACGCCGCAGGAGACGGCCCGCAGCATCGCGCTGCCATGATGTCCGTTTTACAGCGCCGGCTTGACCGATCGGGGGTAAAATGACGAGCCCGGGCAACACCTGCCTTGCCGTACCGAATCACGACCACATGAACGCTCCCAACGAAATCAATGCCGCCGCCCTGAAGACCGGCGCGACGGAAAAAGTCACTCCCATGATGCAGCAATACCTGCGCATCAAGGCCGATTACCCCACCATGCTGGTCTTCTACCGCATGGGCGATTTCTACGAGTTGTTCCACGACGACGCGGAAAAAGCGGCGCGCCTGCTCGGCATTACGCTGACCGCGCGCGGCACCTCGAACGGCCAGCCGATCAAGATGTGCGGCGTGCCCTTCCACTCGCTCGACGGCTACCTGGCCAAGCTGGTCAAGATCGGCGAATCCTGCGCCATCTGCGAGCAGATCGGCGACCCGGCCCTGTCCAAGGGTCCGGTCGAGCGCAAGGTGGTGCGCGTGGTCACTCCGGGCACCCTGACCGACAGCGACCTGCTGCCGGAAAAGGCCGACCGCCCGCTGCTGGCCATGTGCATGCTCCCCCAGCGCAAGAACGTCACGGTCGGCCTGGCCTGGCTGTCGCTGGCCAGCGGCGTGCTGCGCCTGATGGAATTCTCGGGCGAGGGGCGTGCGGTCGAGTCGCGCCTGGCCCATGAACTCGAGCGCATCGCGCCGGCCGAGATCCTGCGCGCCGATTGCGCCGACCTGTTTGAATCGGAGCCGGTGGCGCACACCAACCGCGTGCCGGAATGGCACTTCGACGTCCTCAAGGGCCACCAAGCGCTGCTCGACCAGCTGGGCGTGGCCACCCTCACCGGCTTCGGCGCGGACGGGCTGGGCGCCGCCTTCGGCGCGGCCGGCGCGCTGCTGCGCTATGCGCAGTCGACCCAGGGCCGCGGCCTGCAGCACGTCAAGAGCCTGGCTTGCGAGCTTGAAAATGAATACATCGGCCTGGACGCGGCGACGCGCCGCAACCTGGAGCTGACCGAGACCATCCGCGGCCAGGAATCCCCGACCCTGTTCTCGCTGCTCGACGGTTGCCGCACCGCGATGGGTTCGCGCATGCTGCGCCACTGGCTGCACCATGCGCGCCGCAACCAGCGCGTGGCGCGCTCGCGCCACGAGGCGATTGCCGCGCTGGCCCAGTTCGATGCGACCCGCGGCTTGTCCAGCACCCTGGCCAACGTGCCCGACATCGAACGCATCACCACCCGCATCGCCCTGCTGTCGGCGCGCCCGCGCGACCTGTCCTGCCTGCGCGACGGCCTGAAGCAGCTGCCGGCCTTGCGCGAACAGGTGGCGCGCTGCTTCGTCCCGGGCGACACCACGCTGCTGCGCGAGGTCCACGACCTGCTCTCCCCACCGGAAGCCTGCCTCGACCTCTTGACGCGTGCGATCATGGAAGAACCGAGCGTGATGGTGCGCGACGGCGGCGTGTTCGCGCGCGGCTTCGACGCCGAGCTCGACGAGTTGCGCGCGCTGTCCGAGAACGCCGGCCAGTTCCTGGTCGACCTCGAGGCGCGCGAGCGCGCCCGCACCGGCATCGCCAACCTGCGCGTCGAGTACAACCGGGTGCACGGCTTCTACATCGAAGTCACCAACGGCCAGGCCGACAAGGTGCCGGAAGACTACCGCCGCCGCCAGACCCTGAAGAACTGCGAGCGCTACATCACGCCGGAACTGAAAGCCTTCGAGGACAAGGCGCTGTCGGCCCAGGACCGCGCCCTCGCCCGCGAGAAGATGCTGTACGACGCCCTGCTGGGCGACCTGGCGCCTTTCATCGGCTGCCTGCAGTCGATCGCCGGCGGCCTGGCCCAGCTCGACACCCTGGTGGCCCTGACCAGCCATGCGGTGCGCAACAACTGGTGCGCGCCCCAGCTCGTGGACGAGCCCTGCCTCAGCATCGTCGAAGGCCGCCACCCGGTGGTGGAAAACCAGATCGAGCGCTTCATCGCCAACGATTGCCGCCTGGCGAACGAGCGCCGCATGCTGCTGATCACCGGTCCGAACATGGGCGGTAAATCGACCTTCATGCGCCAGGTGGCATTGATCACGCTGCTGGCCTACGTGGGCAGCTACGTGCCCGCCACTAGCGCCACCATCGGCCCGATCGACCGCATCTTCACCCGCATCGGCGCCAGCGACGACCTGGCCAACGGGCGCTCGACCTTCATGGTCGAGATGACCGAATCGGCGGCCATCCTCAACGGCGCCACCGA
The DNA here is from genome assembly GCF_000735635.1 of Massilia sp. LC238. Classification (NCBI taxonomy): domain Bacteria; kingdom Pseudomonadati; phylum Pseudomonadota; class Betaproteobacteria; order Burkholderiales; family Oxalobacteraceae; genus Massilia; species Massilia sp. LC238. The sequence goes on along the minus strand of NZ_JNNN01000065.1, from coordinate 156,763 downwards.
GCAGTCGCTGGTGCTGATGGACGAAGTGGGCCGCGGCACCTCGACCTTCGACGGCCTGGCGCTGGCCTGGGCGATCGCGCGCCACCTGATCGAGACCAGCCGCAGCTTCACGCTGTTCGCGACCCACTACTTCGAGCTCACCCAGCTGCCGGAAACCCACCCGAGCGCGGTGAACGTGCACCTGTCGGCGGTGGAGCACAAGGACAGCATCGTGTTCCTGCACGCGGTGCAGGACGGTCCCGCTTCGCAAAGCTACGGCCTGCAGGTGGCGCAGCTGGCGGGCGTGCCCCCTGGCGTGATCCGCGCCGCGCGCAAGCACCTGGCGCGCCTCGAATCGCAGGCGCTGGACACGACGCCCCAGCTCGACCTGTTCGCCGCGCCAAGCGAAGAGGTGGAAGACGTAGCGGAGAGCGCCGCCCCGCCTGCGGGCGGCGCGAACGACGAGCTGCAGCAGGCCCTCGCGGCCATCGACCCGGACGCACTGAGCCCGCGTGAAGCGCTGGAACGGCTCTACGAGCTGAAACGGCTCGTCGCCTGATGCCGGCGCGCCGTCCCTTCCTCCTGGCGAGCCTGCTCGCGGCGGCCCTGGCGGCGGCGCCTGCCTTCGCCCGCGACAAGAAAAAAGAGAAAGAGACGGATGAACATGCGCACCGCTTCGCCGTCGCGGGCCACCGCGCGGCCGAGGGTGGCGAGGAGGCGCTGAAGGAGCTGCTGCTCGACGCAAGGGACCCGGAGCTTGCCTTCCTGGTCGTCACCGGCATCAAGGGGGCCGGGGAAGCCTGCGGCGACCGCCTTTACCAGAAGCGGCGCGACCTGTTCGACAAGGCCAGGCGTCCGGTGATCCTGTCCTTGAGCGGCAACGACTGGACCGGCTGCCGCAATTCGGCGGGCCGCACCAACGCCATCGAACGCCTGAACCGGCTGCGCGAGCTGTTCTACAGCGAGCCGGAGTCGCTCGGCAAGGACAAGCTTCCCTTGACGCGCCTGTCGAGCAGTCCGCGCTTTCGCAGCTATGCCGAGAACGCCCACTGGCAGGTCGGCAAGGTGCTGTACGCCACCATCAACCTGCCTGCGGCCAACAACCACTACCTGGCGGCGGCGGGACGCAACAGCGAGTACGAGGACCGGACCGTGGCCAACCGCTTCTGGCTCAACCGCCTGTTCGCGATCGCCAAGCAGGACAAGGTCGATGCGGTGGTGCTGTTCGCCGAAGGGAATATGCAGCCCCTGCTGCAGCCGGCCAACGGACTGCGCGCCCTGCTGCAGCGTACGCCGGCGGGCCAGGACGGTTTCGCCGAGACGCGCCGCCAGCTGCAGCAGCGGGCAGCCGGGTTCAAGGGGCGGGTGCTGGTGATCGACAGTGCGGGACTGCCCAAGGACGCGCGGCCGGCGATCGCGTGGCGCGGGAACCTGGGTCACCTGTCCGTCGGGGCCCACGCGGTGGAGCTGCGGGTGACGGGCAAGGGGGAGAATGTGTTTTCGCTGGGCGAAATGCTGCGTTAGCGGCTGCGCAGGCAGACATTGGATCCCGGCCTCTGCCGGGATGACGTGCTAATGCTAACGATGGCAAACGCTAGCGTGCAATCTAACCGTTAGCCTCAAGACCGTCGTTCCCGCGCAGGCGGGAACCCAAGTTCGTCGCAGTCCCGCAGCGCATCCGAGCACCGCAGGCGCGAACCAACTGAATTACAGCGGCTTGCTGCGGAAGTGGTCTCCCTCTTCGCTGTCTTCCATCTCTTCATGATGGTGGCCGTGCGCACCGTGCACGTGGCCGTGGGCGATTTCTTCCGCCGTGGCTTCGCGCACGTCGATCACCGACAGGTCGAAGCGCAGCGCCATGCCGGCCAGCGGGTGGTTGCCGTCGAGGACCACCTTGTCGTCCGCGATGTCGGTCACGGTGAAGATGGTCGGCTCGTCGTCCACGCCTTCGGCCATGCCTTCGAACTGCATGCCGACTTCGAGCGGCTCCGGCAGGCGCTTGCGGTCTTCGACCTTGACCAGCTCCGGATCGTAGTCGCCGAAGGCGTCTTCCGGCTCGACCTGGATCGTCGACGAATAGCCGGTTTCCTTGCCGTCGAGCTCTTCTTCGATCTTCGGCAGGGTGTTCTCATAGCCCCCGTGCAGGTACACCATCGGCTGGGAACCCTCTTCGATCAGGTTGTTCTGGGCGTCCGACAGCTTGTAGTTGACCGACACGACCGTATTCTTGGCAATCTTCATCGCAGATCCTTTCGTTGTAAGCCCCGGATTATACCCTTACCGAACCATGGCACTTGCCAGTTTGGCTCATTTGGCTGGTTATAATGGCGCATGAAAAAATTACAGCTTCTCGGGAATATTACTCCCGCCCAGTTCCTGCGCGATTACTGGCACAAGAAACCGCTCCTGATCCGCCAGGCCATCCCCGGCTTCAAGCCGCTCCTGAAATTCGAGAAACTTGCCGAGCTCGCTCGCCGGAATGACGTCGAGTCGCGCCTCGTCACCCTGCGCGGCGGCCAGTGGGACATGCAGCACGGCCCGCTGGAAGAACTGCCGTCCCGCAGCGAACGCGAGTGGACCATGCTGGTCCAGGGCGTCAACCTGGTCGACGAGCGCGCCGACGAACTGCTGCGCCAGTTCCGCTTCGTGCCGGACGCCCGCCTCGACGACCTGATGGTGAGCTACGCCAGCGACGGCGGCGGCGTCGGCCCGCACTTCGACTCCTACGACGTGTTCCTGCTGCAGGCGCAGGGCAAGCGCCGCTGGCGCATCAGCGCCCAGCAGGACCTCGACCTGGTCGAAGGCCTGCCGCTCAAGATCCTCGCCAACTTCGAGGCCGAGGAAGAATTCGTCCTGGAGCCGGGCGACATGCTCTACCTGCCGCCGCACTATGCGCACGACGGCGTGGCCGAGGGCGAATGCATGACCTATTCGATCGGTTTCCGCTCGCCCTCCTTCCAGGAAATGGGCGAAGCCTTCCTGCAGTTCATGGCCGACTCGATCGACCTGCCGGGACGCTATGCCGACCCCGACCTGCAGCCGACCAGGAACCCGGCCGAGATCCCGCGCGAGATGCTCGCGACCATCGTCGAGGAACTCAACAAGGTGCGCTGGGACGAGGAAGACGTCTCGGTATTCCTGGGCGAATACCTGTCCGAGCCGAAACACAACGTGTACTTCACCGGTCCGGCCAAGCCGCTGACGGTCGGCCGCTTCATGGAAACCGCGGCGAAAAAGGGCTTGAAACTGTCGAGCAAGACCTTGATGCTGTATCGCGGCAAGAGCGTCTTCATCAATGGCGAGTCCTTCGCCGTCAGCCGCGCCGACAAGGCAGTGCTGGACGTGCTGGCCAACGAGCGCCGCATTGGCGGCGAACTGCTGGGCAGCGCCACCGACGACGTGCTCGAAGCCCTGTACACCTGGTACCAGGACGGCTGGGTGGAACTGGGCTGAACGGGAGGCGCCATGCAGGAGCCGGTAAGGGAAGCAGTGGTTCGTTTCGACACCCGGGCGGAATTCGAGAGCCAGTTCCGCGCCTGCCTGGCTGCCGCGCGCACCCGCCTCGACCTGTTCGACCCCGACTTCGCCGTATTCCCGCTGGGAAGCAGCGAAGTCGATGCAAGCTTGCGGGAATTTTTCAGACGCGGCGGCGTGCTGCGCCTGGCGATGCACTCGCCGGCCCACATCGAAGGCCATTACCCGCGTTTCCTGCGCCTGCTGCGCGACTACGGCCACCTGCTCGGTTGCCGCAGCACGCCGAAAGGCCTGCGCAATCTTACCGATTCCTTCTGCATCGCCGACGACCTGCACCTGGTGCGCCGCTTCCACAGTGCGCACATGCGGGGCGAAGCCAGCTTCGCGCTCGCGCAAGCGGTGGAGCTGCCGCGGCATCGCTTCGACGCAATCTGGACGGAATCTTTTTCTGTCCTTCAGTCAACCACAACCGGCTTATGAACGTTATAAGCCTGTTGCTACCAGCTGGCGGCCTGGCCGTTTCATCTTGTAACAATATGAAGCTTGTTAAACCGCAAAATACTTTCGCCAAGGAATGAGTTCGCTATTGCGATTCAGTAAATTTGGCTATAATATCAGGTCAGGAAGGTTCCGTTGCCTATCTGGCAGTATTGCTTTTAACGAAAGCACGAAAATTCCTCTGAGCAATAATTACCGGTAATTATTATTCAAACAAGCAGTACTTACTTTTGAAATATTAAGGAAAATCATGAAAAAATCCCTGCTGATCGTTTCCCTGATGGCTGTTGCTCTGGCTGCTTGCAGCAAGAAAGAAGAAGCTGCTCCGGTCGCTCCGGCTGCTGTTGAAGCACCTGCTGCTACCACCGACGCTGCTGCTACCCCGGCCGCTACCGACGCAACCACCGCTGCTCCGGCTGCTGACGCTGCTGCTGCCGCTTCGGCTGCTGCTTCGACCGCTGCTGACGCTGCTGCTGCTGCTTCGACCGCTGCTTCGCAAGCTGCTGACGCTGCTGCAACCAAGTAATCAGCGCGATCTGATTCAAGACCGGCCTGCGGGCCGGTTTTTTTTCGTCCCTACTGTTTGCGTGCAAACCACCCGCGCATAAAAAAACCGGCCGCTCGGGCCGGTTTCGACGACATCGTCAAGTTTCCGATTATTTCAGCTCATCCGCCAGCAGCTTCAGGATCTTGGCGCCGGTTTCGCCGGTTTCAAGCTTGCCGTCATTGGTCTGCACGCTGACCTGGCTGGTCGAGGCGCCCTGCTCCGTCTTGACGATCACGCGGTAACGCTGGGCTTCCTTGGCCTTGTCGTCCGCGCCAAAGGTGAACAGCTTCTTGAAGAAGCCATCCTTGTTGGCCGCATCCGGATCGACGTAGCGCACGAAGTACACGCCCTGCACGCGGTCGCGGTCTTCCACGGTGAAGCCGACGCGATCCAGCGCCAGGCCGACGCGGCGCCATGCGCGGTCGAAGCCTTCGTTCAGTTCCACGGCATTGCCGACCAGCGTGGCCTGCTGCGGCGCCACCGGCGCGTTCGCGACCATGGTCTCGGCCGGTTTGGTTTCCTTGACGCCGGTCAGCTGGGCCACCAGGCGACCCAGGAACTGCGCTTCCAGGCCCGGATCGTTCGGACGCACGGTCCAGATCGTGGTTTCCTTCTGGGCGCCCTGCAGCACTTCCTCGGCGCCGCGGTGGCTGATCCAGATCTCGGTCGAGCCGTCCGGCAGGCGCTCCAGGCGGGTACGGAACTTGTCACGCTCGCCGGTCGAGTAGGCGCTGTCGAACACCTTGCCGATCGAGCGGCGGATGAAGTCCTGCGGGATCTTCGAACGGTTCTCGACCCAGTTGGTTTCCATGGTGCCGGTCGTGGCCGATTCGGTCTCGATGGCGAAGCCCTGGTTTTCCCAGAACTGGCGCAGCTGCGGCCACAGTTGTTCCGGGGTCTGCTTGACCACCAGCCAGCGCTGGTCGCCATTGCGCTGCACGCTCACGGCGTCGGTCGAGACCGGGCCGATCGGCTGCAGCGAACCGGCCACCGGCGCCATCGCACCCTGCGCGCCCATCTGCTGCTGGAAACCGGATGCCGTCGCCACGCCCTTGCCGTCCGGGACGGCATAGCGGTTGTCGCGCTGCAGCGCGGTCAGGTCCGGCGGAACTTCCAGGTTGGCGGCCTTCTTGGCGCCACGGTAGTCGACCTTGTCCGATTCGAAGATGGTGGTGCAGCCGGCGAGGCTCAGCGCGATCGCGGTCAGCGTCAGCACGCGCGCGGCGCCAGGAGTCGCGAGGGTCTTATTAGTGCGATTTGTCATGTCGTTCGATATCAGTTACCAGGAACCGGAACCCTTACGGGTTCAGGCAGAGAGAAGGCCCGCCTGGGCCAGTGCGCCACGCACGGTATCGTGGAAGGACGAGCCCAGCGGCGCCAGCGGCAGGCGCAGGCCGGTCGGGATCCGGCCCATTTCGGCCAGGGCCCACTTGACCGGCACCGGGTTCGGTTCGACGAACAGCTTGGCATGCAGGTCGAGCACGCGGTTGTTGATCTCGACCGCGCGCGCCACGTCGCCGGCCATGGCGGCGGCGCACAGCTCGTGCATCGCGCGCGGGGCCACGTTGGCGGTCACCGAGATGTTGCCGACGGCGCCGCAGAACATCAGGGCCATCGCGGTCGGGTCGTCGCCCGAGTACACACCGAAGGACTTGTCGACCATGCGCAGCAGCTCGATGCCGCGGCCGATGTTGCCGGTGGCGTCCTTGATGCCGACGATGTTGTCGATCGGCGCCAGGCGCGCGACGGTCTCGTTGCTCATGTCGGCAACGGTGCGGCCCGGGACGTTGTACAGGATGACCGGCAGGTCGACCGCTTCGGCGATGGCCTTGAAGTGGCGGTACATGCCTTCCTGGGTCGGACGGTTGTAATACGGGACCACCTGCAGCGAAGCGTCGGCGCCGACGTCCTTCGCGTGCTGGGTCAGTGCGATGGCTTCCACGGTGGAGTTGCCGCCCGCGCCGGCGATCACCGGGATGCGGCCGGCGGTATGATCCACCGCGATCTTGATCAGTTCGGCGTGCTCCTCGGGGGAGACGGTGGCCGATTCGCCCGTGGTGCCGACGATGACGATGCCGTCGGTGCCTTCCGCGATGTGCCAGTCGATCAGCTTGCGCAGAGAGTCGCGGTCAAGACTGCCGTCCTCGAACATCGGGGTGACGATTGCTACGATGCTGCCCTTAATCATATGCGTTGGCCGTGCCGGAAAGTAAATAAAAGTCTGATTGTAGCGGATCGCCCGCCTCTATGGTTCATTCGTACCCACATTATGGTCGAGCTTTGCCTCGGTTTTGGCAAAGCCGGGACCGGCCGCGCACAGGCGCTGCACCTGTGCCGGGTGGGGGCGGTCGACGTGGCCATCCTCGTAGGCCAGCACCTGCAAGCCGCCCCCGTGCGCCAGGCCCAGCAGTTCTTCCGGGGCCAGCAGGAAATCCGGGTTCGAGGGCTTGCCGTAGACCTGATTGCCCTGGGCGAAGGTCTCATAAATGAGGATGCCGTCCGGAAGCAGGCTGGCCGCCAGCTGCGGGAACAATGGGCGGTACAGGTAATTGGTGACGACGATCAGCGCGAAGCGCCCCGGCTCGAAGGGCCAGACGGCGCCCTCGGCCTCGAGGTCGTGCTGCAGCGTCGTCACGTTCGGGCCGGCGAGCGCAGCCAGGAGCTCGGCGTTGCGGTCCAGGGCCAGCACCTGCATGCCGCGCGCCGCCAGCAGGCGCGTGTGGCGGCCGCTGCCGCAGGCCAGGTCGAGCGCTTCGCCGGCCTTTGCCAGCGGCGCGAAGCGTGCGACCCAGGGCGAGACCGGCAGGCTCATCATGTTCATATCAGCAGCAGCCTGATCGGCGAAGCGATCAGCTCCACCAGCATGTGGCCGAGGTTCATCACCGGCCACACCCAGAAGGCCAGCAGGTTGAAGAAGATCAGCCCCAATACGATAAAGAATCCATACGGCTCGATACGTGCGAACTTGTAGGCCAGGGTGTTCGGCAGCATGCTGGTGAGCACGCGGCCACCGTCCAGCGGCGGGATCGGCAGCAGGTTGAAGGCGAACATCAGGAGGTTGGCGAACACGCCGGCCTGCGCCACCTTGTGCGGGAATTCCTCGCCCACGCCGAAGGCCACCAGCAGCAAGGCCAGGATCAGCCACATCAGCGCCATGATGAAATTGGCGCCGGGACCGGCGAGGGCCACCCAGGCCATGTCGCGCTTCGGGTTGCGCAGGCGGTTGAAGTCGACCGGCACCGGCTTGGCATAGCCGAACACGAATCCGGTGGTGAGGTACAGCGCGATCGGGATGACGATGGTGCCGAAGATGTCGACGTGCACCAGCGGGTTGAGCGTCATGCGCCCGGCGGCATAGGCGGTGTTGTCGCCGAAATAGCGAGCGACGTAGGCGTGGGCGGCTTCGTGCAGGGTAATCGCAAAGAGGACGGGCAGCGCGTAGACGGCAATGTTGCGTATCAGTTCAGGATCCATGTGCGCGATTCTAACAGGTCCGCAGGACCCGGCTGTTAGGAGAAACTGAAGCCCTACAGCCCGAACGCGGCCGGATCGCCCCTGCCCTCGCGCACCAGTTCCGGCGCCGGCCCGGTCAGGTCGATGACCGTGGTCGCCTCGAGCGTGCCGGCCCCGCCGTCGATCACCAACTCGATCTGCTTGCCGAGCCGCTCCAGCACTTCGTCGGGATCGGACAGCATGTGGTCGTCGCCCGGCAGCTGCAGCGTGGTGCCGATCAGGGGCTCGCCCAGTTCCTCGATGAGCGCCAGCATGATCTGGTTTTCCGGGACCCGCACGCCGATGGTCTTGCGCGACGGGTGCGACAGGCGGCGCGGCACTTCGCGCGTGGCCTCCAGGATCACGGTGTAGGGGCCCGGCATGGTCGCCTTGAGCAGGCGGTACTGGGTGTTGTCGACGCGCGCGAAGTGCGCGATCGCGGACAGGTCGCGCACCAGGAGCGTCAGGTGGTGCTTGTCGTCGACGCCGCGGATGCGGCGCAGCTTCTCGACCGCGGCCTTGTCGTCGAGGCGGCACACCAGCGCATAGGCCGAGTCGGTCGGCGCGGCGACGATGCCGCCCGAACTGATGATCTGGGCCGCCTGCTTGACCAGGCGCGGCTGCGGGTTCTCGTGGTGGATCTGGAAGTATTGGGCCATCTGGATGCTGCCTTTCTTTTTATCTGATTGCCTGCAGCGCCGCGATACGCTGCTCCATCGGCGGGTGGGTCGAGAACAACGCGCCCCAGCCGCCACCGCTGCCCGAGATGCCGGAGGCGGCCATCGACGAGGGCAGCGCACCCGGCGCCAGGCCGCCGAGGCGGGCCAGCGCATGCTGCATCGGCACCGGGCTGCCCAGCAGCTTTGCCGAACCGGCGTCGGCGCGGAACTCGCGCTTGCGCGAGAACCAGGCGACGATGATCGAGGCCAGGATGCCGAATGCGATCTCGCACACGAATACGGTGATCATGTAGCCGATCCCGGGGCCACGGTCCTCGCTGCGAAACAGCACCTTGTCGACGAAATAGCCGACCACGCGCGCCAGGAACACGACGAAGGTGTTGACCACGCCCTGGATCAGGGTGAGCGTGACCATGTCGCCATTGGCGATGTGGGCCACCTCGTGGCCGAGCACGGCCTCGACCTCGTCCTGGTTCATGCTGGCCAGCAGCCCGGTGGACACCGCGACCAGCGCGGAATTCTTGAAGGCGCCGGTGGCGAAGGCGTTCGGTTCGCCTTCGTAGACGGCGACTTCCGGCATGCCGATGCCGGCGCGCTCGGACAGCCTGCGCACGGTGTCGACCAGCCAGCGCTCGGTGCCGTTGGCGGGGGTCTCGATGACGCGCGCCCCGGTGGACCACTTGGCCATCGGTTTGCTCATCAGGAGCGAGATGAAGGAACCGGTGAAGCCGACCACCAGCGAGAACACGGCCAGGCTGCCGATATCGATCCCCTGCCCCGTGACGGCGCGTCCCACCCCGAGCAGGTTGAGCACGAGCGACACCACCAGCACCACGGCGAGGTTGGTGGCAAGGAACAACACGATGCGTTTCATGGACAGCCCTCCTGGCAACAAGATGATGTCAGGCTGCAAAGATTGGGCTGACGAGCGAAAATTTCAAGCCAAAGAAAAAGCCCGCATGAGCGGGCTTGGCATGTTCCGAGAGGCGGGTTTCCGCCCCGACGGCTTAGATGGCGCGGATCTCGCTCGCCTTGTCGCCCTTCGGACTGCTGGCGCGCATGAAGGAGACGCGCTGGTTTTCCGCGAGGCTCTTGAAGCCGTCCGACTGGATATCCTTGAAGTGCGCGAACAGGTCGCCGCCGCCTGCGTCAGGAGTAATGAAGCCGAAGCCCTTGGAGTCGTTGAACCATTTGACGGTGCCGGTTTGAGTAGTCATGTGTAACCTTGAATGTGATGAGGCAAAAATGCCGGAACGCACAGGCAAGCAAGAAGAATGCAGCAGGAGGGAATCAAACAGGAATGCCGGATGGCGAGACGGGAAAGAGACCAACTAGAACGACGACTTGATGTTGTGCCCGATTGAAGATACAGGACTTCTCCCGTTCCACCTAATGATTTCGGGTTTATTTACCTGTCGCGTGCAGAACTTGCCAGCCTGCACATGTCTCAGAACCAGTCGTGCCAGACCGGTGTGAGCCCGGCCGGCAGCGGCGGCAGTTCGGCAAACTCGACGCGCGCTTCTCCCGGCGCATGGAAATCCGTCCCGCGCGAGGCCAGGAAGCCGTAGCGCCGCGCAAGCTCGGCATAGGTCTGGTACTGGTCCGGCGTATGGCTGCCGGTGACCACTTCGATGGCATTGCCGCCCAGCTGGCGGAATTCGTCGAACAGCGCCCCTTCGGCCGTGTCGCTGAACGGGTAGCGGCCCGGATGCGCGATCACCGGGATGCCGCCGGCGCCGCGGATCCAGCCGACCGCGTCCGCAAGCGTGGCCCAGCGGTGCGGCACGTAGCCCGGCTTGCCCTCGGTGAGGAACTTGCGGAACACTTCGGAGGTCGAGCCGCAGGCGCCGATCTCGACGAGGAAGCGGGCGAAGTGGGTGCGCGAGATCAGGTCCGGGTTGCCGACGTAGCGCAGTGCGCCCTCATAGGCGCCGGGAATGCCGGCAGTGTCCAGCTGGGCCGCGATCTCCCTGGCGCGCGCCTGGCGGCCGTTGCGGGTGGCGGCCAGGCCGTCGATGAGGGCCCGGTTGTCCTCGTCGACCTGCAGGCCGACGATGTGGACGGTCTCGTTCGCCCAGGTCACCGAGATCTCGACGCCGGCCACGAAGCGCATGCCGAGCTCGCCGGCCGCCTGGCGCGCGGCCTTGATCCCGCCGATTTCGTCGTGGTCGGTCAGCGCCCAGACGTCGACGCCGCCCTTGCGCGCATAGGCGGCGACGGCGGCGGGTGCGAGCACGCCGTCGGAGACGTTGGAATGGCAGTGGAGATCGGCTTTCATGGCACGGCGCGTAGTGGCGATTGATTGGCGATGGAGCGAAACATTGTACGCGCCAATGGGCCTGCCGTGCTGCTACGAGAACAGATCAGTTGGATTGAAGCATGGAACGCACCGTGCCCTCTTTCGCCAGCACGTAATCATGGCCGGCCAGCACCAGGTTGGTGCTCGGCTGGATCACCTTGACGTTGATGAAGACGGCGTCGCGGGTCTCGGCATACGAACCCACCACCACCGCCTGGGCGTTGTGGGCGCTGGCCACCTCGCCGATCTCGCGGGTGAGCATCAGCTCGCCCTGCCCGCGCTTGAGGTAAACGCTGTTACGCAGCTTCATCTCCAGCATCTTCATGCCGCCCTGCGCGAGGCGGGTCGAGAGCTGTTCCGACACCAGGCGGCCCAGCATCGAGGTCTGCTCGAGCGCGTCGATATTGACGATGGTGGCCATGATCAGGGGCTTCTCGTCGCCCAGCTTGCCGCGCAGCTGCAGCGCCAGCGCGTCGGCGGCGCGGTAGTTGGCGGCAACGAAGGCATTCGCCGAGACCGAGGTGTAGTTGGTGTCTTCCTTGGTCGTCGAGCAGGCGCCCAGCAGCAGGGGCAGCGCGAGGAGCGCAGCGCGGAGGGTCAGGGTTCGCTTCATGGCCTCGGTGCTCCGTGCTTAATGGTTGCGGACCGCGAAGGTCTTGGTGGGCTGCGCCGCCGCGTCGTACAGCGCGCGATCGCTGTCGGTGGTGTAGTACACCGAGGTGGTGCGCGCGTAGTAGCGCGCGTCGTCGGCCAGCGACAGGTTGACGATGATCTCGGTCTTCGGCGTGTCACCAGTGGCGAACTGGGAATGGAACCAGGAATAGGCGTCCTCGGCGAAGATGGCGGCGGTGGCCAGCCACTCGACGGTGTGGTCGATTTCGGTCAGCACCCAGGCGCCCGCCACCAGCAGGCTGCGCTCGCCGGCGAACTTGTACTGCGGACGCTTGGCCGAGAAAGCGACTACCTGGGTGTCGAGTTCGATGCGCAGGGTGTTCGCATCCGGCACCTTGACCACGATGTAGCCGTCGTTGACCAGGGCCGAGACCAGATGGCTGCTCACGCCCTGGGCAAAGGCGCTCGACTGCTGCGAGCTGACGTACAGCGGGCGTTTCGCATTCACCTTCAGCGAGGGCGCGAGCTGGCCCGCCATGTGGCGTGCGATCACGCCCCAGTGCGCAGCCGCCTGCAGCTTGGCCTGCTGGGTGCTGGGGAAGTTGGTGGCCACCGGGGCCGGGCTGTAGGGAATGGCGCAGCCCGCCGCCAGGAGGGCGCCGCAGAGCGCGAGGGCGGCTCGAAATCGCATGTGTGTCCTGTCAGTCTGTCGAAGGGCGCGCGGGGCGCCGGGTCGGGTGGGACTGTAGCACAGGCGTTTCCGTGGGGCAATTAACTCAACGGGTGCTGATGGGTACTAACAACGCTATCGGCGTGCGACGAACTTGGGTTCCGGCCTTCGCCGGAACGACGTGCATGGGCTGGCAGCTAGCGGTAGAGCCGTCATGCGCGCCACTGGCGCCCATGACTCCCGGCGCAGGCCGGGATCCAATTTTGCTCGATCAACCCGGAACTTCAGAACCGGTCAAGAACGCCTCGATCATCCGCGCCAGCAATTCCGGCTGATCGTGATGCAGCATATGCCCCGCTCCCGGCATCATGCGCGCCGTGACCTTGGCCAAGTGCTCGCGGCGCCGGTCGATCTCCGCCCTCGCCTGCTCCTTCGGCCCCATCCAGCGCCACATCTCGGTTTCTTCCGCCTCGATCCACAGCACCGGCGCCGTGATCTGGGTCCAGCAGGCCAGCACCTCGTCGGCGTGGTACAGCAGCGGGCCGGTCATCTTGTGCGCCGGGTCGCCCAGGATGCGCCACTGGCCGTCCGCGTCCCGAGCCGCCCAGTGCCCCGCCAGGAAGGCGGCCCGCTCGCCGGACAAACGCGGATTGGTCTTCTGCAGCCGCGCCGCCACCTCGTCCAGGCTGGCATAGCCGCGCATCTCCGGCTTGGCCTTCAATTCGTCGAGCCACTTGGCGAAACGCCCCGGCGCCTGCGAGGGGCGGGTCGCGGGCAGGCCGAAGCCTTCCAGGTTGATCAGCCGGGCGATGCGCGCGGGGCGCACGCCTGCATACAGGCTGGCGATGTTGCCGCCCATGCTGTGGCCCAGCAGGTTCACGGCCTCGCCCGGCGCGTAATGGTCGAGCACCGCTTCCAGGTCGGCCAGGTAGTCCGGGAACCAGTAGGTGTCGGAGTGCGAGCGCTCGCTCAGCCCGAAGCCGCGCCAGTCGAAGGCAATCACGTGCCAGTCGCCCTTGAGTGCGTCGACCACGAACTGGAACGAGGCGGCGACGTCCATCCAGCCGTGCTGCATGAAGATCTTCGGGGCGCCTTCGCGGCCCCAGTGGCGCACATGGGTGCGCAGGCCGCGGATGGTGAGGAATTCGGAACGGGATGCTTGCATAAGTCAGGCAAAAGCGTGAGCGAAAGGAGGAAAAAAGTACGACCGTTCGCATTATACCGCTTCAATCTTGATTTCGTCTTGCCCGTCCCCATTTGCGATCGACCGGACGATGGCGGACAGGGGGTTTACAATAGCGGCATTTCAATCTTCCGCGAGCACATCCATGGCGATTTACCAGCTGGGCGAGCATGCGCCCGAGATCGACACCTCAAGCTTCGTGGCCGATTCGGCAACCCTGATCGGCAAGGTCACGCTCGAGGCCAACGCCTCGGTGTGGTACGGCGCGACGCTGCGCGGCGACAACGAGCGCATCACCATCGGTGAAAACAGCAACGTGCAGGAAGGCACGGTGATGCATACCGATATGGGATTCCCGCTCACGCTGGGCAAGAACGTGACCGTCGGCCACCAGGCCATGCTGCATGGCTGCACGGTCGGCGACGGTTCGCTGATCGGCATCCAGGCCGTCATCCTGAATGGCGCCCGGATCGGCAAGGGCTGCCTGGTGGGCGCCGGCGCGCTGGTTACTGAAGGCAAAGAGTTCCCGGACGGTTCGCTGATCCTCGGTTCGCCTGCCAAGGTCGTGCGCACCCTGACGGAAGAAGACATGCTGCGCCTGCAGGCCAGCGCCGCGAGCTACGTGGCGCGCGGCCAGCTGTTCAAGGCGCAGCTCAAGCAAATCGGATAACAGAATGACAGACACTCGCGACACCCTCCAAAAATTCATCTTCGATAACGCCGCCGTGCGCGGCGAGCTGATCGAAATTTCCGACACCTGGCGCGAGATCCAGGCCCGGCATGCCTACCCGAAGGCAGTGCGCGCCGCCCTCGGCGAAATGGTGGCCGCGTCTGCCCTGCTGTCGGCCAACCTGAAGTTCAACGGCGCCATCGTGATGCAGATCTTCGGCGACGGCCCGGTGCGCCTGCTGGTGGTCGAGTGCGACGCCCAGCTGCGCATCCGCGCCACCGCGAAACTGGCGCCGGACGCCGAGCTGGCCGACGACGCGACCCTGGAGCAGATGTTCAATGCGCACGGCAAGGGCCGCTTCGTGATCACGCTCGATCCGGTCGACAAGGTGCCCGGCCAGCAGCCCTACCAGGGCGTGGTGCCGCTGATCGGTGACGACATGGCGACCGTGATCGAGAACTACATGCTGCGTTCCGAGCAGATGGACACGCGCCTGTGGCTAGCGGCCGACGACCAGGTGTCGCGCGGCCTGCTGCTGCAGAAGCTCCCGCGCCATAGCGGCAAGGACGACCAGCAGAAGCAGGCTTCGGAAGCGGAAGACCTGGAAACCTGGAACCGCGCGGTCATGCTGGGCCAGACCCTCAAGCGCGAGGAACTCCTGAGCACGAACATCGAGACCCTGCTCAAGCGCCTGTTCTGGGAAGAGACGATCCGCGTCTTCGATCCGCAGCACCCGCAGTTCCACTGCAGCTGCACCCGCGAAAAGGTGGGCAACATGCTCAAGATGCTGGGCCAGCCGGAAGTGGAATCGGCGCTGGCCGACCTGGGCGAACTGGGCATCAACTGCGACTTCTGCGGCAAGCACTACGCATTCGACAAGGTCGATTGCGCCCAGCTGTTCGCCAGCGATACGCCGGTGGAAACCATGATGCCGGCCAGCGGCAGCATCAACTGAGCGTCGTAGCGGCGCTTTGCGAAAGTGGGCGGCGCTGCCGCCCACTTGTCGTTTACGGCGCAGGGGCCTGCGGCGCCTCGGCAAATTCATACACGACCAGCGCGTCGTCGTCCCAGCTCTTGTCGCGCAGCGGCGCCATGTAGGCGGCGCCGTTCAGGTGAAGCGGGAGCCCCGCCTTGCGCTCGCCCGACACGATCATGGCCGAGGCCAGACGCCGCGGTGCGCGGTAGGGATAGGACACCATCGGCAACCTGCACAGACCGCCTGCTGCCACCGCCCCTGCGCGGTACAGCAGTGGAATGTCTTCCTTGCGCACTGCCACGCCGACCTCGCACTCGAGGCGCAGGTCGCCCAGGCGCCGCGCATTCGCCGGCACGCCGGGCGTGCGTACGTGCGGGCGCCAGCGGATCTCGGCCTTCTTGCGGTTCGAAACCAGATCGGCCTGATCGTCGAAGGCTTCCCGGCTACGCGGCAAAACAAAGGTGCCGCTCGCGTCGAGCGGCAGCGCAATATCGACCGTATCGCCGGCGATGCGCAGCTGCAGGCCGTCGGTAACGGCCGGCTTGCCGTCCTTCGTCCACAGTTCGAAGCGCAGCTCCGCCTTCGGCGCCAGCGCGCGCTTTTCTTCCCATGCGTCGAGGCCGCGCACCATGCGGCGGTAGGGAAGCAGCTCGGGATCCTTGATGCTGCTGACTTCGACCTTTTCGGTGGACGGCGCTTCTGGCGGCGTGCCGTCCTGGGCAAATGCGGGTGCGGCCATCGCCAGCAGGGCGGCGATGATGGAAAGTCGCTTCATGAGGGTCCTTCATCGGCAAGAGGTGCCTGCATTGTAAAGACGGCAGGGTTGCCAATGTGCGCACATTCTCACGCCCCGCATTTGAACCGTGACACTCAAAACACGTATTTTCTTCAGCGGTGCTAAGCTGATGCATCTTTGACAGTGTTGTCATTTCCTTACAAACACTGCACTCACCCACAGGAGAAAAACGATGCACATGGATACCGGAATCAGCACCGAAGACCGCGCCAAGATCGTCGATTCGCTCTCGACCGTCCTGGGCGACGCGTTCATGCTTTACCTGAAGACCCACAACTTCCACTGGAACGTCACCGGGCCGATGTTCTCGACCCTGCACGTGATGTTCGAGGAGCAGTACACCGAGCAATGGAATGCGCTGGACGAGATCGCCGAACGCATCCGCGCCCTGGGCCATTTCGCCCCTGCCACCTCCAAGCGCTACGTCGAACTGTCGAGCATCAAGGAAGAGCCGGAAGTCCTGTCGGCCAAGGAAATGATCCGCCAGCTGGTCGAAGGCAACGAAATCCTGGTGCGCACCATGCGCCAGGGCGTCAAGGTTGCCGACGACCTGGACGACTTCCCGACCGCCGACATGCTGACCACCCGCATGGAAGTGCACGAGAAGAACGCCTGGATGCTGCGCTCCTTCCTGGAGCAAGGCGCTGGCGCGAGCCAGGGCGACGCCTCGTCGGATTGATGTGAAAATGGCCGCGGTCGCCGACCGCGGCACGTATCAAGCCTGGAGCTGGACGCTCCAGGTATTCAACCGCGACCTGACATGTGCAGGTCGACCACCTTCATGATCTCGAGCGTCAGGTCGAGGTTGAATTCCTCCGCCACCAGGGCGGTGTGCAAGGCGTCGCGCGGCATGCCCACGGCAGCCGCCAGCGCGCCGAGGCCGGGCGCCTGCGCCACGGCCCGCATGGCCACGGTGATGACGGCGCCGTCGCCGTCCTCGAAGGCATCGGCAAGACAGTCCGCAATGGCGTCGAGCGAATCGAGCTCTGCGGGATTCAGAGGGGTGTTTTCCTGGTTCATGCTGGGTTCCTTGAAGTCATTCTGCTGATCATACACTGCCAGGGTCTTACCCTGTACGCATCATGACGCCCACCTTCCGGTAAGTTTAGTGCAGTCCCAGTCCTACATGAATGTTGGTTTGCGGAAAGTCAACCATGGGTCGGCCTTGATGCATTCCAATACGCTTCGCCATATCGAGAGTAAGACCGCATCGAGCACGTCTGGCAAGCGTGGAAGGATCACTCGCCGGTCACATCCATAGGAGCGTCAATGAAGCGTATGTCCGCAGCGGCAGCAGCGTCGGTCGATCAAGAATGCAATCCTGTACCGGCTCGCCGAAAAATCACGGCCCGTTATCCCATCGCGACGATCGGGTCGCGTACCGTACAAGGCGGGGAGGTCGTCGTGGCCGATAACGTGGTGCACATGGACGGTTTCCGCATCGCCTGCGTCGGCGACCGGGTCCGCTATCCCGACGGCAGCGAAAGCATCATCGTTTCCGGCGCGGGCAATGCGTCCACGTTCGGCGACCGGCCGGTTGCGTTGGTCGGCAGCCACGTCGAGAACGGCGACCGGATCGCCCTGAGCCGGCAGAACATGGGCGAAATCGTGCTGTTCGAAGGGGATGCGCCGATCACGGGGCTGCTGCAACCCGGCTACATGCCGGCACGGGGTAGCAGCGAAGCCTGAACGCGCCGCCGGGCGCTGCCGCTGGTACGGGAAAGGCGGAGATCAGCGGCCGCCCTTTTTTTCCTTCTCCGGCGGCGGGGGCGGCGGCACGGTCATCGAGACCGCGGGCTGTTCGTCCTTGCGCAGCACCTGCACGAAGATTTCATTCTGCTTGATCATGCCCAGTTCGTAGCGGGCACGCTCCTCCACCGCGCCGGTGCCGTCGCGCAGGTCGCGCACTTCCGATTCCAGCTTGGCATTGCGCGCTTCCAGCAGCTCGGTCTTGTTGCGGGTCTTGTCGACCTGCTCGCGCATGTCGGCGACGTTCAGCCAGCCACCCTTCCCCAGCCACAGCGGGTACTGGATCAATAGCAGCAGGACGGCGAGGGCGATGGTGATGAGTCGCATGAATGCAGTGAGACGAAAGACGAGGCCGGACTGCCCGCGGGGGCAGTCCGGCCAGGGGCCCTTGCTTCGGGTTTACTTCAGATTAAAGAACGCGTCGCGGCCCGGGTAGGAAGCGACGTCGCCCAGGTCTTCCTCGATGCGCAGCAACTGGTTGTACTTGGCCATGCGGTCCGAGCGCGACATCGAGCCGGTCTTGATCTGCAGGGCGTTCAGGCCGACCGCGATGTCCGCGATGGTCGAGTCTTCGGTTTCGCCCGAACGGTGCGAGATCACGGCGGTGTAGCCGGCGCGCTTGGCCATCTCGATGGCGGCGAAGGTCTCGGTCAGGGTGCCGATCTGATTGATCTTGATGAGGATCGAGTTGGCGATGCCCTTCTGGATGCCCTCTTTCAGGATCTTGGTGTTGGTGACGAACAAATCGTCGCCCACCAGCTGCACCCGCTTGCCCAGGGCGGCGGTCAGGGTCGCCCAGCCTTCCCAGTCGCCTTCGGCCATGGCGTCCTCGATCGAGATGATCGGGTACTTGTCGCACCAGGTGGCGAGCATGTTGGTGAAGTCCGCGCTAGAGAGTGCCAGGCCACCCTCGCCTTCGAGCACGTACTTGCCGTCCTTGTAGAATTCGCTCGCGGCGCAGTCCAGGCCCAGCGCGAAGTCCTGGCCGGCCACGTAGCCGGCCTGCTCGATCGCCTGCATGATCAGCTTGATCGCTTCTTCATGGTTGGCAACCGACGGGGCGAAGCCGCCTTCGTCGCCGACGGCGGTGTTCAGGCCCTGGGAATGCAGGATCTTCTTGAGCGTGTGGAACACTTCGGCGCCCCAGCGGATCGCTTCCTTGAACGACGGTGCGCCGACCGGGATGATCATGAATTCCTGGATGTCCAGGTTGTTGTCGGCGTGGGCGCCGCCGTTGATGACGTTCATCATCGGGACCGGCAGCTGCATTGCGCCCGAACCGCCGAAGTAGCGGTACAGCGGCAGGCCGGCTTCCTCGGCGGCTGCCTTGGCCACGGCCATCGACACGGCCAGCATGGCGTTGGCGCCCAGGCGGCTCTTGTTTTCGGTGCCGTCGAGATCGATCAGGGTGCGGTCCAGGAAGGCTTGCTCGTTGGCGTCCAGGCCCATGATCGCTTCGGAGATCTCGGTGTTGATATTCTCGCAGGCCTGCAGCACGCCCTTGCCGAAGTAACGCTTGGGGTCGCCGTCGCGCAGTTCGATCGCTTCGCGCGAACCGGTCGAGGCGCCCGAAGGCACGGCGGCGCGGCCCATCACGCCCGATTCCAGCAGGACGTCGCATTCCACGGTCGGATTACCGCGCGAATCAATGATTTCGCGGCCGATGATATCAACGATAGCACTCATGTTTTTCAGTCTCCGGAAAGGTAAAAATCTGTAGCAGCCGCCTGCTGGGCAACCCCTTGGCAGCCAAATCGCTTGACATTGTAACAAATGCGCGCGTCCGCCCGATCGCCGGGCGCACGCGCGCATTTTGCCGATGCCGTGCTTACTTGAAGTCCGCTTCCAGGAAGCCGGTCTTCTTGACGATGCGGTCGAGCTCGACCAGGGTCGTCAGCAGTTCCTTCATGCGTCCGAGCGGGACCGCGTTCGGGCCGTCCGACATGGCGTTGGCCGGGTCCGGGTGGGTCTCCATGAACAGGCCCGCGATGCCGGCCGCCACGGCCGCACGCGACAGCACCGGCACGTGTTCGCGCTGGCCGCCGGACGAGGTGCCCTGGCCGCCCGGCAGCTGCACCGAGTGGGTCGCGTCGAACACCACCGGGCAGTTCGATTCGCGCATGATGGCCAGGGAACGCATGTCCGAGACCAGGTTGTTGTAGCCGAACGAGACGCCGCGTTCGCAGGCCATGAAGTTATCTTCCGGCAGGCCCGCTTCGCGCGCGGCGGCGCGTGCCTTGTCGATCACGTTCTTCATGTCGCCCGGGGCCAGGAACTGGCCCTTCTTGATATTGACCGGCTTGCCCGAACGCGCGCAGGCGTTGATGAAGTCGGTCTGGCGGCACAGGAAGGCCGGCGTCTGCAGCACGTCGACCACGCTGGCGACCTGCGGGATCATCTCTTCGTCGTGCACATCGGTCAGGACCGGCACGCCGATTTCCTTGCGCACGTCGGCCAGGATTTCCAGGCCCTTCTCCATGCCGGGGCCGCGGAAGGACTTGCCGGACGAACGGTTGGCCTTGTCGAAGGACGACTTGTAGATGAAGGGGATGCCCAGCGCGCTGGTGATTTCCTTCAGCGTACCGGCGGTGTCGAGCGCCATCTGGCGCGATTCGATCACGCAGGTACCGGCGATCAGGAAGATCGGCTTGTCGAGGCCGACGTCGAATCCGGCGAGTTTCATGCTGCGTCTCCTTGCAGTGCCGGCGAACTGTTCGCCGCCACGTTGGTGTTGCCCGCCTGGTGCTTCAGGGCGGCCTGGATGAACGAGGTAAACAGCGGGTGGCCGTTACGCGGGGTCGACTTGAACTCCGGGTGGAACTGCACGCCGATGTAGAACGGGTGCACCTCGCGCGGCAGTTCCATGATTTCCAGCAGGTCTTCGTTCGGGGTGCGCGCCGATACCACCAGGCCGGCCGCTTCGATCTTCGGCAGGTAGTAGTTGTTGCCTTCGTAGCGGTGGCGATGGCGCTCGGTCACCACGTTGCCGTAGATTTCGGCGGCCAGGGTGCCCGGGTTCACGGCGCAGGTCTGCGCGCCCAGGCGCATGGTGCCGCCCAGGTCGGAATTGACGTCGCGCTTCTCGACCTTGCCGTCATGGTTCTGCCATTCGGTGATCAGGGCGACCACCGGCTGGTCGGTTTCCGGATCGAACTCGGTCGAGTTGGCGTTCGCCAGGCCGGCCATGTTGCGCGCGTATTCGATCAGCGCGACCTGCATGCCCAGGCAGATGCCGAGGTAAGGGATCTTGTTTTCGCGCGCGTAGCGGGCGGCCAGGATCTTGCCTTCCACGCCGCGCTTGCCGAAGCCGCCCGGGACCAGGATGGCGTCGTACTTGGCCAGGTGGTCGCAACCCTTGCTTTCGATCTCTTCCGAGTCGAGGTATTCGATGTTGACACGGCTCTCGGTATGGATGCCGGCGTGGCGCAGCGCCTCGGTCAGCGACTTGTACGATTCGATCAGGTCGACGTACTTGCCCACCATGCCGATGGTGATCTCGTGCTTCGGGTTTTCCAGGGTGTGGATCAGCTTGGTCCACATCGACAGGTCGGCTTTCGGCGCTTCCAGGCCGAGCGCTTCCAGGATGATGTCGTCCAGGCCCTGGTCGTGCAGCACCTGCGGCACCTTGTAGATGGTGTCCACGTCCCACACCGAGATCACGGCCTGCTCTTCCACGTTGGCGAACAGCGAGATCTTGCCGCGCTCGTCGTCGGGGATGCGGCGGTCGGCGCGGCACAGCAGCGCGTTCGGCGAGATGCCGATCTCGCGCAGCTTCTGCACCGAGTGCTGGGTCGGCTTGGTCTTCAGTTCGCCGGCCGAGGCAATCCAGGGCACCAGGGTCAGGTGCACGAACGCGGCGCCCTTGCGGCCCGAGCGCAGCGACAGCTGGCGCGCGGCTTCCAGGAAAGGCAGCGACTCGATGTCGCCGACGGTGCCGCCGATCTCGACCAGCGCCACGTCCACGCCTTCGGCGCCGCGGCGGATGTAGTCCTGGATTTCATTGGTGATGTGCGGGATCACCTGCACGGTCTTGCCGAGGTACTCGCCACGGCGCTCTTTACGAATCACCGACTCGTAGATCTGGCCCGTGGTGAAGTTGTTCACCTTCTTCATGCGGGTGCTGATGAAGCGCTCGTAGTGGCCCAGGTCCAGGTCGGTCTCGGCGCCGTCGTCGGTGACGAACACTTCGCCGTGCTGGGTGGGGCTCATGGTGCCCGGGTCCACGTTGATGTACGGGTCGAGCTTGAGCAGGGTGACTTTGAGGCCGCGCGATTCGAGGATCGCGGCGAGGGAAGCGGCTGCGATCCCCTTGCCCAGGGAAGACACGACGCCGCCAGTGACGAATACGAATTTGGTCATTTGTACTGAAGGTGCCGAATGGCACGCGCGGGAAATAGAAATTATACCTTAAACCGCGCAAATACTTCTGGTCACCATGCCAAGTTCACGGCAAAAGGCGCGTTTGGATGCGATTGCCGGAGAAAAAGATGGCATCTGCATGGGATCCCGGTAGAGCCCCTTCCGGCGCCGTGCAAGAATATGCCTCATCAATTGACGGGCTGGCGGGGTGCCCACCTATACTGGGCTTTTTTGTCCGGCCCACATGCATACCCTTATCGACCCGCCTGCCGACTTCGCCAAGGAGGCGCCCGCCAGCGCCGCGCCGCGCACCCTGGCGCTGAGCTTTACCGGCGACGGCCGGGAATACTTCCGCATCTGGGTCGTCAACCTGTTCCTGACCCTGGCCACCTTCGGCATCTATTCGGCCTGGGCCAAGGTGCGCCGCTTGCAGTATTTCGACCGTAACACCATCCTGGCCGGGGCCAGCTTCGATTTCCACGGCAATCCGAAGGCCGTGCTGGTGGGCCGCATGCTGTCGGTCTTGCTGCTGGTGGCCTACCACTATGCCTTCGGTTTTTCGACCACTTTCGGACTCGTGACCATCGCCGGCCTGCTGCTCGCCTTCCCCTACCTGATGCGCGGCGCGCTGCGCTTCCGCCTGGGGAACACCAGCTACCGCGGCCTGCGCCTGGGCTTCGACGGCACGGTGGGCCAGGCCTACCTGACCTGGCTGCCGCCCGCCTTCACCTTCCTGGCGCCTGGCGTGCTGCTGGCCCTGAATCCGGGCCAGCCCTGGCTGGCCGCGCTGCCGCTGCCGTTCTACCTGCTGTGGCCACTGATGCATGCACGGATCCGCCGCTTCCAGCATGCCCACCTGCTGTTCGGCGACCAGCATGCCCGCTATGAGGTCAAGGCACGCCGCTTCTACCGCTTCTACCTGGTATCCGGCGCCCTGATTCTGGCATCAGTCGTCAGCGCCGTATTCGTGGCCGGAATCGTCGGTGCCGTCACCGGCAGCGGCCGCATTGCAGTCATGCTCATCGGCCTGGCGGTCACCGCCGTGGCGACCTACGTGGTCTACCTGCTGATGGGCCCCTACCTCGTAGTGAGGGTATCGAACCTGGCCTGGTCACATACCAGCTTCCCCGGCATCCGCTTCCGCTCGACGCTGCCGGCGTACGACTTCATGAGCCTGCAGACCAAGAACGCCCTGCTCACCGTGCTCACGCTTGGCCTGTACCGCCCCTTCGCCGTGGTCAGCGTCTATCGCTATCGGCTGGCGCACCTGCACGTCGAGGTGGACGGCGACATCGAGGCGGCCGCGGCCCACGTGGCTACTCGCGCCGGCGCGGCCGGTGACGGAGCCGCGGACGGCTTCGGCATCGACCTCTCCTGGTAACGCATTCGGCAAAGGACTTCACACCCACATGAGCGCAGCACACTATTTCGATGGCCGCAGTGCACGCCTGCACGTGGTCGAACTGAGCGCCGGCGACGGCGCCATCCACCTGCGCGACTGCGAAACGACGCGCAGCTACCGCACGGCCGCTACGCGTCTGGCCGAACCTTTCGAGCATGCCCCCGCAGTCCTGTACTTCGACGACGGCACCCATGCTGAAGTCGCGGACCCCGCCATGCGTCCGGTACTGGCCGCCGCGCTGGGCTACCGCAAATCCTGGGTGGTGCGCTGGCAGGAACACACCGTGGCCGCACTGGCCGCCCTGGTCCTGCTGGTGGGTCTGATCGCCGCCGCCTGGCACTGGGGCGTTCCGGCCGCCGCCGAGCGTCTGTCGCGCGCCGTGCCGCCGCCGGCCGACCTGGCCCTCGGCCGCAACGCGCTCGCCCTGCTGCAGCGCCAAGGCATCCTGCAGACCTCGCGCCTGAGCGAGGACCGGATCACGGCGCTCGCTGGCATCCTGCAACGGGTTCAGCCGGCCGCGCCGCGCATCCCGCTGCGGCTACAGGTCCATGCCGCGCCGCAGCTGGGTCCGAATGCGCTGGCCTTCCCCGACGGGACCATCGTCCTCACCGACGACATGGTGCGCATGGTGATGGGCAATAGCAACGACCTGGACTCGAACGCAGCGGCCGCGCTGGCCGGCGTGCTGGCGCACGAGGTCGGCCATATCGAGATGCGCCACAGTGTGCGCACGATCACGCGTTCCTCGCTGACGGCAGCCCTGTCCGCCACGCTGTTCGGCGACTTCAGCGCCGTCGCCGCCGGCCTGCCTGCCGTACTGAGCAACATGGAATATTCACGCGAGATGGAACTGGCGGCCGACGACTATGCGGCCCGTGCGCTGCAGGCAAACGGCATCCCGGCAGCGCCGCTGGCAGACCTGTTCCTCCATCTCGACGAGCGAGCCAGCAAGTTGCCCAAGTTCATGCGCCAGGCAATGTCCTATGCGTCCAGTCATCCAGGCGGAGACGCCCGCAGCCAGCGCCTGCGCAAGGCACCAGGCAGCCAGGCAGACTGAGCCCGGGTGTTGCAAATCATCTATACAAGCCGGCGGCGTAAAGATAAAGCATGCATTACTGTTACAAATGGGCAATAATTGTTGTTTCCCATCGGTATGTTTGGCAGAGTCAGTTATGCGCACTTTTAACAATCTCGGCATCGGCATCCGCCTGGCCGTCGGCTTTACTCTCACCCTGGTCATGGCGGTCCTGATCGCCGGCTCAGGCATGTGGCGCCTCGAACAGGTCTCCAGCGCCGCCCGCGACACCCTGGCAGCGCCGCTCACCAAGGAACGGCTGATCACCGAGTGGCATACCCAGATCTTCGCTGCCGTGCGCCGCACCGCTGCCATCGTCAAGAGCAGCGATCCCTCGTTGACCGGCTATTTCAAGGAAGACGCCGCCGCCACCGCCAAGACCTCCGCCGACCTGGTCAAGCAGATCGAACCGCTGATCGCGGGCGAGCAGGAAAGCGCCCTGTTCAAGCGCATCACCGAACAGCGCAAGCTGTACGGCGCCGCGCGCGACAACGCCATCAAGGCCAAGGCCGAGGGCAACCAGGAACTGGCCGACCAGATCCTGGATCAGTCCTTCACTCCGGCCGCCAAGGCCTACCAGGAATCGATCCATGAACTGGTCGCGATGCAGCGCGCCCACATCACCGCCACCGCTGCCGGCATCGATGCGACCGCCACCCGCGGCCAGATGATCATCGCCGGCCTGACGGCGGGCGCCGTGCTGCTCGGCGCGCTGTTCTCGTGGATGCTCACGCGCGGCATCACGCGCCCGATCCGCGCCGCCGTGCAGGCCGCCGAGACCGTGGCCGCGGGTGACCTGAGCAGCCGCATCGACGCCGACACGAAGGACGAGACCGGCGCCCTGCTGCGCGCCCTCGGCCACATGAACGACAGCCTGGTCAAGATCGTCAGCGAGGTGCGCAGCGGCACCGACACCATCGCCACCGCATCCGGCGAGATCAGCGCCGGCAGCCTCGATTTGTCGAGCCGCACCGAACAGCAGGCGGCTTCGCTGGAAGAGACCGCGGCCTCGATGGAAGAGCTCACGGGGACCGTGCGCCAGAACGCCGACAACGCGCGCCAGGCCAACCAGCTGGCGATCACCGCGTCCAGCGTGGCCCTCGATGCCGGCAACGTGGTGGGCCAGGTCATCACCACCATGGGCTCGATCAACGACTCCTCGAAGAAGATCGTCGACATCATCGGCGTGATCGACGGCATCGCCTTCCAGACCAATATCCTGGCCCTGAACGCGGCCGTGGAAGCGGCGCGCGCCGGCGAACAGGGCCGCGGCTTCGCGGTGGTGGCGTCCGAAGTGCGCACCCTGGCCCAGCGCTCGGCGGCGGCGGCCAAGGAGATCAAGACCCTGATCGGCGCCTCGGTCGAGAAGGTCGAAGCCGGCACCAGGCTGGTGGACCAGACCGGCGACACCATGGAGCAAGTAGTCACCTCGATCCGCCGCGTCACCGACATCATGGCCGAGATTGCGTCGGCCAGTCAGGAACAGATCCACGGCATCGAGCAGGTCAACCAGGCCATCGGCCTGATGGACGAATCGACCCAGCAGAACGCCGCGCTGGTGGAGGAATCGGCTGCCGCAGCTAGCGCCCTGCAGGACCAGGCCGCGCGCCTGGCCGGCATGGTGAACGTGTTCAGGCTCGATGCGCAGGCGGCCGCACCGGCGGCGGCGCCCCGTTCGCTCGCAGGCGGCGCAGGAATCGGAAAGCTGCTGATTTCCTGACCATTTGGTAAAAAAGGTAAAAAAAGGCCGGGCCCTGTGCATGACAGGGCCCGGCCTTTTCATTTGCTACGCAGGGATTACTTTGCGCCCGGCTTCATCAGGTCGAGCAGCACCGCGGTTTCGGCCGCGATGAAGGAAGTCACGGTCGGCTTGAAGTCCGGCGCCCACTGCGGCGAGTGGGTGCCCGGCGGGTACTTGCCGGCCTGGCGCGCGGCGGCCAGCTTGCCCGGCTCGACGGCGCCGACGTGCAGCAGGATGGCCTTGACGCCGGCCTGGCCGTAGTGGGCGAAGTCTTCCGAGGTCATCTTGGCCGGCATCTCGCTCACGTTCTGCTCGCCGATGGAGCCCTTGATTGCGGCGACGGCGCGCGCGGTCAGTTCCGGATCGTTGAACACCGGGAAGGGGCCCGGCTTGACGTCGATGGTCGGCTCCTTCGGTGCGCCGGCCGCGATGGCTTCGCCCTTTACTTCGCGGGCGATGCTGGCCAGCACGCGCTGGCGCACTTCCGGACGGAAGGTACGTACCGTCAGCATCAGCTTGACCTGGTCCGGCACCACGTTGGCCTGGGTGCCGCCGTTGATGCTGCCGACGGTGATCACGACCGGGTCGGCCGGGTTGTTCTCGCGCGAGACCAGGGTCTGCAGCGCCATCACGATACGCGCCGACATCACGACCGGGTCGCGCGTCTCGTGCGGGGTGGCGCCGTGGCCGCCCTGGCCGTGGATGGTGATGGTGACCGTGTCGGCCGAGGCGCGGAACGGGCCGGCGCGGTAGCCCACGTGGCCGGCCGGCAGCGTGCCTTCGTCGTGCATCGACAGCGCGTAGTCAGGCTTCGGGAAGCGCGTGAACAGGCCGTCCTTGAGCATGGCGAGGGCGCCGGTCAGCGGCTCTTCGGCCGGCTGGCCGACCAGCATCAGGGTGCCGCTCCAGGCCTTGCGGTTGTCCGCCATCAGCTTGGCGGTCGCGTACCAGGCCGACATGTGGACGTCGTGGCCGCAGGCGTGCATGGTCGACACGGTTTCGCCGGCCGCGTTCTTCTGGGTGTGGGCGCTGGCGAACGGCAGGCCGGTCTTTTCCTGGACCGGCAGGCCGTCCATTTCGGTACGCAGCATCACGGTCGGGCCGGGGCCGTTCTTCAGGATCGCCACCACGCCGGTGCCGCCGACGCCGGTGGTCACGTCGAAGCCCAGCGCCTTGGCGCGCTCGGCGAGCTTCTTCGCGGTCTGGTGTTCCTGGAAGGCCAGTTCCGGCGTGCGGTGCAGGTCCTGGTACAGGGCTTCGACCGACGGGAACATCTTGTCGAGCTGGGCGCGCATTTCCGGCGGCAGACCGGCGGCGTGGGCGGAACTGGCGGCGAAGGCACCGGCCAGCAGGAGTTGTCGGATGAGACGGGCGGATTGTTTCATGGATCTTCTCGAAAAACGGGGGAACGGAGGCGACTCCGATGGACTGTACTGGCAATCATCGGGGCCGGAACCATAACAGACGCATTTCCATGCGGCAATATTTAACAATTAACATGGGTAGTTCTACGTAACAAAAGTGTCGTAAAAATTTCTCATTTTCATTTTTTATTTCTACAGAGAATTGATTTACACGTAAAATCCGTCCCCTCAAGTGATGTCGGACTATTCCTACGCGCCGCACGTGCCACGCCTTCAACGTCGCCTGCAGCCGCCGGCGTTCACGCCACCCTCGAATACCACAAGGACGCTGTAATGGGTTTCATCTCGAATATTCGCATTGGACGACGCCTCGGTCTCGGCTTTGCCGTGATCCTGGCGATGACGCTCTTGATCGCCGTGGCCGGCATCTCGCGCATGAACGACGTGGCGGCGTCGACCCGCGACATGATGGCGGCGCCCCTGACCAAGGAGCGCCTGATCACCGACTGGTACAGCCTGAATTTCGCCTCGATCCGCCGCACCGCCGCGATCGTCAAGAGCGCCGACCCGGAACTCGGCCCCTACTTCAAGGAAGATGCCGCCGCCTCGGTCAAGAAGGCAGCCGAACTGCTCAAGCAGATCGAGCCGCTGATCGCGGGCGAAAAGGAAAAGGCGCTGTTCGCCAAGATCCTGGAACAGCGCAAGACCTACAGCGCCTCGCGCGACGGCGCGGTCAAGGCCAAGGCCGACGGCAATGCCGAGGAAGCCGCGCGCATCCTCGAGCAGGGCTTCACGCCGGCGGCGCAGAAGTACCAGGACTTGCTGCACGAGCTGGTGCTCATGCAGCGCAGCAGCATCGACCAGACCGCCAAGGCGATCGACGAGAGCGCGCGCCACAACAGCACCGTCATCAGCGTGCTGGCCGCCGGCGCGGTGCTGCTCGGCGCCGCCCTGTCGTGGCTGCTCACCACCGGCATCACCCGCCCGATCCATGCCGCCGTGCAGGCCGCCGAGACCGTGGCCTCGGGCGACCTGACCGGCCACATCAAAGCCGACACGAAGGACGAAACCGGCGCCCTGCTGCGCGCCCTGCGCAACATGAACGACAGCCTGGTGAAGATCGTCAGCGAAGTGCGCAGCGGCACCGACACCATCGCCACCGGCTCGGCGGAAATCTCGGCCGGCAACTTCGACCTGTCGGCACGTACCGAACAGCAGGCCGGCGCGCTGGAGGAAACCGCGGCGTCGATGGAAGAACTGACCACCACGGTGCGCCAGAACGCCGACAATGCGCGCCAGGCCAACCAGCTGGCGATCACTGCGTCCAGCGTGGCCCTCGATGCCGGCAACGTGGTGGGCCAGGTCATCACCACCATGGGCTCGATCAACGACTCCTCGAAGAAGATCGTCGACATCATCGGCGTGATCGACGGCATCGCCTTCCAGACCAATATCCTGGCGCTGAACGCGGCCGTGGAAGCGGCGCGCGCCGGCGAGCAGGGCCGCGGCTTCGCGGTGGTGGCGTCCGAAGTACGTACCCTGGCCCAGCGCTCCGCCGCCGCGGCGAAGGAGATCAAGACCCTGATCGGCGACTCGGTCGAGAAGGTCGAAGCCGGCACCCGGCTGGTGGACCAGACCGGCGACACCATGGAGCAAGTAGTCACCTCGATCCGCCGCGTCACCGACATCATGGCCGAGATTGCGTCGGCCAGTCAGGAACAGACCGGCGGCATCGAGCAGGTCAACCAGGCCATCGGCCAGATGGACCAGGTGACCCAGCAGAACGCAGCGCTGGTCGAAGAGTCGGCGGCGGCAGCGGCCTCGATGCAGGACCAGGCGGCCCGCCTGGCCCAGGTGGTCGGTGTGTTCAAGCTGGACGCCCAGGCCGCGAGCACCGCGACCGCGAGCGCCAGCCCGACCGCCCCGGCGCGCACCCTGGCGCTGGCGGCCAAGCCCGCCGCGCGCCCGGCCAAGCCGGCGCCGGCACGTGCACGTGCCACTGCGCATACCGAAGCCGAGGAATGGGAAACCTTCTGAGTCTGCCGTAAAAAAAATGATGAAACGCCCGGCCAAGCGCCGGGCGTTTCGTTTCGATCCTTTCCAATTCGCAAATCCACGTGTCAAATTGGCCATGATTTGACGATTTTGCGCGACACTCGGGCGCAGCCCCCCTGTTGTTTCCTTGACGCACTATCCATGCTCGGGCAAAGTTTTGCCTGCCGCGGCCCCGTCCGTTTCCGTTTCCCTCACCGCCCCATGCCCGTCGATTACCAGCAGCCTCCCGCCGAAGTCGCCCAGGTCCAGCCTGCCGCCGCCCCGTTCGAACAACAGTACGAGGAGGCGCGCAGGCTCGCCAACTCGGGCCAGCCCGAACTGGCGCTGGCCGCTTACAATGCCCTGCTAGCGCGCTCGCCGGGCAACGTGGACGTACTGCTCGGGCGCGGTATCCTGCTCAGCCGCCTGGAGCGCTGGAGCGAGGCCGAGGCCGACCTGACGGCCGCTGCCAAGGCCTCGCCGGAATATGCCGACGTCTGGTTCGCGCTCGGCAGGCTGTACCAATGGCAGGACCGGCCGGCGCAGGCCGCCGAGGCCTATGGTCGCGCCGCCGCGCTGCGTCCCGGCGATGCCGCCACCCTGGCGGCGCATGCCCAGGCGCTGCGCGCCTTGCAGCCGCATCCGCACCCGTCGCCCCAGCCGTTCACCGGCAATCCTGAAGCCGCGATCGCCGCGGGTTACACCTGGGCCGCCGGCCTGTCCGGCAGCTGGCAGGACGTGGGCGACGGCCCGCGCTGGAACGACCAGACCCTGAGCGTGCGCCACTACATGAAGCGCGGCTCGATCGGCTTCGAGGCGCTGCGCGCCCACCGCTTCGACCAGACCGGGCGCGCCTGGGCCATCGACGCCTATGCCAGCCTGTGGCAAGGCGCCTATGCCAACCTGCGCTACCAGCGGGCGCCGAGCGAACGCCTTTTCCCGGCCCATTCCGGCCGCATCGAGCTGTATCAGTCGCTCGGCAACGGTTGGGAAGCCTCGGTGAGCGACGACCTGCTCGGCTTCGATTCGCGCGTGAACATCTATGGCGTCAGCCTGGCCAAGTACAGCGGCAACTTCTACGTGCAGCTGCGTCACCAGAACATCGTGTCGCAAGGCTCGCACAGCTCGGGCGACCGCCTGCTGGCGCGCTGGTACTACGCGGGCGACGCCGACAGCTACCTCGAAGCGACGGCCAATCGGGGCCGCAGCGACGACCCGCTGTCGCTCACCGGCGGCCGCGCGCGCTCGGGCGGCGGCAGCCTGACCTGGGTCCACTACCTGTCGCGCGACTGGGGTACGCGGGTTGGCGCCAGCTTTGCCCAGAGCGGAAGCGGCGAGGCGCGCGAGCGCGGCCTGAGCCTCGGCCTCTATCGCCGCTGGTAAGCCATGGAAGGCCTGCCTGTCCGCCAGCGGCTGCAAGCCGTACTGGAAGCAGCCCTCGACGCCGCCGCGTTCACCCTGTCGTCGCTGCCCGCGCTGATGCTGGCCTGGCTGTGCCTGCGCATCGCCGAGGCCATCCATGCCGCAGCCGCCGGCGTGCCGCACTCGACCCTGTTTGGCGTCGGCATCGGCAACGACACCTTGTCGCTGCTGCGCTACGGCTTCGTGTTCCTGCTCGGCTCCCTGCCGCTGGCCTTCATCGCCTCGCAGCGCCTGCGCATCGCCTGCCTGGGTACACTGTGGAGTGCGCTGCTGTGCGCCGATGCGGCGCTGCTGCAGTACCACTGGGTGGCGGGCGTGCCGCTCGGCGCCGACCTGTTCGCCTACAGCGGCGACGAAGTCGCGACCGTCATGGCCAGCGGCTGGCAGGCCAGCCCGCTGCTGCTGGCCGCCCTGGTGCTCGGCCTGGGTGTATTGTGGGGCGTGCTCCTGCTGTCACGGCATGAACTGTGGCCGCGCGCCAGCGGGCGCATGGCGGGTATCGCGCTGGCGGCCAGCCTCGCGGCCTTCGCCTTATTGCCGGCGCGCATGGTGCCGGCCGTGGTGCACACCGACGCCGACCTGGGCTTCGTCATCAACAAGGCCGCCTTTTTCGCCGACAGCAACCTGGCCGGCCTGCGCGGCCAGGCGACGCAGGCCAGCGACCACGGGACGTTGCAGGGCCAGGCGCCGTGGGACGGCAAGGACCCGCACTACCCCTTCCTGCGTGCCGAGCGCACACCCGATACCCTCGGACCGCTGCTGCGCCGCGCCGACGCGCCGCCGAACCTGGTGTTCGTGATCGTCGAAGGCCTGGGCCGCAGCTTTTCCGGTCCCGGGGCACGCCTGGGCAGCTTCACGCCCTTCCTCGACGAGCTGGCAGGACGCAGCCTCTACTTCGAAAACTTCCTGGCCGGCCAGGGCCGCACTTTCGGCGTGCTGACCACGATCTTCGGTTCGCTGCCCTTCGGCGAACACGGCCTGGCCGCGCTGGGCGAGCGCATGCCGCGGCACGATTCGCTCCTGTCCATCCTGAAGGGACAGGGCTACGACCTGCGCTTCTACTCGGGCTCGAACATGGAGTTCGACAACGAAGGTTTGTTCCTGCGCCGCCAGGGTGTGGACAGCATCGTCAGCGAGAAGGACTACGGCCCGGATGCAGAGCGCGCCAACGATTGGGGCTATGCCGACCGCGACCTGATGGACATGGCGCTGCGCCGCGAAGCGGCAGCCAGGGCGACGCCCTACGCCACCATCATCCAGACCACCAGCATGCACACGCCCTTCACCTTCCCCGGCAAGGACGCCTACCTGCAGCGGGTCGATGCGCACGTGGCGCGCCTGGGGCTGCGCGAGCGGCCGGAATACCGCGCCCAGCGCGAGGTGTTCGCCAGCATCCTGTACACCGATGACGCGCTGCGCCTGTTCTTCGAGAAGGCCTCGACCCTGCCCGGCTACGCCAACACCGTGTTCGTCATCACCGGCGACCACCGCCTGCCCGAGCTGCCGATGGACACCCGCATCGAGCGCTACCACGTGCCGCTGATCATCCATTCCCCCCTGCTCAAGGCCCCAGGGTCGGTCAAGTCGGTGTCCTCGCAGTTCGACATCGCTCCCTCGCTGCTGGCCTGGCTGTCGAAGGACTATGGCCTGAAGGCCCCGCGCCAGGTCACCTGGCTGGGCACCGGGCTCGACACCGAGAAGAGCTTCCGCAACCTGCACGCGATCCCGCTCAAGCAGACCAAGACCGAGATGAGCGACTTCATCTCCGGCACGGCCTATCTCGCGCAAGGCAATCTGTACATGCTCGGCGACGGCATGGAAACCGAGCGCGCCGATAATCCGGCGGCGCTGTCGCTGGCGCAGGCCCAGTTCCACGCCTTCCTGAAGGCGAATCGCCAGGCTGGTACCAGCACGGCGCTGGCGCCCGAAGGCGGAGCGCTCGCCGGCTGGGGCGGCGAGCGCAGCCTGCACGGCACGCCGCTGGTACAGCAGGCCGGTGACGTCGCCGTGCGCGGCCTGCGCCCGCGTCCCGACGCCAAGCGCCTGGCGATCGAAGCCACCTTCAGCAACAGCGCCGCCACCGAGTCGCGCGCCTTTGCGCCGCTGCTCGTCATCGCCGACGCGCATGGTGTCGAGATCGGCGAAACCACCGGCGAGGCGCGCCGGCTGGGCGCAGGCGAGTCGGCCTCGATCACGCTGCGCGCGAACCTGCCGCGCCTCCCGTCCGGCACCTACTACATTTCCGTAATCCCCTCCCATCCCGACACCGGCCGCGCGATCGGCGTCGGTCAATACCACGTGGAACTGAAACTGTGAAGCATACCCTCGCCTGCCTGGCGCTGATGCTGGCCTGCGCCGGCGGTGCCGCCCATGCCTCCGATGCAGCCGCTCCGCGCGCGATCTGGACCTGGGAAGAAGACAGCAGCGCCATGCTGCAGCAGCCGGCCGCGGCGGAACGCGCGATCGCCTTCCTGAAGTCGAAGTCGGTGCAGACCGTGTTCCTGTATGCCGACGCCTTCGGTGGCGGCAACCCGATCGTGTCGAACCCGGCCCAGTACCGACGCCTGGTCCGGCGCCTGCATGCCTCGGGCCTGCGGGTCTACGCCCTGCTCGGCTCCGCCTACCTGCACACCGAACGCTACGTGCTGCCCAGGCACCATGCGGACGCGGTGGCAATGCTGCAGCGCGTCCTCGACTACAACCGCACGGCGGCGCCGGAAGAGCGCTTCGACGGCGTCAATGTCGACATCGAACCGCACATCCTGCCGGAATGGTCGGCGCGCAAGATGGAATTGCTGGCCGGTTTCCTCGACATGTCGGACGCGCTGATGCGCACCGTACGTGCCTCCGGCCAGTCGCTGCCGGTCGGGCCGGCGATTCCATTCTGGCTGGACGGCATCCAGCTGGAGTGGAAAGGCAGGCGCAAGCCGGTGAGCCAGCACGTGCAGGACACCTACGACTACGTAGCGCTGATGGACTACCGCGACCGCGCCGAAGGCGGCGACGGCATCGTCAGCCATGCGATGGACGAGCTGCAGTACGGCGAGACCATAGGGCGCCGCGTGCTGATCGGCGTCGAGACCATGCCCAACGCAATCAAGAAAGTGTCCTTTCACCACCTGCGCGAGCCGGACCTCGAGCGCGAACTGGACGAGACCCGCGCTGCCGTCGGCAGCATGCCCTCGTTCGGAGGCTTCGTGGTGCACCACTACGGCTCCTACCGCAAGTGGCTGGGGCTGGACTGAGCACACAAGGCATTTCGGATTTTCGGTTAATATATACACCGTATAAATAAGGAGTCTGCCTTGATCTCTGCACACGTCTTCATTGCCACCAGCCTCGACGGCTACATCGCGCGTCCGGACGGCGACATCGGCTGGCTGCTGCAGCGCGACGCCCCGGACGAAGACCATGGCTACGGCGACTTCATCGCCGACAAGGACGTCATCGTGATGGGACGCGGCAGTTACGAGAAGGTGCTGGGCTTCGATTCCTGGCCCTATGACCGGCCGGTGCTGGTGCTGTCGAAGCAGTTGGCGGGCGCGCCGGTACCGGAGGCGCTGCGCGGAAAAGTTCGCTTCTCGGACGCCGCGCCGACACAGGCCATGGCGGAACTCGCATCCCAGGGTGTACATCGGGTGTATGTCGATGGCGGGCAGTTGGTGCAGTCCTTCATCCGCGCCGGGCTGGTCGAGGACATGGTGCTCAGCACCGTGCCGGTCCTGATCGGCGCCGGCCGGCCGCTGTTCGGGGCCTTGCCGCGCGACCTGGACCTGGCCCTCGTCGCCAGCCGCAGCTTCCCTTCGGGGCTGGTCCAGTCTACCTACCGCTTTGTCAAATAAGCCTGCCATGACGCGGCCACGTGGACGCCCTGCCCGTGGCGAAGGCGTGACGCGCGACGAGATCCTTTCCGCCGCGCTCGCCCTGCTCGATGAGGACGGCGCCGGCTTCGGCATGCGCGCGCTGGCGGCGCGGCTTGGCGTCACCCCGATGAGCCTCTACCACCACGTCGGCGACCGCGGCAAGCTGCTGCAGGCCCTGTCGGACCACGTCTATGCCGCGGTGCCTGACCACGCCCCCTCCCCGGCCGGCGGACTTGCGGAGATCCGCGCCCTGCTCACCCGCTACCACGACGCCGTCGCACGGCATCCGCAGCTGACCCTGGCCATCTTCGCCGAGCCGGCCGCCTTCGCCGGAAATACCCGCGCGATCACCGAGCGCCTCACCCTGCTGCTGTCGGCGCTCACGCCGGACTACCTGCTGTGGCGCGACATCCTGGTCGACCACACGCACGGCAGCGGCCTGGCCCTGTGCGCGGCGCGCGGCGACCGGCAACAGCTGGACGCCATGCGCGAACAGTATGGGCATGCGCTGGACTGCATGCTGGCGCGGATCGCGGCACCAGGCAAGGGTAGCGCCAGCTGAGCCCACCCAAGGCAGGCGGCGCTACCTTCCCGGTTGCAGATGCGCCCGCCAGGCAAGGGCGCTATGATCGGCGCCGCCTTCAACCCAACCCAGACGAACCCCATGTACCAGCCATTCCCGCTCCGCCCGACGACGCGTGCCGCCGTATTTGCCGCCCTGCTGCTGCCGGCCGCCCTGCCCGCGCGCGCCGGTGTCCTGGACGAAGTGCCGCTGCCCGACATCAGCGCCGTGACCGACTACCGGCCGAAGATCCCGCTGCGGGTGTACTCGGCCGACAAGGTCCTGATCGGCGAGTTCGGCCTTGAACGGCGCGACTTCGTGCCGATCGCAAAGATCCCTCCCCTGATGAAGGCCGCCGTGCTGGCGATCGAGGACTCTCGCTTCTATGAGCACAGCGGCATCGACTGGATCCGCGCGCTGGGCGCCGCCAAGGCCAACCTGGCGTCGCTCGGCAGTTTCCGCCAGGGCGGCTCCACCATCACCATGCAGGTGGCGCGCAACTTCTTCCTGTCGCGCGACAAGACCCTGCCGCGCAAGCTGACCGAGGTCGCCCTGGCCTACAAGATCGAGCAGGCCCTGTCCAAGGACCAGATCCTCGAGGTCTACATGAACCAGATCTACCTGGGCCAGCGTTCCTACGGCTTCGCCAGCGCGGCGCGCACCTATTTCGGCAAGCCCTTGTCGAGCCTGAGCCTGGCCGAGGCCGCGATGCTGGCCGGCCTGCCGCAGAACCCGTCGCGCCACAACCCGGTGGCCAATCCGGAGCGCGCGCAGCAGCGCCAGCAGGTGGTCCTCAAGCGCATGCTGGCGCTGGGGAAGATCACCGAGGCGCAGTACCGCCAGGCGCTGGCCGAACCGCTGCGCGTGCGACGCGACGGCGGCGGCCCGGGTGCGGGCGCCGAATACGTCGCCGAGCTGGCGCGCCAGGCCGCCCATGCACGCTTCGGGCAGGCGGCCTACGAGCACGGCTACACGGTCACCACCAGCATCAACGCGGCCGAGCAGCTAGCGGCCTACGAGGCGGTGCGCCGCAACGCCATCGCCTACGACCGCCGCCATGGCTACCGCGGACCGGAAGCGCGCATCACGCTGCCGAAAGCGGAGCAAGAGCGCGAAGAGGCGGTCAACGAGGCCCTGCAGAAGCGCCCCGCGGTCAGCGGCTTCACGCCCGCCGTGGTGCTGGCGGCGTCGCCCAAGCGGGTGCGCGTCGTTACCCGCGACGGCGACACCATCGAGATCAAGGCCGGCGGGCTCGCCTTCGCCGCCCCTGCCCTCCTGCCTTCCGCCAAGGCCGGCCTCAAGCTGGCGCCGGGGGCGGTAGTGCGCATCGCCCCCAGTGGCAAGGATGGCTGGGCCATCACCCAGCTGCCGCAGGTGGCCTCGGCCTTCGTCGCGCTCGATGCCCAGACCGGCCTGGTGCGCGCCATGGTGGGCGGGGTCGACTACCAGCTGCAGAAACTCAATCACGTGACGCAGGCCTGGCGCCAGCCGGGATCGAGCATCAAGCCCTTCGTGTATTCAGCGGCGCTGGAGCGCGGCTTCTTCCCGGGCACGACCATCCTCGACGAACCGCTCGATTTTTCGAACGAGAAGGCCTATGCCAACTGGTCGCCGCGTAACGACGACGGCCTGTTCGAGGGTCCGGTGACGATCCGCCATGCGCTCACGCACTCGCGCAACGTGCCGACGGTGCGCATGCTGCGCGCGCTCGACGTCGACTATGCGCGCGAACACCTGGGGCGCTTCGGCTTCGACATGGCGCGTCATCCCAGCAACCTGACCCTGGCGCTCGGCACCGGCGCGGTGACGCCGCTGCAGATGGCCGGCGCCTACGCGGTGCTGGCCAACGGCGGCTACCGGGTCGAGCCCAGCCTGGGCATGACGATCCACAACCGCGACGGCAAGCTGCTATTCGAGAGCGGCAAGCCGCGCCCGCTCCAGGAGAGCGCGCGCGTGCTGGATGCCCGCAATGCCTTCATCGCGGACAGCATGCTGCGCGACGTGGCGCGCTTCGGCACCGGCGCCCAGGCCTCGCGTCTCTTGAACCGCACCGACCTGGCGGGCAAGACCGGCACCACCAGCAACGCCATCGACGGCTGGTTCGCCGGCTATGGCGCCAATGTGGTGGCGGTGGCCTGGATGGGCTACGACGAGCCGCGCTCGCTGGGGAGTCACGAATTCGGCTCCACGCTGGCCTTGCCGGTATGGGTCGACTACATGCGCGTGGCGCTGGCGAAGACGCCGCAGCGCGAGCGCACGCCGCCCGAGGGCGTGGTGCGCGCCGGCGGCGACTGGGTGTACGCGGAGTTTGCCGAACCGGCGCCGGCCGTGGAGGACGGCACTGCTGCACCTGTGGCGCCGCAGTCACCTTAACAAGGCAGGGCGGGTGCCGGAGCTTGTATCCGGCACGCCGCCGTGTGATCGCTTATTTGCCTGGCGGCGCCGGGAACAGGATCGCCGGACCCTTCGGGGCCACTCCCGGAGCGAGCGCGGCGGGCGCCGGCTTGCCGGCCGGGCCGAGATGGCGCACGAAGCGGTGGATCGCGCGCAGGTCTTCCTTGTCCATCTGGTGCAGCGTGAACCAGGGCATCGGCGGGCGCGCCTGCATGGTCTGCGCCATCCTGATCCACTCGTCCTCGCCGAGCGCATTCATCGACAGGCGCAGGTTGGTCGGGTAGGTCGTGCCCCAGGGGCCGCGCCAGCCCAGCTGGTCGCCCTGCAGCCAGTCCTTCTCGGGCACCTTGCCGGCGCTCATGCCATAGCCGGCGGTATGGCAGTCGTTGCAGCCGCCGACCTTGACCAGGTAGCGCCCGCGCTCGATGTACTTGCCTTGTGCCGTGGCGTTCGCCGCTGGCTGGTGCGGATTGTTCTGTGCCGCCTGCACGGCAGGCATGGCCAGGGCCAGCAGCACGGCGGCGGCGCAGGCTTTGTGAAGAGGTGAGATCATGTGCTCGGTTCCCGATAATGGCCGACCCATGATGCAGCGAGTAGCGCGGGCGCCGGCTGTTTC
Organism: Massilia sp. LC238; assembly: GCF_000735635.1. NCBI lineage: Bacteria > Pseudomonadati > Pseudomonadota > Betaproteobacteria > Burkholderiales > Oxalobacteraceae > Massilia > Massilia sp. LC238. The sequence continues at coordinate 118,306 of NZ_JNNN01000065.1, read as the reverse complement.
TTGTCAATAGGCGACAAGATAGCCGGGGTTCGCGGTCGATGGCAGCCCCACGGCTGGGGGGATCGTGCATGCCGCCTTACGGAAGGCCCTGTACCGTCCCCTCCTTCGGATAGTCGATCACGTAGTCGACGTTGAAGCGGGCGGTCTCGTTCGGCTTGAGCGTGCGCTCCCAGCCGACCACGCCGCGCCGCTGCTGCCAGTCCTTCACGGTCGGTTCCGGATCCAGGGAGATCCTGGCGCTGATCTTGTCCGACTGGCTGACCGGGGTCGGCTCGAGCACCAGGATATCGATCGGCTGGCGGTGCAGGTTCGTCACCACATAGGTGTCGGCGATGCGCTTCTGGTTCTCGCGGTTGAAGAAGCCCGCTTCGCCCGATTTCTCGTTGCCGCGCTCGGTGCTCACGCGCACCAGCGGGTCGCGCCCGAAGGCCATGTTGAAGCGCTCGCTGGCCTGGGGATCCCAGTGCAGTGCGCCCACGTAGGAACCGTCGCGGCGCAGCTGCACCTGGCCCGGCAGCCAGACGCCGTCGGGCCGCGCCGCATCGATGGTCAGCACCGCCGTATCCTTGTGGTCGCGCGGGGCAATGCGCACCAGCTGCTTGACGGCCAGGTTCTGCTTGGCCAGGCCGACCGAGATCTCGCGGCCATCCGATGCCAGGTCGACCCGGGCAGGCACCTCGAATTCGGTCGTGAAGCTGCCCTGCGTCTCGATGACCGGCGCGATGTAGTCGTCGGCGGCGACGCGCGAACCGGTGACCATCACAGGGGACGGCGCCGGCGGCGGTGCGGCCGGCGCGATGCGCCGGGCATATTCATGTCGAACGTTGATCGCTGCCTGCACGTCCTGCGGCGGCCGGTGGGTCAGCAGCCACGGGAAGGGATCGGGCGCATAGGCAGTCAGGTTCGGCTGGCCGGTCGACAGGCGCAGCCTGACCTTGCTCCAGTCCTCGCCGGTCTTTTGCGAAATCGCCGCCATGCGCTCCAGCTCCACCGTGGACGTGTTCGAGTCCAGCGTGGCGCGATAGGTCGGCTTCCAGCCGGCGCGGTTGACCTGGTAGGACAGCAGGATCTTGCCGGGCTGGCGCACCGCGACCGCCACCGTCATGCTGCGGCTGTCGCGCGTGCTGGCCTGGACCTTGGCGAGATCGCCCTTGAGGGCCTCCAGCTGCCTGGTCAGCCCACGCTTCTTCACCTCGGCCTCGTGCATGCGCGCCAGGGCTTCGCTGCCGCCCTTGCGGATCGCGTCCAGGGTCCCCAGCAATGCCTTGGGGTCGCCCGCGGCACGTCCCGGCCCGTTGTCGCCGCCGCCGAGGCGCTCGAGGTAGCCCTGCACCATCTGGGACGATTTGATCTCGGCATCGACCAGCGCGACCTGGTCCTGCAGCGCCTGGATCTTTGCTTCCAGTTCCGCTGCGCGCGGGCTCGGGCTGTCGACGGCGCGCTGGTCGCGCGTGAGCACCTGCCCGACCTGGATGCCCGGATCGGCCTGCAGGCGCACGGTGTCGGTATTGAAATTGGCCAGCAGGCCGGTGATCTCGACCTGGGTCATGCCCGGCGTTACCTGGACCAGGCGCTCCACCGTGGCGCTGCCCGGATACAGGGTGACGCTCTGGATCGGCGCCTCGACAGCGGATGCGCCGGATGCGGCCAGTGCCAGGAGGATGGTCCACTGCTGCTTGATTGCCATGGAATCTCTTTCAAAAGTGAAATATTTCCGCGAGCGTAGCAGATGTGGCCTGGCAAAAACCATCACAAAACCACGGCGTAGCAAGGACTGTGTAACGAGACGTTTCAGGAAGCGCCGCGTGTGGCCATGACCTGCTCCACCAGGCGCTGCGGCGGCTCGCGCACGTCGAGCGTGACGCCGCGTTCATCCGGCTGGAGCGGTTCGAGGGTGCGCAGCTGGCTGTCGAGCAGCGATACCGGCATGAAGTGCCCGCTGCGCGCCGCCATGCGCTGTGCAATGAGATCGCGATCGCCATGCAGGTGCACGAAGCGCACGTCGCCGTCATCACCGCGCAGCACGTCGCGGTAGGCGCGCTTGAGCGCGGAGCACGACAGCACGACTACCGGATCGGTCTGCCATGCCCGCTCGATCTCGGCGCGCAATGCCTGCAGCCAGCCGCCCCGGTCTTCGTCGTCGAGCGGGATCCCGGCCGACATCTTGGCCACGTTCTCCGGCGGATGGAAGCGGTCGCCCTCGATGAAGGGCGCACCGAGCGCCTGCGCCAGCCGGGTGCCGATGTCGCTCTTGCCGCAGGCGCTGACGCCCATCACCACCCATGCCGTCCGTTTATCCATGTGCTCTGTTCGTCCTGGTTCATTGGGGGATGGCGACTGTCCGCTTGGGGTGCGAAGCGCTGTGCAAGCTCATATGGGGATTGGCGCAGCCTTCCTTGAACAGTTTCGCATACTCGGCAAGCGGCGGCAGGCCGAGCGCACTCCGGCGCTCGTCGACCCTGGCGATATCCTCGATCTCGAAAGGCTGCCACTCGGTCCTGCTGACGCAACTGCCCTGGGTGCCGAAGCGTTGCGGATAGTGGGTACGGTCGTACAGGTAGGCGAAATTCGTCCCGGATGCCTGCCCTTGCCGCACCAGGGGCTCCATCAAGGCCAGCACCTCGCGCTGGAAGGCCTGGTCCCGGTCCGCGTGCTGGGCGATCAGCCAGGCGGCCGTGGCGCCGTCCTGGCCGACCATCGCGACCGTCGGCCAGCCAAGCTGCGCGACGATCTGCTTCAGGCGCGAGCGGTTGGCGTCGTCGACGGCGGTCCAGCGGCTGAAGTCACCCTTGCGCGCGAGCTGGCGGACTTCCTGGTCGCTGGCGGCCATGTTCAATAGTTTGTCGCGCAATGCGGCGTGCGTCGGGCCGGCGGCGTAGGCGCCGACGGAGACCGCGAACAGGATAGCGGCGGTGAATAGCTGTACCAGGATCAGGTGCTTCATCTCCGTGCAGTGCCCTTGATCAAGATGATCCCGGCGCCCAGAAAAGCGGCCGTCAGTATCAAGAAAATAAAGTCTGAAAAATCCACATCATCAAGATACACGATCGATGTTTCCGGGTCAGAGGGATCGTAGCGGATCGCAATGCCGGCGCCCGGCTGGAATCGTCTGAACAGGGCATCGGCGACCTGCTTGTCCCGATAACAGGCTACCCTGGTCGTCAACGACAATCTGGTGGACGAGAAACGATGCTCACCGACGCGGTAGTGGTAGCGCAACTCGATACACCATGCGCCGGACTTGACCCGCTTGCGCAGATCGATTGTCGAGACTTCGGCATGCGCGACCGGCCACGACGTCGAGGCCAGCTTGTCCATGCACCTCGTGAAGGTGAAGAACCCGAGAGGCAAGGCAAGCAGGACGAGGAGCCAGCCGATGATTTTTTCCTTCCGGGGAAACGCCGAGCGCTTTCTACTACCCAAACCAAGCCTTTCTTCAGTTAACGCGACAGCAGGATGCGCCGGAGCGCAGTGTTACCGGCGCACGATAACACGTCGACGCTGTTCCCAAAACGTCCTGGTGGTGGCCTGGCGAGCGCGCATGTCATCCGGGATGTTAACAAAAATCCCGGCTCGGCGCGCGCAGCTTCCCGAGCAAATGCGACATGTCCACCAGCCGCTTGGCCACCAGGTGCCGCACCTCGCCCTGCTTCTGCCAGATGCCGTACACCCCCAGCAGCGGGGCACCCAGCACCTCGCGCCGCTGCTGCTCCACCAGCGTGGGCCAGACGATCACGTTGATGTTCCCGGTCTCGTCCTCGAGCGTCATGAACAGAACGCCCTTGGCCGTCCCGGGCCGCTGGCGCACCGTCACCAGGCCGCAGGCGCGCGCCAGCTGGCCGTCGGCATAGTCGGCAAGAACCGAGGCCGGCATGAAGCGCTTGGCCAGCAACTGCTCACGCAGCAGCGCCAGCGGATGGCGGCCCAGTGTCAGGCCCTGGGCGCGGTAGTCGCCCACGATCTCGTCGGCTTCGGTCGGCGCCGCCAACTGCGGCAGTACCTCCTGCGGCGTGGTCGGGCGCAGCAGGTCGCGGTCGGGTACCGCCCCTACCGCCTGCCACAGCGCTTCGCGCCGGTGCCCGGCCAGCGACTGCAGCGCATTGGCGCCGGCCAGCACCTGCAGGTCGCCGCGGTCGAGCTGGGCGCGGCGCGCCAGGTCGGCCACGCTCTCGAAGGGGCGCACCGCACGCGCCATCTCGATGCGCAGGGCCACTTCCTGTTTCAGCCCGCGCAGCAAGCAAAGACCCAGGCGCACCGCGGGCTGGCGCGACCGGTCGACCGGGTCGAACTCTTCCAGGGTCGAGTCCCAGCCGCTGATGGCGACGTCGCCAGGGCGCACCTCGATGCCGTGGCGGCGCGCGTCCTGCACCAGCTGCGAGGGGCTGTAGAAGCCCATCGGCTGGCTGTTGAGCAGCGCGCAGAGAAATGCCGCGGGCTCGTGGCACTTGAGCCAGGAACTGGCATAGGCCAGCAGCGCGAAGCTGGCCGCGTGCGATTCGGGGAAGCCGTATTCGCCGAAGCCCTGGATCTGGCTGAAGATCGCTTCCGCGAACGCCAGCGTGTAGCCGCGTTCCAGCATGCCGCGCACGATGCGGTCGTAGTATTTTTCGAGCCCGCCCTTGCGCTTCCAGGCCGCCATCGCGCGGCGTAGCTGGTCGGCTTCGCCCGGCGTGAAGCCGGCGCCCAGGATCGCCACCTGCATCACCTGCTCCTGGAAGATCGGCACGCCCAGCGTGCGCTCCAGCGCCACTTTCATCTCGGAGCTCGGATAATGGATCGGTTCCAGGCCCTGCCTGCGCCGCAGGTACGGATGCACCATGCCGCCCTGGATCGGGCCGGGGCGCACCACGGCCACCTCGATCACCAGGTCGTAGAAGCGGCGCGGGCGCATGCGCGGCAGCATGCTCATCTGGGCGCGCGACTCGATCTGGAACACACCCACGGTGTCGGCCGCGCAGATCATGTCGTAGGTCGCCTTGTCGTCGGGCGGGATGTCCTGCATCTCGAACAGGTTGCCGTAGCGCTGGCCCACCAGTTCGAGGCCGCGCCGCATCATCGACAGCATGCCCAGCGCCAGCACGTCGACCTTCATCAGGCCGAGTTCCTCCAGGTCGTTCTTGTCCCACTGGATGACGCTGCGGTCCGCCATGGTGGCGTTCTCGATCGGCACCAGGCGCGACAGCTTGCCGCGCGCGATGACGAAGCCGCCCGGGTGCTGCGACAGGTGGCGCGGGAAGTTCAGCAGCTTGTCGGCCAGGGTGGCCCACTGCTGCGCCAGGCGCGACTCCGGGTCCAGTCCCGCCTCCGCCAGGCGTCCCAGCAGGTCGGCGCGGCTGTCGAACCAGTGGTGGGTCTTGGCCACCTTCTCGACGATGGCCAGGTCGATGCCGAGCGCACGCCCGCTGTCGCGCAATGCGCTCTTGGGACGGTAGCTGATCACCACCGCCGCCAGCGCCGCCCGCTCGCGCCCGTATTTCGCATAGATGTACTGGATGACTTCCTCGCGGCGCTGGTGCTCGAAGTCGACGTCGATATCGGGCGGCTCGTTGCGCTCCTTCGAGATGAAGCGCTCGAACAGCAGGCTGGCGCGCGCCGGGTCGACCTCGGTGATGCCGAGGCAGTAGCACACCGCGGAATTGGCGGCCGAGCCGCGCCCCTGGCACAGGATATGTTGCGAGCGTGCGAAGCGCACGATGTCGTATACGGTGAGGAAGTAATGTTCGTACTTCATCTCGGCGATGAGCTGCAGTTCGTGCTCGACCTGCGCCTGCACCTTGGCCGGAATGCCCTCGCGGAAGCGCCGGTGCGCGCCGACATAGGTTTCCTGGCGCAGGAAGCTGGTGGCATCCATGCCGGGCGGGATCACTTCGTCGGGATATTCGTAGCGCAGCTCATCCAGCGAGAAGGTGCACAGGCGCGCGATGCGCAGCGTCTCGGCCAATGCCTCGCGGCCGTAGATGTTGGCCAGGCGCAGGCGCGACCGCAGGTGCTGCTCGGCGTTCTGGGCCAGGCCATAACCGCATTCGGCCACCGGCTTCTTCAGGCGGGTGGCGGTGAGCGTGTCCTGCAGGGGTTTACGTGAGCGCACGTGCATCACCACGTGGCCGAGCGCCGTGATCGGCAGGCCGTGCTGCCAGCCCACCTCTTCCACCGCCTCGCGGTGCGGTTCGTCGAAGGCGCGGTGCAGCAGGACCAGACCGAGCCAGGCGCGGCCCGGGAAGGTGCTCGCCATCCAGGCGGCTTGCCCGTGCAGGCGGTCGACGTCCGCTGCTTCGTGCGAGGGATAAGCGGGGAGCAGGATCGCCAGGCAGTCGGGCATGTGCTTCAGGTGCGCGTACGCAGGCACGGGCCGGGCCAGGTCGTCCGGGGTGAGGAAGTAGGTCCCCTTCTCGCTGCGGGTGCGGCCCAGGGTGATCAGCTCCGCAAGGTTGCCGTAGCCGTTACGGTTCTTGGCCAGCAGCACCAGCGACAGCGCCGGGCTGCCGTCCGCGTGCTTCAGGTGGAAGTGGGCGCCGATCACCAGGTGCAGGCCGGCCTTCTTGGCCTCGGCATGGGCGCGCACCACCCCGGCCAGCGAGCATTCGTCGGTCAGTGCCAGGGCAAAATAATCGAGTTGGACCGCGCGCGCCACCAGTTCCTCCGCATGCGAGGCTCCTTCGAGGAAGGAGAAGTTCGACAGGCAGAACAGCTCCGCATACGGAGGCAAAACCTGTGGTGGCGGAGAAAGCGGATCGGTCATCGGCAGGGTATGGGCGAACGGGATACAATGCTGGACAAACCGGCAATACTGTATAAAAACACAGTATAACCGAGACTTCCCGCTCGACAAGGAGAAACGCATGCAGATTCGTGCACTGAGCTGTTTTGGCGAACATGCCGGCGACGGCAACCCGGCCCTCGTGATCGAAGGCGGCCAAGCGAACGAGGAAGCGCGCCGCGCCTTGGCGCAATCACGCAACACCACCTGCGTCTTCCTCGACGGCGAGGTGGTCGATTTCTATTACCCGCACATGCGCAGCCCGCTGTGCCTGCACGCCACGCTGGCCGTGGCGCACGTGCTGTTCGGGCGCCATCCCGATGCCGCCCTGCTTTCGGTGACGACGGCGATGCGCGGCCAGCGGCTCGCGCTGCTGCGCGGCGATCATGCCTTCTATGTTCGCCTGCAGGCGCAGGAAGTGGCGCAGCCGGTGCTGGCAAGCGGCTTGCTGGAGCACTTGCTCGCGGCGCCCGGCTTCGTGCCGGCATCGCCGCCGCGCGTCGCTTCGGTCGGCAGCCCGAAGCTGCTGGTCGAGGTGCCGGACTCCGCCACGCTGCTTGGCCTGCGGCCGGACCTGGAAGCGATCACGGCATGGAGCAAGGAGGCCGGCATCAACGGCATCTATGCCTGGTGCCGCCTTCCCGACGGCCGCTTCGAAGGCCGCAACTTCAACCATCTCGACCCGGCCCTGGAAGACAGTGCCACCGGCGTGGCGGCGGGTGCGCTCACCGCGCTGCTGGGACATGGCATCGTACTGAGACAGGGACGCGCCACCGGCCATTCATGCATCATCAGGACCCGGGCAGAAGACGGGGCCATCCTGGTCGGCGGCCGCACGGAGCCGGCCGCGCTCATTGAATCGACCGGGCGGCCCTGATACGTTTGGTAGCATTCCTTACTGCCTGGCTTCACCTGTCGGCCCGGTTTGCGGTGTAATGGACACATCGCGAAAGCACACCGCGTCACCAGGAGAACAGCATGAAACCACGTTTGATCGCATCGGCACTGATCGCCCTTACCCTGACTGCCAGCGGCAGCGCGTTCGCCCAGCGCGGCGACCATGGCCACGACGGCCGCAACGGCAACGCCTATGGGCAGGACAGCCGCCGTGGCGACAAGCATGACAACGGCCGCTATGACAATGACCGCCATGACGGCCCACGCGGCAACGCCAACCAGCGCGCCAACGACCGCAATCATGATCGCTACTACGACGCCCGCCAGTTCCATCGCGACGACCGGCGCGGCGCCGGACCGCGCCACGACCTGCGCCGCGGCCAGCACCTGAGCAAGGAATACCGCGACAGCCGCTACGTCGTCACCGACTGGCGCGACCGCCACCTGAGCGCGCCGCCGCGCGGCCACCACTGGGTCCGCGCCGGTAACGACTACATCCTGGCCGCCATCGCCACCGGTCTGATCGCACAGGTCTTGCTGAGCAACTGATACGACACAGGATCAGTCCCGGAAAGGCCGCGCCCTGTAACAGGGCGCGGCCTTTTTTCGCATGGCCAGGGCGTATTGACGCCGCCAGCAAGGGCTGTCCCCCGTCCGCGAGCTGGTATACACTTCCGCGCACGCTCTACCGGAGCTCATCCATCCTGCGGACATGAAACCACAACTCCTGACCTACGCCCTCCCCTTGATCCTGCTCGGCGCCAGTGCCACCGCACGCGCCGACGTCGATTACCAGCTGCGCATTACCGATGCGGCACAGCACCTGGCCGAAGTGCGCGCCACCTTCCCGGCAGCCACCGGCACCACGCTCGACGTGCAAATGCCGAACTGGCGCACCGGCCGCTACAACATGCTCAACCTCGCCAACGGCGTGCGCCTGTTCAAGGCCTTCGACGCCAAGGGCCAGCCGCTGCCGGTCTCCAAGACCGACAAGGGCACCTGGCAGGTCTCTACCCGCCCAGGCGACGCGGTGACGGTGCAGTACGAGCTGTACGCCAACCTGCTGGGCGAGCGCACCCGCCACATCGACGACACCCACGCCTACCTGGATGCCAGCGGCGTGTTCGTCTACGCCGCGCCCTTCCGCAAGGAGAAGGTAGCGGTCAAGCTGGACGTGCCGCAGGGCTGGAAGTCGCGTTCGGGCATGGATTCGGGCAACTGCGACCACTGCTTCGTGGCGCCGAACTACGACGTGCTGATCGACGCGCCGATCGAGACCGGCATCCACGAGTTCTACACCGACAAGGTGGATGGCCGCAGCATCGAGCTGGCGATCTGGGGCCGCGGCAACCACGACGGCAAGCAGATGATGACCGACCTGAAGAAGATCGTCGTCGAGACCGCGAAGATGTACGGCAACCAGTATCCGTTCCAGCGCTACCTGTTCATCGTCCACGCCACCGACGGCGTCGGCGGCGCCACCGAGCACGCCAATTCCACCGTCATCCAGAAATCCCGCTGGACCTTCGCGCCGCGCAAGGACTACCTGAACTTCCTGCGCGTGGCCGCGCACGAGTTCTATCACACCTGGAACGTCAAGGCCTACCGTCCGAAGGAGATGGTGCCCTACGACTACCAGAACGAGAACTACAATCGCCTGCTGTGGGTCGCCGAAGGCCACACCTCCTACTACGACGAGCTGATCGTCCTGCGCGCCGGCCTGCAGAAGCGCGACGAGTTCCTCGAAGGCTACGCCAAGCTGATCGACGACTACCTGCACCAGCCGGGCCGCTTCCAGCAGAGCGCGGCCGACGCCAGCTTCGACGAGTGGATCGCCGTCGGCGGCGAGCGCGCACGCAACGCCTCGGTCAACATCTATTCCAAGGGCCAGGTGCTGGCGCTGATGATGGACATCGAGCTGCGCCGCCAGACCGGCGGCAAGCGCGGCCTCGAGGACATGCACCGCATCCTGTTCGAGAAGCACTCGACCGCCCAGGGCGGCTACGACGTGCCGGCCGTGCTGGCGGCATTGCGCAGCGTGAGCGGCCAGGACTGGAGCGGCTGGTGGGCCCAGTACGTGGACGGCACCACAGAGATCCCGTTCGACACCCTGCTGGCCCAGGTCGGCCTGCAGAAGATCGCCGACGTGCCGAAGGACCAGGAGCAGAAGACCGAATGGTGGGCCGGCTGGACCCTGCGCGACGGCAGCGACCCGGCGGTGGTCACCGTCGTCGAGCGCGACAGCCCGGCATGGAAGGCCGGCGTGGTCTCGGGCGACACCCTGGTGGCCGTGAACGGCCTGCGCGTGTCCGCCAAGGACATCGGCGACAAGATGTCGCTGGTGAAGACCGCCCCGTTCAAGGTGCACCTGTTCCGCCGCGACGAGCTGGTGGAAAAGCAGCTCACCCCGCTGCAGCAGCCGAAAGGCAAGGCCAAGCTGAAGGTCGCGGACAAGGCGACCGGCGCGCAGAAGGCGCTGAACGCGTCCTGGCTCGGCGTGGCCTGGCCGAAAGACGATTCTGCGAGGGCGGAATCGACAGCGGCGGCCAAGAAGCCGTAAGGTTTGTTTGAACGAAACCGCGGCCCCGGTCCACACCGGGGCCGCGGTTTTTTCATGGGCGCTCGTCCAGCACCCGGTCGATCAGCCATACTCCGCCGCCTGCCCGGCCGACATGAAATTGTCGCGGTCCGAATCCTTCTCGATCCGGCTCAGCGGCTGCCCGGTGCGCTCGGCGATTATTCCGGCACCTGCTCCAGCAGTTGCCGCGCCAGCAGGCCGGCATGCGGGGTCAGCGCGGAGAAGTCGCGCGCGCACAGGTAGAGCTGCCTGGCCGCCCAGGCTTCGGACAGGGTCAGGACGGCCAGGTCGCGTTCGATCGTTGCGGCCAGGGCACGGGAGAGGATCGAAATGCCGATGCCCGCCTCGACGTACCTGGCCACCTGCCCGGTATTGCGCAACTGGATGCGGTAGTCGAGCTGGCGGCCCAGGCGCGCCGCCCGTTCCGCCAGGTGCGTCTCCAACGCGGTGTCGGCCATGCCCACGATCGGCTCGGCGAGGATATCGGCAAAGCTCACCTGCGCCTGCCCGGCCAGGCGGTGCGAACGGCCCACCAGCACCACCAGCTGGTCGCTGGCCACCAGGTGCGTCTGCAGCATGCGCATGTCCGTGACGTCGGCGACGACGCCCAGGTCGGCGCGCAGGTCCACCAGCGCCTGGACGATGTCGGTGCTGGGCCGCTCTTCCAGGTCGATCGACAGGTCGGGGTGCGCCGCCAGGAAGCGGCACAGTTGCGGCGGCAGGAAGGCGGCCATCGCCGCCGTGTTCGAGAGCAGGCGGATGCGGCCCTTGAGGCCGGTCGCATAGGTGCGCAGCTCGCCGCGCATCTGTTCGACCTGGCCCAGGATCGAGCGGGCATGCCGCACCAGGGCCTCGCCGGCCGCGGTCGGACGTACGCCCCGGCGGTTGCGTTCCAGCAGGGGCGCGCCGAGTGCCGCTTCCATGCCGGCGATGCGTTCGCTGATCGATGCCAGCGCCAGGTGCATCGCGCGTGCGCCGTACGTCAGGCTGCCGCATTCGACGACGCTCAGGAACAGCCGCATGTCGGTCAGGTCAAAACGCATCCTACAGCCCTCTACTTTCGGAATCTCCGAAGTCTAGCACCGGAATTGCCAGATTGCGCAGGCCTGCAGACTGGCCTACCATCATTTACATCGGTTCAGGCGAATGCTTACGGGAGGAAACCATGCTGGACGCCTTGCTGGCAACGATCGGCATACTGGGCCTGCTGGCCACCATCGCAGTCAAGTTCGGTAAATCGTGCACGGAAGCGATGGCGCGCCACGCCGAGCGCCACGAAGACCCGCCCGAGACCGGTCCGGCGCCAGCTTCCCCACGCGCCTGCCCGCACCGCCGGCGTCGCAGGAAGGCGCTGGCCAGACGATAGATGCGGGTTATATATTGACAACGTTGTGTTAATGATACAGCGCCTTGGTGCTCCGTGATGGGATTGTTTAGTATTTAATTTTCCGTCGGAGTAACCAGTGCTCACACTCAAACGTCTACCCAAGTCGGTCCTGCTCGCCCTGTATGGCGGCGCCGCTTTCGCTACCCTGGCGCCAAGCGCCTTCGCCCAGAGCAGCACTGCGCAGGAGCCGTCCACCACCCCGGTCGCCGCCGGCACCCCGGCCGCTGCGGACAGCAAGGGTAGCAGCGGCATCCAGAGCGTCAGCATCGTCGGCTCGCGCCGCGTCGGCAACGTCTCCGATATCGACACGCCGGTCCCGGTCGACTTCATCCCGATGACCAAGGCGACCGAACAGGGCGGCCAGTTCGACCTGGCGCAAGTCCTGAACAACGTCTCGCCTTCGTTCAACTCGACGCGCCAGACCGGCGCCGACGGCGCCGACCTGATCGACTCGGCCGCCCTGCGCGGCCTGGGTTCGGACCAGACCCTGGTGCTGGTCAACGGCAAGCGCCGCCACACCACCGCGCTGGTCAACCTGTTCGGCGCACGCAACCGCGGCAACACCGGCACCGACATGAACGCGATCCCCTTGATGGCGATCCGTAACGTGCAGGTGCTGCGCGACGGCGCCGCCGCGCAGTACGGCTCGGACGCCATCGCCGGCGTGCTCAACATCGAACTGAAGAAGAACCTCGGTTGCGAGATGGTGACCGGGTTCGGCCAGTACACCGAGGGCGACGGCGACAACTACCTGGCCTCGGCCTACTGCGGCGTGGCCGTGGGCGGCGGCGTGCTGGGCATCACCGGCGAATACTACGACCGCGGCCGCTCCAACCGCGCCGAGGAAGGCAGTCCGCGCATCATCGGCGACACCAAGTCGCAGAACAGCACCGTCTACCTGAACGGCGAATTCCCGGCGGGCGACGGCAAGCTGTACGTCACCGCCGGCGCCCAGAACCGCGACGCCTCGTCGGCCGCCTGGGCGCGCGAAGGCCTGGGCTCCGAGGACATCCCCTCGCGCAACTCGGCCGCCATGTACCCGAACGGCTTCGTCCCCTTCATCAACGGCGACATCAACGACCACTACGGCACCCTCGGCTACCGCTTCCGCCTGGGCGAATGGAACACCGACCTCTCGCAGACCTTCGGCCAGAACCGCATGCGCTACACCATCGCGAACACGCTCAACGCGTCGATCGCCAACCTCGACCTGCTGCGCGGCGGGCCGGGCAGGAGCGCCAGCATGTTCGACGCCGGCGGCTTCTCGTTCCGCCAGGCCACCACCAACCTGGACTTCTCGCGCTTCTTCGAGGGCATCGGCAAGGGCATGAACGTGGCCTTCGGCTTCGAGCACCGCCGCGAGAATTACAAGATCAATGCCGGCGAGCCGGGTTCCTGGATCGACGCCGACGGCGTGGGCGTGGGCGGCAACGCCGGCAGCCAGGGCTTCCCGGGCTTCCAGCCGATCGACGTGACCGACAGCGACCGCCACTCGAACGCCGCCTACCTCGACCTCGAGACCGACCTCGCCGAAGGCTTCAAGCTGCAGGCGGCGCTGCGCCACGAGCGCTACTCGGACTTCGGCGCCACCACCACCGGCAAGCTGGCGGCCGCCTACCGGATCAACCCGGCAGTGCTGCTGCGCGGCTCGGCCAGCACGGGCTTTCGTGCGCCTTCGCTGCAGCAGGTCTACTTCTCGTCGACCTTCACCGACTTCGTCAACGGCCAGCCGCTCGACGTGGTGCTGGCCCCGAACGGCGGCCGCGTAGCGAATGCCGCCGGCATCCCCCAACTGAAGGAAGAGGAATCGAAGAGCTATACCCTGGGCCTGACCTGGTCCCCCGGCCAGGCCACCTCGCTGACGGCCGACCTGTATCGCATCAGCATCGACGACCGCATCGTGCTGTCGGGCCGCTTCGACGCCGACAACTACCCTGCCCTGGGCGCCACCCTGCAGGGGCTGGGCGTGGGCCAGGCGCAGTTCTTCGTCAACTCGGTGGACACCAGGACCCAGGGCCTGGACGTGACCCTGTCGCACCGGATGGACCTGGGCGCCGGCAAGCTGAACGCCTTCCTGGCCCTGAACTTCAGCAAGACCGAAGTGACCGGCGTGCATGCGCCGAGCGCCCTCAGGGGCTTCGAGGACGTGCTGCTGTCCGAGCGCGAGCGCCTGTTCATCGAGGAAGGCGCGCCGCGCCGCAAGGCCACGCTGGGCTTCGACCATACCCGGGGCAAGCTGGAAACCGCGCTGCGCATCGTGCACTTCGGCCCGCAGACCCTGGGCACCTTCTCGGGTCCGCCGGTGCCGAACCAGTACTACGAGCCGAAGACCTCGGCCGACCTGTCCTTCACCTGGGCGTTTACCGAGAAAACCAAGTTCACCGTCGGCGGCACCAATATCTTCGACGTCAAGCCGAGCGCGCAGGATCCGAACGAGACCGACAACGGCTTCAAGTACGAGAGCGTGCAGTTCGGCCTGAATGGGGCGGCCTGGTTCGCGCGGCTGTCGCACCGGTTCTGAAGGCCGTCATCCGGTCCAGAAAAAGGGTTCCCGATGGAACCCTTTTTATGCATCATCAGACAATGTTCGCCGCATGCACAATCGCTACAACTGAACCAAGCTTGCGTTGACGAATGCGTATAATGCCCTGATCAATGCGCGTTGGCGGTAAGCAACGTCTTCCTCCACACCGTCGCGCCTGGCTGGCGCGACCAGCATAGGCCGTACCAGAATGAATACCGCTGCAAACGCACGCATCTCCACCGGCGTTGCCGGCCTCGACGACATCCTCGGCGGCGGCCTGACTCCACAGCGCGTCTACCTGGTGGAAGGCTCGCCCGGTTCCGGCAAGACCACGCTGGGCCTGCAGTTCCTGCTCGACGGGGCAGCCAGGGGCGAGGCCGGCCTGTATATCACCCTGTCCGAGACCGCCGACGAGCTGAAGGCAGTCGCAGCGAGCCACGGCTGGAACATCGATGCGCTGTCGATCTTCGAACTGGCCGGCGACACCGAGCTGGATCCCGATTCCGAACAGTCGATCTTCCATCCTTCGGAAGTCGAGCTGGGCGAAACGACCCGCAATGTCATGAACAAGGTCGACGCGATCAAGCCGGTGCGCGTGGTGTTCGACAGCCTGTCGGAAATGCGCCTGCTGGCCCAGAACCCGCTGCGCTACCGCCGCCAGATCCTCTCTCTCAAGCAGTTCTTCTCGGCGCGCGCCTGTACCGTCCTGCTGCTCGACGACAAGACCAGCCAGTCGGACCAGCACCTGCACAGCATCGCCCACGGCGTCATCAGCCTGGAGCAGATCGCCAAGGAATTCGGCACGGAGCGCCGGCGCGTGAACATCATCAAGATGCGCGGCATCCGCTTCCGCGGCGGCTACCACGACTACACGCTCGACACTGGCGGCATCACGATGTACCCGCGCCTGGTGGCCTCGGAACACAACCGCGATTTCACCCCGGTGGTATTCTCCACCGGCTCCGATGGCCTGGACGCCCTGCTCGGCGGCGGCCTGGTGCGCGGCACCAATACCCTGGTCGTCGGCCCGTCCGGGATCGGCAAGACCACGCTGGCCACGCGCTGCCTGCTGTCCTCGCTGGAACGCGGCGAAAAGGCCGCGTTCTACCTGTTCGACGAAGGCCTCGGCACCTTCTTCGTGCGCAGTTCGGCGCTCGGGCTGGACCTGCGTCCCTACGCCGACAACAGCCAGCTGCGCATCCACCACATCGACCCGGCCGAGCTGGCTCCTGGCCAGTTCGCGCAGATGCTGCGCGACGCGGTCGATCGCGATGAAGTGGACTTCGTCGTCATCGACAGCTTGAACGCTTCCTTGCAGGCCATGCCGGGCGAGCAGTTCCTGCTGCTGCAGATGCACGAACTGCTGTCCTTCCTGAACCAGCAGGGCGTGACCACGGTGATGGTGCTCGGCCAGCACGGCATGATCGGCGAAGTGCGCTCGGACGTCGACCTGAGCTACCTGAGCGACGGCACGGTGATGATGCGCTTCTTCGAATCGAATGGCCGCCTGCGCCGCGCCATCACCGTCGTCAAGAGCCGCACCTCGGAACACGCGCTCACCATCCACGAGCTGCAACTGAACCGCGAAGGCATCCGCGTCGGCGATGCGCTGGAAGGCTTCGAAGGCGTGTTGACCGGACTGCCGAGCTACCGTGGTACGACGCCGATGATGGCCTCCTTGCCGAATGAAGACATCTGACCAGCACGACGAACGCATCCTGGTCCTCGCGCCGCGCGGGCGCGACGCCGAAGTCATGTGCTCGGTACTGGCGCGCGACAGCGCTTCCTGCGACATCGTCCATGACTTTCCTGCGCTGGCGGCCGCGATCAAGGCGGGTGCGGGCATGGCCATCGTCGCCGAAGAAGCCCTGCACGGGATCGACCTGGGACCGCTGCACACCTGGCTGGCGCAGCAGCAACCATGGTCCGACTTCCCTTTCGTCATCCTGCTGGCCAAGGCCATCGGCATACCGCAGAATGGCACGCGCTCCCGGCTGGAAGAGCTGGGCAACATCATCCTGCTCGAACGCCCGCTCAACGCCCAGACCCTACGCAGCGCCGCCAGCTCGGCCCTGCGCGCCCGGCGCCGCCAGTACCAGGCACGCGACCTGCTGGCCGAACGCGAGCGCGACGCCGCCAGCCTGCAGCAGAGCCGGCAGGACCTCCTGTCCCTCAACGAGACGCTCGAATCGCGTATCGAGGAACGCACCCGCGCACTGGCCGGGGCCAACGACCGCCTGATGAACGAAGTCATCGAGCGCGAACGAGTGCAGCAGGCGATGGTGCAATTCCAGAAGATGGAAGCGGTCGGCCGCCTCACCGGCGGCATTGCCCACGACTTCAACAACCTGCTCAACGTGGTCCAGGGCAGCATGGACCTGATCCTGCTGTTGTCGAAGGACGAGGTGGCCAGGCAGCGCGCCGAGATCGCGCGCCGCGCCTGCCAGCGCGGCGGCAAGCTGACCAGCCAGCTGCTGGCCTTCGCCCGCAACCAGAACCTCGACCTGCGCCCCGCCGAGGTGAGCGACCTGTTCGATGGGGTGCGCGAACTGGTGGCGACCTCGCTCGGCTCGCGCATCCATCTGCGCTTCGAGGTCGAGGAAGGCTGCGCGCGCGTGTTCGCCGACGCCAACCAGATGGAGATGGCGCTGCTGAACCTGGCCATCAATGCGCGCGACGCCATGGGCGACAGCGGAGAACTGGCTTTCCATGCGGGGAATGCCCGGCCGCCCGCCGGGCTGCTGCCGAGCGGCGAGTACGTGCGCATCGCCGTCACCGACAACGGCCCCGGCATGCCGCCCGAGCTCGTGGCCAAGGTCTTCGAGCCCTTCTTTACGACCAAGGCGGTCGGCAAGGGCACCGGCCTGGGCCTCAGCCAGGTGTACGGCATGGCGCAGCAGTCGGGCGGCGCGGCGCGCATCCTGAGCCAGCAGGGGTGTGGGACCACGGTGGAAATCTGGCTGCGCGCCTGGGACGGCGGCGAGCTCCCCGCCGCCGCGCCCCTGCCGGACGCCGTCCCGGCCGCCGGACAGGGTTCCCGTATCCTGGTGGTCGAGGACGACAACTTCGTGCGCGAATCGATGGTGCAGTCGCTCGAAGCCTTCGGGCATGCGGTGACCCAGGCGGCGGACGGCGCGGCCGCCCTGCGCGAACTGGGACGCGGGCGGCCGGACCTGATCATCACCGATTACCTGATGCCGGGGATTACCGGGGCCGAGCTCATGCGGCGCGCGCGCGAAGTCTTCCCCGGCATACCGATGATCATCGCCACCGGCTATGCGGACATGCATGCGATCGACCAGGTCCTGGGCGACGACATCCTGCTGCGCAAGCCCTTCCAGCTGGCCGAGCTGGCGCTCAGCGTGGAGCGTGCGCTCGGCCGCGGCGGCTCATCCGCACGGCCTCACTGAGCGGCGCCGGCAGTCCTCATCGAGCTGGACGCCGCCGAAAACGACTCTGTGCCACACTTTGTTCATCACCTTCAGGGGAGAACATCATGAGCAAGGAACAGAAGTCGCACGAGAAGCAGGCCGCGCCGCAAGGCCAGCAACAGGGGCAGGAACAGGGACAGCAACAGGCACAGCCCCAGAACCAGCAGCAGGCGAACGACGTAGATGGCCTGGCAGACAAGAAGCCCGAAGAGCTGACACCGGAAGAGCTGAGGCTGATGGCCGATACGATGCCGGGCGAAGGGCCGGGCGATTGAGATGTTCTTATTCTTCTCGAACAAACTCGGCTGCCTCGGCTCCATCGCCGTCTCGATCGTGCTGACGCTGATCGTGCTGCTCCTGATCGGCGTGTTCTGAAGCGCCTTTACTTCTTCAGCGTACGCACGTAGGCCAGGACCTCGTCCTCGCGCCCCTCTCCCACCGCCTCGGCGGCAGTCTTGCCGCCGAGCGCGGGCTGCGGCTCGGTCATCCATGTGCTCGCTGCGTCATCGCTGCCGACGATGCCGCGCACTTCGTGCATCACCGTGTAATAAGCCTGCGCCTTGCGCGACTGCTGGCCAAAGCGGGCCTGCAGCGCCGCGAAGGCATCCGGCTTGATGGAATCGCTTGCTGCCATCGACGTTCTCCTTATTTGGTGACGGTGAGCAGCGAACGCTTGCCGCCCTTGAACGAATACAGCGTGATGGTGCCGTCCTTGATGTCGCCGCGCGCGTCGAAGGCGATCGGCCCGGTCACGCCCCTGTGCTGGATCTTCGAGAGGACCGGCAGGTATTTCGCCGGCTGGCTCGAACCGGCCTTCACCATCGCCTCGGCCATGGTCATCACCGCGTCGTAGGCGTACGGCGCATTGATCTGGACGTCGATGCCGAAGCGCTTTTTATAATCGGCGCGGAACTTGTCCATGGCGGCGCGGGCTTCGCCCTGCACGCCGCCCGCTTCCGCGCACACCACCTGACCGTCCGCCATGGTGCCGCCGGAGAGCTTGTGAATCTCGTCCGAGCACAGGCCGTCGCCGCCCATCATGCGCACGTTCATGCCGAGCTGCTTCATCTGGCGCAGCATGGGGCCGGCGGTCGCGCTCATGCCGCCGAAGAAAACCAGGTCCGGCTTGGTGGCGCGGATGCGGGTGATGATGGCGGAAAAATCGGTTGCCTTGTCGTGCGTGAATTCCTTGGCGACGACGGTGCCGCCCTGGCTCTGCAGGCTGCGCGCGAATTCGGTGACCAGGCCCTGGCCGTAGGCGGTGCGGTCGTCGACCACGGCCACGCGCCTGGCCTTCATGGCGCCGGTCGCGTAGCGGCCCAGCGCCTGGCCCAGCTGCACGTCATTGGCGACCACCCGGAAGGTGGTGTTGAAGCCCTGGCGGGTGTACATCGGCGAGGTCGACGAGGGCGAGATCTGCGGGATGCCGGCAGCATGGTAGATCTTCGAGGCCGGGATGGTCGTGCCCGAGGTCTCGTGGCCGACCATGCCGTTGATCTTCGCGTCCACCAGTTTCTGCGCCACGGCGGTGGCCTGTTTCGGTTCGCCGGCGTCGTCCTCGGCCACCAGCTCGAAGCGGACCTTCTTGCCGCCGATGCTGACGCCCTTGGCGTTGAGCGCCTCGATAGCCATGCGCGCACCGTTCTCGGTGTCCTTGCCGAAGTAGGCCACCGGCCCGGTCACGGCGGCCGCGTGGCCGATCCGAACGACTTCCTGGGCCGAGGCCAGGCCGGCTGCCGCCAGGCCGGCCAACAGGACTGCTTGCTTCTTCATCGATTCCTCTAAAATCCGCTCAGGGCCCGCTGCCCTGTGAGCAAAGGGACCATTCTACCGTTACCGTGCCGCGCCTGCCGAACGCCCGCGTGGCGAATGTGACAATTGGCGAGAATTCAAGGACCAAAACGCGGGTATCCTGCGCGCCTGATACAAGAACGAGAGGGGCCGGCAGCGCCGAGCGACCCTCCGGCACCACGGAGACCACCATTCCTACCCTCGCCACGCGACCTGCCGCCTCCCTTGCGGCGTGCATCCTGCTGTCCTGCATGCTGGCCCCGGCCGCGGCACGCCAGCCGGCGTCACCCCATCCCGCCGCCGGCTGCGGCGCCGGCAAGGCCTGCGCCGCCGCTCGTCACCGCGGCACGAAGCAAGCGCCGGAATGCGGCCGCCTGCGCGCGGCCATCCTGGAAGCGGAACAATCGGAGCGGCGCGTGCGCGCCGCGATGATGGAATCGGTGCAGCTGGATCTGCTCAGCCTGCGCAAGCGCTACCGCAAGCTGGGCTGCCGCGCCTAGGCCCTACAGCGATTGTTCCCACACCAGGCGCCAGGTCGGGCGCAGCTGGTAGACGGTGGCGCGTTCGAGCGGCCTGTGCCCCTCGTACGCCAGGCGTTCCAGGTAGTCGCGCTGCGCCAGGCTGGCCACGGACAGGCGTAGTCGCGAGCGGGCGTCGTGCTTCCATACCGCATACAGGTCGAGCTGGCGCCGGCTGCCGTCCTCGCTGAAGACCAGCGCGCTCGCGCGGCTCGCCACCCGTCCCCGGTAAGTCCAGGTGCCGCCCAGGTCGAAGCGGCCGGTTGGCGCCGCGTAGTCCAGCCCCAGATTGCCGCTGTAGGCCGGCTGGCCTTCGATGCGCTTGTCCGGCCCCGGCACGCTGTCCAGGCGCGACCAGTTGCGCGCCAGGTTCAGGCGTCCTGACAGCGCGCCGCGCGTCAGCTTGCCTTCGAACTCGATGCCGCGCACCGATGCGCTGCCCGCGTTGTCCGGGGTGGCGGTCCACACGCCGCCGCTCTCGCCGATGCGCGTCAGCGTGATGTCGCGGATGCGCTTGTGGAACAGGCTCACGCTCACCATGTCCGCCGCGCCGAAGTAGCGCTCCCAGGCCAGGTCGACGGCCAGGGCGAGTTCGGGCCGCAGCCTGGGGTTGCCCTGCTGGTCCGGATTGGTGGCGCTGTTGTTGTTGTCGACCGTGTAGCGGCGCGGCAGCAGCTGGACGATGTTCGGCGCCTTGTAGGTGGGGCTGAGCGCGAAGCGAAAGCCGTCGCGCGCTCCGGTGTCGCCTTCCGCCCGCTGCGGCTTGAACAGGGTCTGGAACACGGGACTCCAAGCGCCCGCGTCGACGTCCACCGGGGCAGCCGCATTGCCTTCGCCCGTCGTGCGCAAGTCTTCGCGCCGCAGGCCGGCATAGGCGGACCAGCCGGGGCTGACGTCCCACTCGTCCTGGATGAAGAAGGCGCTGCGTAGCACGCTGGCGCGGTAATCCTCGTCGCTGGAGAACAGCAGCGTGCCGCGGGGATCGACATGCCGTTCGCGCCGGTATTCGCTGCGCCCCTTGCGGCCGAACTCCCATCCGGCCGCCAGGGAGTGGCTGCCCCACAGCGGGCGGCGCCAGCTGCCGCTGAAGGTCCATTCGCGCTCGACCGGGCCGGAGGCAACCAGATGGGACTCGAGGGGGCGATCCTGCGCATCCATGCCCCGGTAGACGAAGCCGGCCTCGCGCTTCATCCGAAAGCCCGACAGCTTGGCGTTCAGGCGCGCGCCGCCCTCCAGCCTGCGCGTCCAGGCCAGGTCGGCGTAGGCGTGCAGCGGACGGGTCTCGAAGCTTTGGTAGGCGTGCGGGAACGGCGTTGGCTGGCCAATCTCGGTCGACTCCTTTTCGCGCTTGACGTTGTCGATGTGGCGCCTGCGCAGGTAGCCCTGCGCGCTGATGCTGTCGGCCGCGTTCGGCTGCCAGCTCAGGAGCGGCGCCAGTTCCAGGATGTCTTCGATCTGGTGGTCGGTCCAGGCCGTGCGGCGCAGCAGCGCGGGATCCGATCCCGCCTCGGTGCTGAGGGCCGCAACCGGATTCAGGTTGCGCTTGACGGTCGCGGTCACGGTGTAGGCGAACGCGCCCCTGCGGCCGCTGTGCTGGGCAAGCAGCTGCGGCGCCGCATGGCCACGCTGGAAGGCGCTGCCCGCCTTGATCTCGTTCGCGTCCTCGTTCTTTGCCGGGCCGGCGCGCCGCATGACGATATTGATGGCGCCGGCCACCGCCTGGCTGCTGGTTTCGGCAGTGGCGGCGCGCTGGATTTCGATGCGTTCGATCAGCTCGGGACTGATCGATTCGAGCGAGAAGCCGGCCGGCGCAGGCACGCCGTTCAGCAGGATCGCCACATAGCCGCTGCCCAGGCCGCGCATGCGGATGGCTGCTTCCCTCCCCGGGCTGGCCTCGAGCGTGATGCCGGGCTGGCGTTTCAATACCTCGAGCAGGCTGGCGTCGCCCTGGCGCAGGATCTCGGCGCGCCCGACCACGATGGCGGTGGTGGTCGACTGCGCGCGGCTGTTCGTTGCGCCGGCCTTGACGACGACCTGCTGGATGGGCTGTTGAGCAGCGGTCTGGGCGGATGCGCAGGCGTGCGCCGCCAGCAGCAGCGCGCCTGCGCTGCCGGTTCGGGTCATTCGCATGGTAGGAATCAGTCAGGTGGGTGGATGGAAGGTAGTTCGGCTGCGGCGGCGTTTCCTTCGGCGACCCAGAGGATCAGCTGGTCCAGCACGGCCCTGCCCCTGCCCTCGCCGGCCTGCGGGTCGTTGACGAAGGCCGTCACGATCCAGTCCTGTCCACGCCGGTCGCGCACGTAGCCGGCCAGCGCCGCGACGTCGCGCAGCGTGCCGGTCTTCAGGCGCGCATTGCCGGCCGCGGGGCCGGTCTTCAGGCGGTTCTTCATGGTGCCGTCCAGCGCCACGATCGGCAGGCTGGCGGAAAATTCCGGAGACCAGCGGCCCGCCGCGGCGGACTTGAGCAAGGCGGACAGCTGTGCGCTACTTAAGCGCTCGATGCGCGACAGGCCGGAGCCGTTCTCGATGACGATGCCGCCCGAGTCGACGCCCTGGGCGGCGATCCAGTCGAGGACGCGCCGGCGCGCCCGTTCGAGCGTCGGCTGGCTGCCGCTCCCGCCCGCCGTGGCGCCCAGCGTCAGGTAGACCATGCGCGCCTTGACGGCGTGCGAGTCCTTGTTGATGGCGCGGACCGTCTCCGCCAGGGTCTCGAACTGGCGCTCGACCAGCACGGCCGCGCGAGCGGGGACCTTGCCCTCGCGGGCGCGGCCGCGCCACCGGCCGCCCATCTCTTCCCACAACGCGCGCACCAGGCGTTCGATGTAGAGGTCGCGGTCGAGCGTGTGCAGGTCGACCGTCTTGCTGCAGTCGCGCGGAAAGCTGCCGTTCAGGACGATGCGCACCAGAGCGCCCTGTTCCTCTACCCTTGGCTGCTGCCAGGTCTCGCGCCAGTCCTTGCACGGCAAGTCGTTGAGCGTCATCCGGTTCAGCACGGACACCCCGGACAGCGGCGGCGTGGCCTGCACCGCCACGGTCGATGCATCCGAGGACAGCGTGTAGGTGACCAGGTAGTCCGACAGCGCCAGTGCGTCGGGGATGACGTTGTACGAGGCGTCCGGCGTGTCGTCGAACGGCGGCGCGCCGATGTCGAGCCGGGTCGGCTGGAACAGGGTCCGGTCCAGCACCAGATCCCCGCCGATGGAGACGATGCCGCTGTTACGCAGGCTGCGCAGCATGCCGCCCAGCCGCTCCCAGCTCAAGTTGGGGTCGCCCCCGCCCAGCAGGTACAGGTCGCCTTTCAGCTCGCCGTTCTCCGGCTTGGCGTCGGCAAGCATGGCCGTGGTCCAGCGGTGCGCGGGCCCCAGGGTATCCAGGGCCGCCAGGGTCGTCACCAGCTTCATGGTCGACGCCGGATTGAGCGCGCGGCGCTCGCCGAATCCCTGCACCGGCATTCCTGCCAGGGCCTCGATCCGGTAGCTCAGTGCGCCGGCTAGGATGCCCTGCCGCGCCAGTTCCTGCTCGACCGCGGGAGGCATGGCGGCGGCATGCGAGGCCGCCAGGAAGACGGCCAGGATCAAACAAAGGCTGCGAAGGAGCATGGTGGTTTCTCGATGCGCTCAACAATGGACCTGGCCATTGTGCGCACCCTTTCGCCGGCCGCCACCCGATATGTGACGAATGCCCGCTTCCGTGTGATGGCATCCCGGGAGTCCCGGGTTTGGCAGGCGTTTCGCGCTGCTATACTTTTCCGATGAGCTCCTCCCCCTATCGCATCCAGCCCTTCGCCAGGATCGTGCTGTCCATGGTCGTCCTGTGGACCGCCATCAGCGTGCTCGGCGCGCTCCAGACCTACAGCGACAACCTGCGCGCCGGGCAATCCAGCCACTATCCGGCGCTGCTGGCGACCTGGTTCGTCGAGTATGCCGTGCCGCTGATCGTCCTGAGCTGCATCCTGTGCATCGCGCTGACGCGCTGGCCGGCCCTGATCTCGCATCCGTGCAATGTGGTGGCGATGTTCGCGTGCCTGGTGCTGCTGTTCCAGCCGGCCCAGTGGATGTACATGGCCTGGCAGCGCGGAATGCTGCAGGTCTCCAGCCTGGAGGACGCCTGGCAGCTCTTGATGAGGATGCTGCTGGTCGGCTGGTTCTCGACCACCGGCACTTTTGCCGCGATCCTGGCTTTCTTCTACTGGCGCCAGTCCAAGGAACGCGAGCTGGCGTGGCAACGCTCGCAGACCGACATGCTCAACCTGCGCCTGGCGCTCGAGGAGCAGCGCATGCTGGCCCTGCGCGCCCAGCTCGAACCGCATTTCCTGTTCAACGCCCTGAACGCGATCAGCGCCCTGGTGCGCAGCGACGACAAGCGCCTGGCGCTGCAAGGTATCGGACGCCTGAGCGAGCTGCTGCGCTACGTGCTGTCAGCCAGCAGCGGCCATACCGTCAGCGTCGCCGCCGAGCTGCGCTTCGTGCAGGACTACCTGGCCCTGCAGCGCCTGCGCTACGGCGAGCGGCTGCGCATGCAGGTCGACGGCGCCGGCGAAGGGCTGGAACACATCGCCTGCCCGCCGCTGCTGCTGCAGCCGCTGGTCGAGAACGCGCTGCGCCACGACCTCGATTGCAGCGAAGGGCCGAGCGACATCCACCTGTCCTTCATCCGCGAACACGACGCACTGCTGGTGCGGGTCACCAATCCGGCGCGCTGCGACACCCCCGCCAATCCGGGCGCCGGCCTCGGGCTCGCCAACACCCGCGACCGGCTGCGCCTGATGCACCCGGAAGCCGCGCTCTTCGCCGGGCGGCAGGGCGAGCGCTTCGTCGCCGAAGTGCGCCTGCCGCTGGCGCAGGCGGATTGACGCCATGGCGATCCGCTACCTGATCGTCGACGATGAACTGCCAAGCAGGCTGAATCTGCGCCTGGCCATGGCCGCCCATCCCGGCTGGCAGCTGGCCGGGGAATGCGGCGGAGCGGCGTCGGCGCGCGCGGCGCTGGCGGGCATTGACGTCGACCTGGTGTTCCTGGACATCCAGATGCCGGGGCAGTCCGGGCTGGTGCTGGCGCGTGAGCTGAGCCGCCTGCGCGAGCCGCCGCTGGTCGTGTTCGTGACCGCCTACAGCGAGCACGCGATCGAGGCCTTCGAGGTGCATGCCCTCGACTACCTGCTCAAGCCGCTCGACGATGCGCGCCTGGCGCAGGCCGTCGAGCGCGCGGCGAGCATGCTGCGCCAGCGCCAGCGCGAGGCCTATGGCGCGGCGCTGCGCGGCTTCGTCGATGCCGACGGCGATGGCGCGCAAAGCCTGGACACGATCAGCGTGCGCTCGGTCGGCCGCATCGAACAGGTCAAGGTGGGCGACATCCTGCGCATCGAATCGGCGGGCAATTATGTGGAGCTGCGCCTGGCGGGACGCACGGTCCTGCACCGGATGACGCTCAGCCGCCTCGAAAGCCTGCTGGCCCCAGGGGAATTCGTGCGCGTGCACCGGGGCACGATCGTGCGGCGCAGCCAGATCGCCGGCATGGAAACCCGCGGCGACGGCACCTACTGGCTAAGCCTGCGCAACGGCGACCTGGTAGCCGTCAGCGAGCGCTATGCCGGTGCGCTGAAAGCCATCCTCGGAGGGTGAAACTCCGGTCCTCGACTATGCTATGGTTTGGTTCTGTAAACGTTAAATAAACCACGCCTTTCGGCTGATCTAAGAGGATGTATGCGTGTTGGACATGAAGCGTCGGAGGCGGCGCCGGCGATGAGCGAGCGCGAGCTGCACTTCGCGATCAAGGCCGGGCGTCTCGGCACCTGGAGCCTGGATATCGCGACCGGCGAACTGCGCACATCGGAAGTCTGCCGGTGCAATTTCGGCCGCGATCCGGCCGCCCCGTTCAGCTACGCGGAACTGCGCGCCGCCATTCACCCCGACGACAAGGTCCGGATGGCCGATGCCGTCGAGCACAGCGTCGCGTCCCGAGCGGATTACGACATCGAATACCGGATCGTGACGCCGGGCGGCGATTTGCGCTGGATCGCCATTCGCGGGCAGCCCGACTTCGACAGCGAGGGCAGGCCGCTCCGGATGACGGGCGTGTCGATCGACGTCACCGACAGGCGGCAAGCCGAGGAAAGACTGAGCGAAAGCGAAGCGCGCTATCGCACCCTGTTCGATTCCATCGACGAAGGCTTCTGCGTGGTCCAGTTCATCGATGGCCCGCACGGCCCGATGTCCGACTACGTGCACGTCGAAGCGAACGCCGCCTACATGCGCCATGCCGGCATTCCCGACATCGTCGGCAAGACGGCCAGGAGCCTGCTGAGCCGGAGCGAGGCGGACGCCTGGGTGGCGATCATCCGGGGCGTGCTGGAAACCGGGCAGCCTGTGCGCTTCGAGCGCGTCCTCGAAACCACCGACCGCTACCTCGAAGTGGCGTGCTCGCGCATCGAGCCGGCCACCAAGCGCCAGATAGCGGTCATCTTCCAGGACATAAGCGCGCGCAGGCTGGCGGAGCGCAGGCTCCGCGAACTGAACGATAGCCTGGCAAGCCAGGTCGCCGAGCGCACGGCCGAGCGCGACCAGCTCTGGAAGCTGTCCCAAGACATGCTGGCCCGGGCCAACTTCGAAGGGACCATGTCGGCCGTCAGCCCCGCATGGACGCAAGTGCTGGGCTGGAGCGAAGCCGAACTGCTGGCGCGCCCCTATGCCAGCCTCATGCATCCGGAGGACATGCCGCCCACGCTGGAGGCGATCGGGCGGATGGCCGAGACGCACCAGCCGGCCCGCTTCGAGAACCGCATCGCCACCCGGGACGGCGGCTGGAAGCACATCGAGTGGACCGTCGCACCGGAGCTCGACGGCGAGAATTTCGTCGCCATCGGGCGTGACCTCAGCCTGAACAAGGCCCGCGAAGCCGAACTCGAGCAGGCCCGGCAATCCTTGCGCCAGTCGCAGAAGATGGAGGCGGTGGGTCAGCTCACGGGCGGCCTCGCCCACGACTTCAACAACCTGCTCGCCTCGATCAGCGGCGGCCTGCAGGTCCTCAAGCTCAAGCTACATCGCGGCCAGGTAGCCGGGCTGGAACGTTACATCGAGATCGGTGAATCCTCGGTCCGCCGGGCCGCCTCGCTCACGCAGCGGCTGCTGGCATTCTCGCGCCGGCAGACGCTCGATCCCAAGCCGGTCGACATCAACCGCCTGATCGCAGGAATGGAGGAGCTGGTGCGCCATTCGGTCGGCCCGATGATCGAACTGGAAGTGCTCGGTGCGCACGATCTCTGGTTGACCAAGGTCGATCCGTCCCAGCTCGAGAATGCCTTGCTCAACCTGTGCATCAATGCACGCGATGCGATGATGCCCGACGGCGGGAAACTGACGCTGGTGACGGCCAACGAGTCGATCGACGAGCGCGACGCGCGAGGCGATATGCCGCCGGGACAGTACATTTCGCTGCGCGTGTCCGATACCGGCACCGGCATGCCTCCCGAGGTGGTCGCGCGCATCTTCGACCCCTTCTACACCACCAAGCCATTGGGCGAAGGTACCGGACTGGGACTGTCGATGGTCTACGGCTTCGTGCGCCAGTCGGGCGGCCAGGTACGCGTCCGCTCGGAGCCTGGGCACGGGACCAGCATGTGCCTGTACGTGCCGCGCTATTGCGGCGCCGCCCAGGCGGAGGCGAAGGCCGACGTTCCGCCCCCCAGTTCGGGCCAGGGCGAGACGATCGTGCTCATCGAAGACGAGCACGCGCTGCGCGCCATCGTCGAAGAAGTGCTGCGCGAGGCCGGCTATCGCGTGCTCACGGCGCAGGATGGCCCAACCGGCCTGCAAATACTGAACTCCGACACGCGGGTGGACCTGCTGGTCACGGATGTGGGACTGCCCGGAGGGCTGAACGGTCGCCAGGTGGCCGATGCGGCAAGGCTGCAGCGCCCCGGCCTCAAGGTGCTGTTCGTGACGGGGTATGCCGATACGGCGGCAGTCGGCAACGGCCGGCTCGCAGCAGGCATGGAAGTGATCACGAAGCCGTTCGAGATCACCGCCCTGACCTACAAGGTCCGTGCATTGATCGACGCGCGGCTAGCGCATTGACGCTTCCTGGAAGCAGACCGTGGCCGACAGGCCGCCCAGGCGTTCCGACTGGCCCAGCGCCAGGGTGGCGCCGTGGCGTTCGGCGATCGCCTTGATGATCGCCAGTCCCAGCCCGCTGCCGGCCGCCTCGCTGCCGGCGACGCGGTAGAAGCGGTCGAACACGCGCTCGCGTTCCTCCGGCGGGATGCCGGGGCCGCTGTCCTCGACCGTGACCGTGACCGTGCAGCCTTCCTTTGCACTGTCGCTGCGCACCGAGATGTCGGCGGTGCCGCCCGCCGGGGTGTACTTGATGGCGTTGTCGACCAGGTTGCGCAGCAGGATGTGGAGCGCATCCGGCTGCCCTTCCACCGTGGCCGGATCGGCGTGGTGGATGCCGACGTCCACGCCCTTGGCGGCGGCCACGCCGGCCAGGTCGGCCACGGTGCGGCGCGCCAGGTCGGCCAGGTCGACCGGGCGCGCGACGGTGCCGGCGGCGGCGGTGGCTTCCTGGCGCGCCAGCACCAGCAGTTGCTCGACCAGGCGGGTGGCGCGGTCGATGCCGGCCGTCAGGCGCTGCACGGCGAGCTTGCGCGCCTCCGGCGTGTCGGCGCGGTCCAGGCTCTGGGCCTGCAGCCGCAGCGCCGCCAGCGGCGTGCGCAGTTCGTGCGCGGCGTCGGCAACGAACGACTGCTGGGCGTCGAAGGCGGTCCTGACGCGCCCGAACAGCAGGTTCAGCTCCTGCACCAGCGGCTGCACCTCGTCCGGCAGGCCGGCGTCGGACACCGGCGACAGATCGTCGGCCTGGCGCGAAGCCACCTGCGAACGCACCCGCGCCACCGGCTCGAGCGAGCCGCTCACCACCCACCACACGACCAGCATCAGGATCGGCATCATGACGGCGATCGGGCCGAGGGTGCGCAGCGCGAGGTTGCCCGCCATGTTGCGGCGCACGGCGAGGTCCTGGGCCACCTGCACGGTCTGGTTTTCGCTCTGGATCGAGAACACGCGGTAGACGGTGCCGTTGGCCTTGACGTTGGAGAAGCCCAGCACCGCGCGCTGCGGCAGCCGCGCGCGCGAGACGCTATGGAAGACCTGCACGCCGTCGGGCGACCACATCTGCACCACCATGTCGTCGTTGCCGGCGCCACCCGGGCTGGCCTCGTTCTTGGCCTGCAGGCGCTGCTGCGCCTCGCTGTTCGACAGCGGCGTGCTCGAACGCAGCGACAGCGCCATCTGCTGCATGTGGTAGTCGAAGATCTGGTCGGCGTCGTGCAGGGAGGTGCGGTAGGCGATCGAGGCTTGCGCCAGGGCGGCGATGGTGATCGCCGCCAGCAGGTACCACAACAGGCGCCCACGCAGCGAGTGCGTGACCTTTGACCTGAATTTCATGCCTTGGGCACCATGTAGCCGACGCCGCGCACGTTCTGGATCAGGTCGCTGCCCAGCTTCTTGCGCAGGCCGTGGATGTAGACTTCCACCGCGTTGCTGGAGACTTCGTCGCGCCAGCTGTACAGCTTTTCTTCCAGCTGGGCGCGCGACAGCACGGCGCCGGGCCGCGCCACCAGGGCTTCCAGCACCGCCCATTCGCGGGCCGACAGGGCCACCTGGGTGCCGTCGACCAGCACTTCACGGGTGGCGGGATTGACCGAGATGTTCTTGTATTCGAAGATCGGTTCGGCGCGTCCGGCGGCGCGGCGCAGCAGCGCGCGGATGCGCGCCAGCAGTTCGTCGAGGTCGTAGGGCTTGAGGACGTAGTCGTCGGCGCCGGCGTCCAGCCCGGCGATGCGCTGGGCCACCGAATCGCGCGCGGTGGCGACCAGCACGGGAGTGCGGTCCTTGCGGGTGCGCATCGAGCGCAGCACGTCCAGCCCGTCCTTGCGCGGTAGGCCAAGGTCGAGCAGGACCAGGTCGTAGTTCTGGTTCTGCATCAGGGCCGTGTCGGCCATTTCGCCGTCCTTGACCCAATCGACGGCGTAGTGCTCGGCCCGCAGGAGGTCGAGCACCACTTCGCCGATCATCGTATCGTCTTCTACCAGCAATAGCCGCATGAATTATCCGTTCGTGTAACCAGCCGGTCGAGGACGCTGCGCTTCCTTAGCCAATCCGCACTGGAATGAAGATTCTTTCACTTCCGCGCTGGATCAGCAAGGCCACCGACTTGCTGGCCTTGCCCACCACGTCGCGAACCTGCTCAAGCGAGTTGACCGCACGGCCGTTGACCGAGACCAGCACGTCGCCCGGTTCGATGCCGGCGCTCGCGGCCGCGCCGCGCGCATCCTCGATCAGCAGGCCCGAGGCGATGCCGCTCTGGCGGCGCTCGATCGGCTCGAGCGGACGCAGGACCAGGCCCAGCTTGGCGCCCTTGTCGCCGCCGTTCGCAGCCAGCTCTTCCGGCGCACCGCGCTTGGCTTTCTCGCTGGCGTCGGCGAGGACCGCGTCGACGCGCACCAGCTTGCCGTCGCGCCAGACGTCGAGCGCCACGCGCTCGCCCGGCTTGGACAGCGAGACGCTGCTGGACAGGTCGCCTGGCGACACAATGGTCTGGCCGTTCAGGCGGCGGATGATGTCGCCCGACTTCAGGCCGGCGCGCTCGGCCGGACCGCCGCGCTCGACGTTCGCGATCAGGACGCCTTCGGGCGAATCCAGGCCGAAGGAGTCGGCGAAGACCTGGTCGATCGGCTGTACGTTCACGCCCAGCTTGGCATGCTGCACCTTGCCGGTGGCCATGATCTGGTCCTTGATCTTGACCGCGATGTCGATCGGGATCGAGAAGGACAGGCCCTGGTAGCCGCCGGTCTGGCTGTAGATCTGCGAGTTGATGCCCACCACTTCGCCGCGGGTGTTGAACAGCGGGCCGCCCGAGTTGCCCGGGTTGACCGCCACGTCGGTCTGGATGAAGGGCACCTGGCCGTCCGGCAGGTTGCGGCCGGTGGCGCTCACCACGCCGGCGGTGACGGTGCTCTCGAGGCCATACGGGGAGCCGATGGCCAGCACCCACTCGCCCGGGGCGAGCGAACGCGATTTACCGAGCGGCACAACCGGCAGGTTCTTGGCGTCGATCTTCAGCACGGCCACGTCGGTGCGCGCGTCCGCGCCCACGACCTTGGCGCGGAATTCGCGGCGGTCATGGAGCTTGACGGTGACTTCGTCGGCGCCTTGCACGACGTGGGCATTGGTCAGGATGACGCCGTCCGGGCTTACGATGAAGCCCGATCCGGCGCCGAAAACGGGCGCTCCACGACCACTGCCGCGCGGGTCCTGGAACTGTCGGAAGAATTCATAGAACGGGTGGCGCGGGTCGAGCTGGGGCACGTTGCCGCGGCTGGCGGTCTTGGTGCTGCCGACCACCTGGATGTTCACCACCGCCTTGCCGTTCTGGGCGGCGATGCGGGTGAAGTCGGGGAGGGTCACGGTGCCTGCCGGCGCCGGGGCGGCGGCGGGAGCCGGGGCTGCAGCCAGCTGCGCAGGCGCCGGCGCCGGCGCTTCTGCGGCGGCCGCGGCTTCGGCTGCCGCGTTGTTATGGTTGACGGCAAGCGCACCGACCGCTCCGCCGATGACGCCCGCGGCACACAGGGCCAGCGTGAGGCGTTTGGCAGTGATGGCAGTGACGGCACCTTCGTTACGCATGTATGTGCTCCTGATGAAAATGGTTGACCGATGATGTTCTTTATCGATGGGCTTATCTTCCCAAAGCTGGCTTAGACCATGCTTAAGCAGGCAACTTTTGGCCTTATACCGCTCTTAAAGATGACGCTTTCGTAGAGTGGGCGGGTCTCCCGCCCACGCGTTCAAACTTGGCTAAATCTGCCCGCGCGGCGATTCATCTGCTAACTATCACCGCGTGGGGTGTTCTGGCCCAGTGGGCCAGAACACGAGCCGCCCACCCTACGGAAAACACAAGTCCATCGTCAAAAAGGGCGCCCCACGGGACGCCCTTCTTTCACGCGACTACCTGTACTTAGGCGGCGCGCTGTTCCAGCTGCTGCACGTTATTGGCATTGCCGTTGGCGTCGCCGATGGCGATCTTGCGCGGCTTGAACGCTTCCGGCACTTCGCGCACCAGTTCGATGGTGAGCATGCCGTTGTCGAACGATGCGCTGGTGACCTTCACATGGTTCGCCAGCTGGAAGCGCTGCTCGAAATCGCGGGCGGCGATACCACGGTGCAGGAAGGTGCGCTGGGTCTCGTCCTTCTGCTTGCGGCCGGTGACATGCAGGGTATCACGCTCGGTCACGATTTCCACTTCGTCGCGGGTGAAGCCGGCCAGGGCCATCACGATGCGGTAGTTGTCTTCGCTTACCAGTTCGATGTTGTACGGCGGGTAACTCGGCTCGGCGCGCTGCTCGAGCAGGCTGGCCAGGCGATCGAAACCGATGGCGGAACGGTACAGGGGAGTCAGGTCGAAAGTACGCATGATAAATATCCTCGTAAAGTTTAAGCGATATAGTTGCCGGACCTCATCGTGAGCATCCGGTGACTCCAATCTAGTGCCATGCCAAGGCAGTTTCAAGACATACGAAATATGGTTTTTTAAGCATTTTTACAAATATTATTTACACCTTTCCGTGTGCGCAAATTTGCCAAATTTGCGTTAAGGTAAGCACCTTTGCCACAGCAGCCGCATCATGTTTTCGATCGTCCTCAATATCGTCGGTACCCTCTTCCACCTGTACGTCGCCGCCCGCCTGTATTCGCTCGACGCGGTCAAGCACCGCATCCCGCGGCGCGCCTGGTGGATCGGCGCCTTCCTGGTCTGGCTGCTGTATTTCGCCGGCGTGCGCATCGCCGACCAGGCCCTCGACTGGCGCTGGTGGCCGGGTCAGTTCGCGCTGACCTGGCTGGGCATCACCTTCATCATGTCGCTGTGCCTGCTGGCGACGGATATCCTGGGCGGCTTCGGCCTGTGGTGGCGCGCGCATACCCAGAAGCTGCGCGCCGTCGGCGCCATCGGCGGCGTGCTGCTCGCAAGCTTCGCCATCTTCCAGGGCATGCGCGCCCCCGTCATCGTCGACCAGGAAGTCGTCATGAAAGACCTGCCGCAGGCGCTGGACGGCACCGTCATCGTCGCCGTCAGCGACATCCACCTCGGCGCCCAGCGCCGCTCCGAATGGCTGGCGGCGCGCGTCGAACAGATCAACGCATTGAAGCCGGCCGCGGTCCTGCTGCTCGGCGACCAGGTCGAGGACGATCCGATCGGCGAGCCGCAGCTGGCCCCGACCCTGCGCGGGCTGCGCGCGCCGTGGGGCGTGTGGGCGGTGACCGGCAACCACGAGTTCTACGGCGACCTTGAAACCACCGTGCGCGAATTCGAGGAAGGCGGCGTGCGCTGGCTGCGCGACCGCCAGGTGGAGCTGGCCCCCGGCCTGGTGCTGGCCGGGATCGAGGACATCGGCCGCGCCATGCGCAATGAACGCGAGATCACGAGCGGCCTGGCGCGCACCATCCCGGCGCCGACCGGCGCCGCCACCATCCTGATGTCGCACATCCCGGCCGCCGGCATCATCGAGGAAGCCAGCGCGCGCGGCGTCGACCTGATGCTGTCCGGGCACACCCACGGCGGCCAGATCTGGCCCTTCAGCTATGCGGTACAGAAGCGCTTCGCGAAATACATCGGCGCCTACGACGTCAATGGCATGATGCTGTACGTGACCCGCGGCGCCGGCAGCTGGGGCCCGCGCATGCGCCTGTGGCAGCCGGGCGAGATCATTCGCCTGACGCTGCGCGCGCCGCACTGAAAGAGCACCCATGTCCGAGAATCCTGTCGATCCGTCCGCCCTGAACGCCCGCTGGCGCGCCTTCCAGCTCCGGCTCGCCGACCAGCTCAAGACGCTGTCCTCGCCCACCGCCATCGTCGAGACCGCGACCAGGCTTCTGGCCGGGTATCTCGGCGCCTCGCACTGCTGGTACACCGAAGTCGGCCCGGACGGCCATACCTTCTTCTCGCGCGCGGGATGGTTCGACGCCGGGATTCCGCCCATGCCCAGCTCCGGACGCATCGACGACTTCGGGCCGGCGGTGGTGGCGACGCTGGGCAGGGGAAGCGACTTCGTGGTCGACGACATGGCTGCCGATGCCAGGACCGCCGCCTTCGTCGCCAGCTACCGGGCCATCATGATCGGCGCGCTGCTGGCGGTGCCGATCTTCAAGGACGGGCGCTGGGCCGCCAACCTGAACGTCGCCAAGCCGGATGCCTACTGCTGGACCGGCGACGACATCCTGGTCACGCGCGACGTGGCCGAGCGCACCTGGTCGGCGGTCGAGAATGCCCTGGCGCAGGCCGCCCTGCGCCAGGAGCGTGACCGCAGCCAGTACATCTTCGACACCCTGAGCGAGGGTCTGGTGCTGCTGGCGGCGGACGACACCCTGAGCTATGCGAACGATGCGGCGCTGCGCTTTTCCGCGCTGCCGCGCGAAGCCATCGTCGGCAAGCCCTACCGCGAGGCCTTCCCGGCGCTGGCCGGCGCCGAGATCGTCGCCCTGCTCGCGCGCGTGCGCGCCGGCCGCAAGGCCGAGTCGGCTGAGCAGGCCTGCCTCCTGCCGGGCGGGGGCCAGGCCTGGATCTATGTCCGCGCCAATCCCTCGCTGGAAGACGGCCTGGCCGTATTCTTCGACGACGTCAGCGCCCGCAAGCTGGCGGTGCTGGCGGCGCAGAAGGCCGAGGCGCACAAGACCATGCTGCTCGACCTGGACGAGCAGCTGCGCGGCGTCGCCGACGACCCGGCGATGATGATGACCGTGGCTACCCGGGAGCTGGCGCGCATCCTCGGCGTGCCGCGGGTCGGCTACGTCAGCATGGACGAGGCAGTCGAGTACGGCGTCGTCGGGCACAACTACAACGACGTGCGCCGGGTGCCGGAGCTGCCGGCCCGGGTCGAGCGGCTCGACGACTACGGCCTGGCCCTGGCAGCCGATATCCGCGCGGGACGCGTCATGCGCGTCAGTGACCTGGCCAGCGATCCGCGCACCGCCGGCGCAGCCGCCGCGGCCCACGCGGAGATCGGCGCGCGCGCTTCGGTGGCCGCCCCGATCCAGCGCGACGGCAAGACGGTGGCCTTCATGTTCGCCCACCACGACCAGCCGCGCGCCTGGAGCGACGAGGACGTCGAGCTGATGCGCCAGACCGCGGCCCGCACCTGGGATGCGGTGGCGCGCGCGCGGGCGGTGCTGGCGCTGCGCGAGGCCGACCGGCGCAAGGACGAATTCCTCGCCATGCTCGCGCATGAGCTGCGCAATCCGCTGGCCCCGATCAGCTCGGCGGCCGACCTGCTGCGCCTCGGGCGGCTCGACGAAACACGCGTGCGCCAGACCAGCGGCATCATCGCGCGCCAGGTCAGGCACATGACCGGGCTCATCGACGACCTGCTGGACGTGTCGCGCGTCACCCGCGGCCTGGTGAGCCTGGAACGGAGCGAGGTCGACGCCCGCAGCGTCGTCAGCGAGGCCGTCGAGCAGGTCAAGCCGCTGATCGAATTGCGCCGCCATCACCTGGAAGTCCACGTGGCGCCGGGGCCGGCGCATGTGTGGGGCGACCTGAAACGCCTGGTCCAGTGCGTTGCGAACGTCCTGAACAATGCTGCCAAGTACACGCCGGAAGGCGGCAACATCGTGCTGCACCTGCGTACCGAAGCGGAACAGGTGGTGATCACGGTGACGGACAACGGCATCGGCATGGCGCCCGACACGGTGGCCCATGCCTTCGAGCTGTTTGCCCAGGCCGAGCGCACGCCGGACCGCGCCCAGGGCGGCCTGGGCATCGGCCTGGCGCTGGTCAAGAGCCTGGTCGAGCTGCATGGCGGCCGGGTCGCGCTGCATAGCGCGGGATTGGGACAAGGCAGCAAATTCAGCATCCATCTGCCGCGCCACCGGCAGGCCCCGGCGCCCACCGTCGCGCCCGCGCAGGCGCAGGCGCCGCCGGCCGCGCGCGCGCGACAGGCGCGCGTGATGGTCGTCGACGACAACGTCGACGCCGCCGAGGTGCTGGCAGCCTTGTGCGAACTGCTCGGGTACGTGGTCACGGTCGAACATTCTTCCCTGCGCGCCATCGAGCGGGCCAGGCAGGAGCGGCCGGAAGTCTGCCTGATCGACATCGGCCTGCCCGACATGGACGGCAACGAGCTGGCCAGCCGCCTGCGCCGCCTGCCCGAGACCGCGGGATCGATGCTGGTGGCGGTGACGGGCTACGGCCAGGAAAAGGACCGGGAAGCCGCCCAGGCGTCGGGTTTCGACCATTACCTGGTCAAACCAGTCGACGCGGAACAGATCTGGGCGCTGCTGCAGGCACGGGACGGCGGCAAGGCCTGAGGTCCTTTCTCTTGCGGCTCAATCGGGCAGGCGCGCGTCCTTGGCAAGCATCTCCTGCAGCGTCTCGCGCGGCAGCGCGGGGCTGAAGTAAAAGCCCTGCATCTGGTCGCAGTCGTGTTCGCGCAGGAAGGCGATCTGCTCGCGCGTCTCGACGCCTTCGGCCACCACCTTGAGCTTGAGGTTGTGGCCGAGCGCGATGATGGCGCGCGTGATGACCAGGTGGCCGTCGTGGCCGACGTCGCCCAGGAAGGAGCGGTCGATCTTGATGACATCGACCGGGAATTTCTGCAGGTGGCTCAGGCTCGAGTACCCGGTGCCGAAATCGTCGATCGACAGGCGCACCCCTAGAGCCTTGAGCTGGCCCAGCGCGTCCAGCGCTTCGTCGGGATGGTCCATCAGCTGGCTCTCGGTCACCTCGAGTTCGAGCGAACGCGGGTCGACGCCGTGGCGGCGCAGGGTCGCGCCGAGGCGCTCGGCGAACTGGCGCTGGCGCAGCTGGCGCGCCGACAGGTTGACCGCGATGACGAAATCCTTCACGCCGAGCGCTTCCATGGCCTTGAGCGCGCCGCAGGCCTCGTCGATGACCCAGTCGCCCAGCGGCACGATCAGGCCGGTTTCCTCGGCCACCGGGATGAAGCGGTCGGGCGGGATCACCCCCTCGACAGGGTGGCGCCAGCGCACCAGGGCCTCGGCGCCCACCACCTTGCCGCTGCGCAGGTCGACCTTTGGCTGGTAATCGAGCACCATTTCGTGCTCGCGGATCGCGCGGCTCAGGTTCGCCTCCAGCATCAGGTGTTCGTGCACGATCTGGTTCAGGTCGGTGGAATAGAACTGGAAGTTGTTCTTGCCGAGGGTCTTGGCGTGGTACATGGCGGCGTCGGCCGCACGCATGATCTTCTCGGGACTGTCGCCGTCGTCGGGGAAGATGCTGACGCCGATGCTGGTGCCGGGCAGGATGTCCCGCCCCTTCACCTCGACCTTCGCCATGACGCTGCGGCGGGTGCGCTCGATCAGTTCGGCGATGCGTTCGTGGCTGGCCGGGTTGCAGATGACGAGGACGAATTCGTCGCCGCCCATGCGCGCGATGGTGTCCTCCTCGCGCACGTTCCCGCGCAGGCGCTGGGCGATTTCGCGCAGCACCGCATCGCCGGCATCGTGGCCGAAGTTGTCGTTGATGTGCTTGAAGTTGTCGAGGTCGAGGAAGGCCAGCGCCACCATGAAGCCGCCGCGCTTCGCGCTGTCGATGGCCTGGCGCAGCCGGTCCTGCAGCAGCGTGCGGTTGGCCAGGCCGGTGAGCGGGTCGTGGTGGGCCAGGTGGTGCAGGCGGCGCTCGTAGTGGCGGGCCTCGGTGATGTCGTTGATGACCCCGACGAAGTGCGTGATCTCGCCGTCGCCGTTGGACACCGGATCGATGCGCAGGTCGTTCCAGAACACCTCGCCGTTCTTGCGCTTGTTGCGCAGCACCACGCGCACGCTTTCCTTGCGCGCGAGCGCTTCGCGGATGCGCTGGCGCTCGTCCTCGTCGCAGCCCGAGATGGCCATGAAGCGCGGATCCTGGCCCCGGATCTCGGAAAGCGTGTAGCCGGTGATGCGCTCGAAGGCCGGGTTGACGTAGTCGATGCGGTGCTCGTCTTCTTCGCAGCGGGTGATGACGATGGCGTTCAGGCTCGAGTAGATGGCGCGCTCGCGCACCCGCAGGCCGATTTCGGCCTGCTTGCGCGCCGTGATGTCCATGCCGGTGCCGAACACGACCGGGACATTGCCCAGGTGGGCCAGGGAACAGCGGAACAGGTAGGGCGTGCGCTTGCCGTGCTTGCCGACCAGTTCCGCCTCGTGCGTGGAGCCGCCGCCATCGAAGGCGGCGAGGATCTTGTCGACGATGAGGGGCCGTTCCTTTTCGTCGAAGAAGAACTTGACGTTGGAAGTGGGCAGCTCCTCGGCATCCATCTCCAGCGCTTCTTCCAGCTGGTGGTTCCACAGCAGCAGGTGGCCGCTCTGGTCGATCACGTAGAACACGCAGGGCAGCGACTCGAGGATGTCGGCCACCGGCAGGTCCTGGATCAGGGCATAGCGCGCCGGGAACTGGCCAGAGCGAGGGATGAGGATGACGCTGAAGGTGCCAGGCGTCTCGGTGTCGAAGGACTGCGGCGCCACCGTGATGCGCACCGGCAGGCGCCGGCCGTCGGCCGTATGCAGGGTGCCCTCGTTCTCGGCGTCGGCGCGCGCGGCCATGCGCGGTTTGGCGCCTGCGGGGTCGTCGAACTCGACGATGCGGTCCAGGGTCATGCCCTGGATCTCGCCGGCGCCGTAGCCGGCCAGTTTTTCGCAGGCCTTGTTCCAGCTGGTGACGGTGCCGGCCGCATCGACGACGAACACGGCAAGGGGCAGGGGCGACAGGTTCAAAGCTCCTCCGGGATGGCCGCGCAGCGGTGCGCGCGGCACGCAGTGAACACGTAAATACATGATAGCGCAGCAACCGATGCCCGGCCACATGAAACTCTTATGTCGTGCGGCAAGATCGCTGCGGAAGGAAGCGCCCTGCCCTTACAATGTCGTCTGAAACTTTGACAGGTGGGACATGGCGGTCATCGATCCGGCGGAAGTCGAATTCAGCGCAATCCGGGCCCAGGGACCGGGCGGGCAGAACGTGAACAAGGTGTCGTGTGCGGTGCACGCGCGCTTCGACGTGGCCGCCTCGTCCTTGCCGGCAGCCGTCAAGGAGCGCCTGCTGGCCCTGCGCGACGCCCGCATCACGCAGGATGGCGTGATCGTTCTCAAGGCGCAGGCCTCGCGCAGCCTCGAACAGAACAAGCTGGACGCGCTGCAGCGCCTGCAGGCCCTGGTCGACCAGGCCAGCGTCGTAGCCCATGTACGCCGCCCGACCCGGCCGACGCGCGGATCGCAGCTGCGCCGGCTCGATGCCAAGGCGCGCAGCGGGCGGGTCAAGTCCTTGCGCGGCAAGGTCAGCGAGTAGCCCGGGAGTCTAGGCCGCCGCGCCCGGGTCCGCCTTGCTGCCGATACGGAGCGACGGCGCTATCATTTCGGTATCGACAACCGAGAGGATGCACGCCATGTCCCTGTCCCCTGCCCTGCACGCCAGCCTCGACCGGCCGGTATGGTCGGCCCTCGAAGGCGGCCACCGCCACCTGGCCCGCGGCGGCCCGCTGGCCAGGCGCTATCCGCGCGAGATCGGTCCCTTCGCGGCACTGGCCGACGACAGTCCCGCGGCCTGGGAGGCGCTGGCGGCCCTGCTCGAACCCGGCGAGGCGGCCATGCTGGTCACGCCCGAGGCGCCGCGCCAGGCGGCCGCGCAGCACTCCGGACTGGTACTGACGCCGCTCGATCCGGTGCTGCAGATGGTGGCCACGCGCGCGCCAGGGCCCGGCACGCTGCCGTTCACGGTGCTGGGCGAGGCGGATGCCGGCGAGATGCGCCTGCTTGCCGGGCTGACCAATCCGGGACCGTTCGCGGAGCGTACCCACGAACTGGGTGAATTCCTCGGCATCCGGGATGGCGGCCGACTGGCGGCGATGGCGGGGGAACGGATGCGTCCGCATGGCGCGGTCGAGGTCAGCGCGGTCTGCGTGCACCCCGAGCATCGCGGCAAGGCCTATGCGCGCCACCTGCTGGCCGAGCGCACGCTTCGCATCATGGAGGGAGGCCTGCAGCCCTTCCTGCACGTCTACCCCAGCAACCTGGGTGCGATCGCCCTGTACGAATCGCTGGGCTACGTGCTGCGCCGCCAGCTGCACCTGACGCGCGTCATGCCGGCCTGAAGCGCCGGTGCGGCCTCAGGTGCGCAGCAGCCGGAGCAGCTGGTCGATGCGGTAGGGTTTGGCAATGAAGAGCTGCTTCATCGCCTGTCCATTGAACATGGATGGCGCCATATAGCCGGACGCGAGGATGACCTTGACCGCCGGATAGCTCCCGGCGATGCGTTCGGCCAGCTCCAGCCCGTTCATGCCGGGCATCATGACATCGGAAATGACGGCGTCGATGTCGGGGTGGGCCGCCAGCATCTCGAGGGCCGCGGCGCCCGAATAGGCGACCATGGCGTCCATGCCGTGGGCCGCCAGCAGCATCTCGGCCAGGTCCGCGACATCGGCCTCGTCATCGACGACCAGTACCCTGCGCACCTCTCCCAGCTGTGCTCGCGCATCCTGTCCATCCGCCTGCATATTGCCGTGCGGGAATCCGGGCCGCCCCTTCTCACTGCACCAGCGGCTGTTCATCAAGCCGGACACTCAGTCCTCCATGGAGTGAAATTGTTGGTAGCCAAAGCAGGCCCCAGGGGCCGCATGCGCCAGTATCGCGCAAGCGCGCCGAAGGAAGCGCCCGGTTAAGCCTTTGCAGGACCTTCGGTCTGCCCGGAAATTCCTCCTCCCTTGTATCTGCTAGCCGAACAGCCCGTGCAGGTACCAGCGCGGCTCGGCATCCTCGCCGGCGCCGACGATGCGTTCGCGGTAGATCCAGTACAAGGTATGGTCCTGCCCTTCGGCGATGAAGTAGTCGCGGGTCTGGGCCTCGCTCCACCAGCCGGCCTCGATGCGCTCGGGTGTCGAAGCCACCATCAGCGGCGAACCGTAGAAGGGCCGGTGGTTGCGCATGAGCAGTGCGATCGGCTTGGCCAGCAGCCAGCTCGGGCGCGGCAGGCTGGTGACAATCGGCGGCAGCCGCGCCGCAGCTGCCGCCGTGCGCTCGGTCTTTTGCTGCACCGGCACCCATTCGTTGGCCACCTCGGGCCGGTAATCGGCCTGGGGCAGCGCCTGCAGCACGTTCTCCGGTCCCAGCCGCGCCACCAGCAGCTCCAGCATGCGCATGCGGTCTTCCTCGGTGCCTCCCGGCTCGGGGAACAGCGATTCGGTCGGCGGCGCCATCGCCCTCACCTGCCGCGCTTCCAGCCCGAGCCCGATCACCGGGCCCGGCAGCTCCTGCCGGGCCAGGCGTTCCTTCAACAGGCGCACCAGGTGCTCGTCGCGCCAGGCGGGCTCGGCCAGGACGATCTCGAGCGGCGTCGGCGGCATCGCCACCCGTCCGCGCTCGTGCTCCATCAGCAAGGTGAAGCGCTCCACCGCGAGCTGGCGCGCACACAGCCAGCCGACCAGCTGCAGCACCAGGTGGTGGGCGCCGGCCAGCAGCAGATCGGCCTGCTCGATGCGGTCGAACAATTCCAGCCGGGCCCGGAAATGCTCGGGCGGCGCGACCCAGTCGAACAGCTCGGGACACATGCCGTAGGCGGCGTCGAGCATGTCGAGCAGCTCGCGTCCGCAGCGCCGCTGCAGCCCCGGGCGCGGCAGGCGCCGCAGCTGGCCCAGCGCCTCGCAGCCGATGCCTTCGAACCAGGACATATAGGGCCGGGCCGGCGGCAGCAGCGCCACCGGCAGGCGCTCGAGGCGGCGCTCGAGCGAAGCCATGCGCAAGGAACGTCCGAGGACGCGCCTGCCGCCCTGCCCGCTGCCGTGCGCCATCGCATTCGCCCCCGCGCGCGCCAGCAGCCAGGCCGCGCGCGCCGTCGGTGCGCAGCTGACCGAGGCGCTAAAGCCGAGCGCGCGCAGGCTGGCGCGCACGCGGGCGCACAGGGCACGGATGCCGCCGAACAGGCGCAGGCTGGCGCCGATGTCGAGCAGCAGCGTCGCCTCTTCAAGCAGCGCGACTTGGGGCGTGAACTGCAGCATCGCCAGCGCGACCGCATCGAGCGCCTCGGCTTCGCGCGCGGGATTGCGCTCGTACAGCCGCGCTTCGGGCATGAGCATGAGCACACCGCCGCGCCGCATGCCGCGCCCGACGCCGGCCGCGCGTGCTACTGGTGATACCGCCAGCACGCGGTCCTGCTCGAGCACGACGCTGCCCGGGTCACTGCACCAGTTGGGGCTGAAGATTTCGAGCGCCAGCTGGGGTAGGGAGAGGCCGATCCACAAACGCATGTCTTTGCAGGAGAGAAGAAGTGAGAGGTAAGCCGAGGGGTAAAAATAGCGGTGCATCGCGCTGCGGCCCCCGGCGCTTGACGAAATCGACGTGCATGCCGCCGGCCGCGGGCCGCAAGCCCAGGCGCAAGGGCGCGGGAGAAGCGTCCTGCGCCGCGGCCAGCGGGCGCAGCATGAAGAACAGGGTTTCCCCGGCTTGGGCCGCCAGGTGCAGGCGGCGCAGGCTTTCGCCGCGCGCGTGGTTGGCCCAGAACAGCAGCGCGCCGCAACTGCCGCTGCGCAGCACCTGTTCGGCCGCCCACAGCGCGTCGGCGCTGCGGCTGGTACGCAGCCACAGCAGTCGCGAGGGCGGCAGGCCCAGCGCGGCCAGCGCCAGGGCCTGGGGCGGATGGGGCGGCTGCAGCAGGACGATGCGGCGCTCGGCGCAAGCCTGCAGGGCCGGGCGCAGCAGGCGCATTTCGCCGATGCCGGGCTGCTGTTGCAGCAGCTCGACCAGGGTGCCGACCGGCCAGCCGCCGCCGGGCAATTGAGAAGAGAGTGCGGCATGCCCGGTGTCGACGCAACGCGTGCCGTAGCGTGCCAGCTGCGAGGCGCGCCAGAGCGAAGGGTGCAAAGCCTCCGGCGCAGCCAAAGGGGAAACCCCTGCGGTAGGTGAGCAGTTCATATGGGTTGACAAACAAATACTGTATAAACGTACAGTACTCGTTGAGCCCGGATTTGGCAAGATGTATTCATTTCAGCCATACCAGTTGGGCGATTGGTATTGACAGAACTTAAAGGTGTGCACTGCCTGGAAAACCGCGCCAGCATGGCGAATCATGAAATAATGGCGCTCTGTCCATTTATAGCCAGACAATGAACAACCTGTCTTACGCACGCCACGGAGCCCATCCTTGAATACGCTCCAGCTCACCGGCGCCATCCTGTTCGCGATCGCCCTCGTCCACACCTTTTCCACCAAGCTGTTTCACTCGCTAGCCAAGCGGCACCCACGCCATGCCGGGCTGTTCCACCTGCTGGGCGAAGTCGAAGTCGTGTTCGGCTTCTGGGCCTTCGTGCTGATCCTGGCCATGGCCCTGCTGGCCGATGGCGCCACGGCCATCGCTTATGTCGAGTCGCGCCAGTACACCGAGCCGCTGTTCGTGTTCGTGGTGATGGTGATCGCGGCCTCGCAGCCGGTGCTCGACGCCGTGCGCGACCTGCTGGCCCTGCTGGCCCGGCTGGCCCCGGTGCGCACCGAGGTGGCGCTGTGCTGGCTCGGCCTGGCGCTGGTGCCTCTGTCCGGCTCCCTGATCACCGAGCCGGCCGCGATGACGCTGGCGGCCCTGATGCTGGCCCCGCAGGTATTCCGGCCCGGCATTCCCGAATGGCTCAAGTACGGCGCGATCGGCGTCCTGTTCGTGAATGTATCGATCGGCGGCACCCTCACCTCCTACGCCGCGCCACCTGTGCTGATGGTGG
The DNA here is from genome assembly GCF_000735635.1 of Massilia sp. LC238. Lineage (NCBI taxonomy): Bacteria > Pseudomonadati > Pseudomonadota > Betaproteobacteria > Burkholderiales > Oxalobacteraceae > Massilia > Massilia sp. LC238. The sequence goes on along the minus strand of NZ_JNNN01000065.1, from coordinate 74,686 downwards.
CCGGCACCTGGGGCTGGGACAGCGCCTTCATGGCCTCCACCTTCGGCTGGCGCGCCGCGCTGGCGGTGGTGTTCAACGCGAGCGTCATCACCCTGCTGCTGCGCCGCCACCTGAGGCCGGGGAACGTGGTCGAGGACGTGCAGCTGCCCTGGGTCGTCTCGATCGTCCACCTGGTCCTCCTGGGGAGCGTGGTGCTGCTGGCGCATCACCCGGTGCTGTTCCTCGGCCTGTTCCTGCTCTTCCTCGGCTATACCCAGGCCTACCCGAAACACCAGTCGCGCCTGATCATCAAAGAAGGCCTGCTGGTCGGCTTCTTCCTGGCCGGGCTGGTGGTGCTGGGCGGCATGCAGCAATGGTGGCTGCAGCCGCTGGTGTCGAGCCTGGAGCCGACCGCGCTGTTCTTCGGCGCGCTGGCCCTGACGGCAATCACCGATAATGCAGCACTGACCTACCTCGGTTCGCTGATCGAGGGTTTATCGGACCACGCCAAGTACATGCTGGTGGCCGGCGCGGTCGCCGGTGGCGGCCTGACCGTCATCGCCAACGCGCCGAACCCGGCCGGCGCCGCGCTGCTGCGCGAAGGCTTCGAGGATGGTTCGATCGGCATGGGCGGGCTGTTCCTGGGGGCGCTGGGGCCGACCTGCGTGGCGGCGGTGATGTTCCTAATTTAAAAGCGTTACGCGCGCGGAGGGTATATGGACGACGGCATCCTGGTACAGAAAGCGGGGACGATCGAACGCTGCTGCCGGCGCGCGCGCGAGGAATACGAAAAGGACCCGACCACTTTTGTCACCGACCTCACGCGCCAGGATGCGGCCACCCTCAACGTGATCCGCGCCTGGGAAGCCGCCATCGAAATGGGCGACTACGTGATCGGCAACGCCAGGCTCGGCCTGCCGCACGACGAACGCGAAGTGATCACCCTGCTGGCCGAGCACGGCTGGATCGCCCCCACGCTGGCCGAGGACCTCAAGCGCACCGGCGAATTCTGCCGCGCCGAATGGGATTACCAGGAAGCGCCGCTGCCGGCGCTGGTGACCATCATCAAGCGCGGGCTGGACGATTTCGGGGTGTATGCCCAGGCCCTGGTAAGCGGGGCCTCGACCACCTGATCAGGGCTGGGGCTCGTGCACATCTGATACCTCCACATCCTCGGCGGCGATCTTCTCGTCCGCCAGCTCGTGGTCTTCCTCGTCCGCCACCAGGCCCTCCTGATCGGCGCCGCGCGCACTGTCATAGGTGAGCTCGACCAGCATCGGGAAATGGTCCGAGCCGAAAGACGGCAGGCGCTCGATGTGCGAGAGCGTGAAATGCTCGCTGTGGAACAGGTGGTCGAGCGGCCAGCGCGCGAACCAGAAGCCGGCATGGAAGGTATTGAACATGCCGCGCCCGATGCGCGGATCGAGCAGGCCGCTGATCTTGCGGAACAGCCGGGTGGTGGTCGACCACGCCACATCGTTCAGGTCGCCCGCGACGATCACCGGCGTCTCCAGGCCGGCCTCGTCCACGCTCTTGGCAACCACCAGCAGTTCGGCATCGCGCTGGGTCGATTCCATGTGTTCCGTCGGGCTGGGCGGCGTCGGATGCAGGAAATGCATGCGCACCTTGTGTCCGGACGGCAGGATAACCAGGGTATGGATCGACGGGATGTCGTCCTCGACCAGGAACTGGATTGCGCTGTCTTCCAGCGGCAGCCGCGAATAGACGTGCATGCCATACAGATTATCGAGCGGACACTTGATGGCATGGGGATAGTCCTTCTCGAGCACATCCAGCCTTTCCTGCCACCACGCATCCGTTTCCAGCGTGACGAAGATGTCGGGTTGGTGCTGGCGAATCAGCGCGATCAAGCCTTCGGCATTCCGGTTCGGCATCAGCACATTGGCCGTCAGGATACGGAACTGACGGTTCGCCCCGCCAACCACCGCATTCTTCACCTCGTGCGGATAGGCCTTGGTGTATGGAATGATCCACCAGACTTGGTAAGCGAGGCAGGCGGCATTCGCCACCAGCAGCAGGTGGAAATGGCTGTCGCGCCAGTCGAGGAACACGAACTGCCCGACCAGCACGGCGAGCGACAGGATGGCCAGTTGAAGGCGTGGAAAATCGAGGTCGCGTATCCACCACCCCGTGCATCGCAACAGGGGCAGCAGCGTCGCGAGGACGATCACGGCAACCAGGGTTACGAAAGTCGGCAGCATGGTCTCTCGAAGGCGGCAAGTAACTCATCACAAAACTGAGGCTTGCAGTATGTCCGCTTTCAAACGCAGCCGTCTGTACGCTAGCGTGCACAAGCGGCAAGATAATCCGCTGCAAGCAGACCAGCCCATGCCAAAACACCTTATCAAACAGAAATGCTTGCCTTGAGCTGCTGCAGGTTTGCGCAAACCGCTTGAAAAGCCTGCAGACGAGACTTATGTTCAATACTAGACATGCAGGGATACCGTCATGAACCTAAGCAAGCCCGTAGAGAAAGCAGGCAAAGGTGCGAAGCACCTTGAACGCGTGAAATCCCGCTCGAGGTTCAACGTCTATCCCCTGCTGGGCATCCTCCTGGGCATCGTCGTGGCCGTGCTGGCCTACGGCGGGCTGTACCTCCTGCTTTGCGGCTGAGGCAACGCAGGCCCCAAGCCTGCAGATCAGCGGGCAGCGTAGTACCGGCTGAGCTCCACGATCTCCGTATCTGTCAGGCCATGCGCGGCATTGCGCATCTGGCGGTTGATATCGTTGGCGCGCCGGCCACCACGGAATGCCGTGAGCTGGTCACGCAGATAGCTTTCCGATAATCCTTCCAGCACCGGTGTGGCCGGACGCGAGGCATGCGGGCTGTGGCACGAGGCACAGGCACCGATGGCACGCATGGGGTCGCCGTTGCGCACCAATCGTGGACTTGCCTGCGCCACCTGTTCCACTGCGGCAATACGCTCGCGCTCGAGCGAAGCGTAATAGGCGGACAGATCGCGCATGTCCTGGTCGCTCAGCTCCATCACCAGCGGCCGCATGATGGCGCTCGGGCGGTGGCCCGATGCGAAGTCGCGCAGCTGCTTGTAGGTGCTCGAAGCCGGCTGCCCCGCCAGGTGCGGCGTCCCGGCCGGGCTGGTCCCGCGCGCGCCATGACACATGGTGCAGGCCATCGCCAGCGTTGCCCCCCTGCCCACCGAGACATTTCCCGCGGCGCCCATCATAGTGGCGTTCACGATCACGTTGCTCGGATATTTCCGTTCATCCTCCGGCAGTGCTGCGCTTTGATAAGGTGCCGGCGCGCCCGCGGCCCTGCAGATCGATTCCCACAGGCTTTCCATCGCGGCGCGGGCATGCGCTTTCGGCACCCAGACAAAGCCGACCAGCGCGGCCGCGAAGGCGATCACTGCCAGGATCGCGACGCTCCAGGCGAACCAGCGGTTGCGGAATGAAAAGGTCTTTTCCATGCTCATGGCTGTGCTCCCACCGGCACCGCCGGCACCGAGGTCTGCTTTAGTGCGATGAGCTGGCTGATCGGGTAGCCGTAATTCACCAGCGACAGCCCGATCATCAGTGCCAGCCATAGCGCATAGCTGTTGAGCGCGGCGGGCATCCGACCGCCCGCATGCACCGGCTGGCTGAAGCGGAATTCGGGCAGCCTGACGCGCTCACTGCGGTGGCCGCGCAGCAGCACCAGCAGGAACAGCAGGCCAGAGATCACCAGCAGCAGCCCGCCGAAGAAGGTGATGATCACCGTGATCGCCTGGGCCGAGATCTCGGGATGGCTGTAGTCGAAATAGGCCATCCGGCGCGGCATGCCGAGAATGCCGGTGATGTGCCAGGGGAATGTCAGCACGATCATGCCAACAAACCATAGCCAGAGCTGGGCACGCATCATGCGTCCGGCCACCAGCTGCTTGCCGGTCAGGTGCGGCCACAGGTCATAGGCCAGCGCGAAATACATGATGACGATGGCGCCCCCGAAGATCAGGTGGAAGTGGCCGGTGATCCACTGCGTATTGTGGACGGCGAAGTCGAGCTGGTAGCTCATGTTGATCAGGCCGCCCGCACCGCCGAAGCCGAGCAGGATGAAGGAAAAGGCGACCGCCAGCATCATCGGATTCTTCCATGGCAGGCGTTTGACCCAGCCGAAGGCCCCGGTGCCGCCACGCAGCCGTCCCGCGATCTCGACCGAGGCGGTGATGGTGAAGATGGTCAGCAGGGTCGGCACCGACACCATGCCGGTAAATACGGCGTGCAGGAACTTCACGCCCGAGCCAACCTGCGGGTCCTGGAACAGGTGGTGCACGCCGATCGGCATCGAAAACACCAGAAACAGCACGAAGGAAATGCGCGCCATCTTGTCGCTGTAGAGCCGCCCGCCGATGGCGCGTGGCACCAGCGTGTAGAAGGCGATGTAGGCGGGCATCAGCCAGAAGTAGACGATCGCGTGCAGGGTCCAGGAAAAGAACACGCGCGCCAGGCCGGCGTCGATGGTGCTCTTGAAGCCAAGCGCCACCGGCAGGATCAGGAACAGGATCTCGATGGCCGCGCCGAGCGAGGTCCAGGCCCACAGGTAGGCGCCGGCCAGGTTGGCGAACATCGGCAGCGGTACCGTGGCGCCCGGGTTGGCCGCCTTCCACACCTTGAGGTTGATCGACATCAGCGCCACCCAGATCCACGAACCCACGACCACCAGCACCACCCCAATGTAGTAGAAGGCATTCCCGATCAGGGGCGGGTAAAAGGTATACAGCACCGTGGCCAGGCCCATCGACACCGGCACCATCGCCGTCACCGTGCCGATCACCACCAGGAAGAACCCAAGCCAGGCCCAGCGCCGTCCCACCAGCGGCTGCTTGAGCGCCAGTTCCACGATCGCATAGCCGAAGCCCATTGCCACCAGGGTCGGGAACACATAGCCCATGGCCGACCCGTGCGCGGTAACGGCGCGGTAGTACAGCTCGGGGTTGCCGATCCAGTCACGCAGAGGGCTGCGGATGTACATCTGCCATTCGCCCAGTACCAGGGCGACGAAGAACGCGGCGAAGGCGACCCAGAAATGGGCCAGTACCAGCCGTCTGGAATCATTGCTGAACACAGCTCGCCCTCCTTCCCTCGCTGGCCTGGCGCATGAACTCGGCCCGGTCGACGATCTTCACGCGTGCCCACATGGCCGCGTGTCCGACCCCGCAGTATTCGTGACAGGGAAACACGTGCTCTCCCGGTTTCTCGAATTGCGTGCTGAAGTTCGAAATGTAGCCCGGGATTAGCATCACGTTGACGTTGCCCTGGGCGATCGAGAAACCGTGCACCACGTCGGCGGCGGTCCCGCGAATGCGCACCGGCGTATTCGCCGGGACCAGCACGCACGAAGGAGTGAAGGAGTACTGGTTGGCCAGCACGCGCACGGTGACGCTGCCGTCATCCTCGAGCACGGAACCAAGGTTGCCTTCCACGAACTCGCCCGACAGGTGCAGGGTATTGGGATCGATGGTCTCGGTGCGCACCGGCGGCATCGCGGCCCAGTGCACGCTCATGTAAACGATCATCCCGACCAGGAACACGATGATGGCGCCGACCAGCCAGGCCCAGCGCATCTCGGCCGCGTGGGCGACATGTTCGAGCGCGTCGCCGTCGGCGCCACGGGGAATGTCCGGCGTGGTGTTGGCCATCTTAGCCTCCTCCCCGCGCCAGGTACACGAGTACGTAGAACGCCAGCCAGATTGCCATGACGATCGCCACCGCCAGCCCCGCCACGGCGAAGGCGCCGCGCGGCCCCTGCGCCACGATGGCGTCCACACGCTGCTGGTCGGCGCTGCCATCACTGTCCATCGGTTCCAGGATCATGGATTCTCCTTGTTAATCAGCCCTTCCAGGAATTACTCGACGGTCGCCGCGCGCAGTTCGCTCACCTCGCGCGCCGTCACCGGCGCGCCGCGGTTGCCCCAAGCGGTCCGGATATAGGTCACCACCGCCGCAACGTCGTCGTCCGACAGCTCATGGAAGAAAGGCGGCATCCCGTAGGGCATCGGATTGCGGCGCGTGCCAGGCGGGTAGCCGCCGTTGAGCACCATCCGGATCGGGTTGACGGCGGAAGTCATGGTGATCGACTGGTTGTTCGCCAGCGGCGGATAGTGCGGCAGCTTGCCACGCCCGCGCTCGCCATGGCAGCTGGCGCATTGCGCGTCATAGATGCGCCGGCCCTGCGCGAACTGCTGGGTGGCATGCGCGCGCGCGGGGGCCATGTCGGGATCGGTATTGACCGGCTGGTCCGCCGGCAGGCTCTTGAGGTAAACCGCCATCGCGCGCACGTCGGCGTCGGTCATGAACTGCAGGCTGTTGAAGGTGACCTCGGCCATTGGTCCGTAGACGGTGCCGCGGTTCGACACCCCTTTTTGCAGCAGGTCGACGATGTCCTGGATTTCCCAGTTGCCCAGCCCGGCCTCCTTGTTCGAGGTGAGCGAGGGCGCGTACCAGTTCTGCATCGGGATCAGGCCGCCTCGGAAGGCCTGCTCTTCCGACGAGCCGCCCAGCGCGTTGATCGGGGTATGGCACATGGCGCAGTGGCCCAGGCCCTGGACCAGGTAGGCGCCACGGTTCCATTCGGCGGACTTGCCCGGATCCGGCTGGTACTCACCCTCCTGGAAATAGAGCGTGCGCCAGCCGATCAGCAGCGAGCGGTTGTTGTAGGGGAAGCGCAGGTCGTGTTCGCGCGTCTGCATGCGCACCGCCGGCACCGAGCGCAGGTAGGCGAAGATCGCGTCGCTGTCGGCGCGCGTCACCTTGGTATAGCTCGCGAAGGGCATGGCCGGATAGAGCAGCTCGCCCTTGCGCGACTTACCAGTGCGCATCATGTTGAAGAACTCGGTAGCCGTCCAGTCGCCGATGCCGGTTTCACGGTCGGGCGTGATGTTCGGCGCATACAGCGTCCCGAAAGGCGTGGGCATGGGGCGGTTGCCCGAGAAAATTTTCCCACCAGGAATCGTATGACAGGCGATGCAGTCGCCCGCCTGCGCCAGGTATTTGCCGCGCGCGATCAGTTCGGCGGACGCCATGCCGTCGACTTCGGTCCCGGCCCTGCTGTTCAGCAGTTCCGGCGGCCGCAGCCCGCGGCCCACCGTCAGGGCCAGGGCCACGCCAAGCACGATCACCCCGCCGGCAAGACCCCAGATCGTCGCTCGCTTGAACTTGGCAGATGTACTCATGGACGCATGCCTTTCACTTCGAATGGACCTGGCTGCCGCAGGGCATGGGCAGCGCCGTCGTATTCCCCTTCACGGGCCGGACATCGGTCACCGGCAGAGAACTCAGGTAGGCCGACACGGCGGCGACCTCCGTCTCGGTCAGGCTCGACGCGATTACCTGCATGCAGTCCGGAGCCAGCGCGGTACGTACGCCATAACGCCACGCGCCAAGCTGCGCGCTCACGTAGTCGGCACGCAAGCCCAGCAGGCCAGGAATGCCTGGTTCACGTCCCGCCAGGTCACTGCCATGGCAAGTGGCACAGGCAGGAATGCGGCGCGCCGGCACGCCGCCGGTGACGATCTGCTGTCCATCCCGCACCAGCTGCGGTAATGGCGGCTGCCCCGTCGTCGCCAGCGGCGGCGGGTTCTGGGCGGCGAAGTATTCCGCCATCTTGTAGAGATAGGCATCAGGCAGGTAGGCCAGCAGGTAGTTCATCGGAACGTACTTGCGGCGACCGTCCCGGAAGGCCACCAGCTGGTTGTAGAGGTAGCCTGCGGGCTTGCCGGCCAGGCGCGGGAAATAGACATTCTGGACGCCGCGCCCTGCAACACCGTGGCAGCTGACACAAGCCGCCACGCGTGCTTCCATCGTGTCCGGGACCTGCCCGTCCGACGACGGCACGGTGGGCACATTCCGGCTCTGTGCCGGAACGAGCTGCGATATGGAGCCCAGCAACAGGCATGCGAAAACGTGTGCAAGAGGCTTCAATTTCCCTCTCCCAGTGAACATCTGCGTCGGCAGTAAGCCACGCTACATATGTACAACGTAGCATGAGCTCTACTGGGATGTCGCACTTTTGTCCCGTCTGTTTGAGCCCGAGAGGAAATTGGCAAAACTGCCGAAAAAGTCGGCTACTGTGTCAGCTTCACGATCAACTTGCCGAAATTGCGTCCCTGCAGCAGGTCGATGAAGGCTGCCGGCGCCTTGTCCAGCCCTTCGACGATGTCCTCGCGGTAGCGCAGGCGCCCATCCCCTACCCACCCCTGCGCTTCCTGCAGGAAGGCGGGCCGCAGCTCGGCAAACTCGCGCTGGATGAAGCCGCGGATGTTCAGGCTCTTCGTCAGCACGTCGCGCATGAGCAGGGCCAGCCGGTCGACGCCGGGCGCAGCCTGCGGCAAGGCGTTGTACTGGGCAATCAGGCCGCACACCGGCACCCGGGCGAAGTCGTTCAGCAGCGGGAATACCGCATCCCACACCTTGCCGCCGACGTTCTCGAAATACACGTCGATGCCTTGCGGGCAGGCGCTTGCGAGCTGCTGCGCGAAATCGGGCGCGCGGTGGTCGACCACGGCGTCGAAGCCCAGCTCGTCGCGCACGAAAGCGCATTTGTCGGGACCGCCCGCGATGCCGACCGCACGCGCACCCTGGATGCGGGCGATCTGCCCCACCGCCGAGCCCACCGCGCCGCTCGCCGCGGCCACCACCACGGTCTCGCCCGGCCGGGGACGGCCGATCTGCAGCAGGCCCGCCCAGGCCGTAAAACCGGGCATGCCTAGCACGCCGAGCGCTGTGCTGGGCGGCGCCGCCGCGGGGTCGAGCTTGCGCAGTCCAAGGCCATCGGACAGCGCATAGCGCTGCCAGCCCGAGTGCGACAGCACGATGTCGCCCACCGCATACTGCGCGTGGCGCGATGCGATGACGCGCGCCACGGTGCCGCCTTCCATGACGGCGCCGAGCGCGACCGGCTCCGCATACGATTTCGCATCGTCCATCCTGCCGCGCATGTAAGGGTCGAGCGACAGGTACAGGATTTCCAGCAGCAGCTGGCCATCGGCGGGAACCGGGCAAGGCTCCTCTACAATGCGGAAGTTGTCCGGCCGCGGCAGGCCCTCGGGACGTGAAGCGAGCAGGACCCGCTGGTTGCGTGCTGGTGTCATCGTCGGCATCCTCCAAAAAATAAGGAACAGACAATCCTACGCCGGATCGGGAAATTTTTCCGAAACAAGCCTTCGGCACAAAGCCCACATCCTCGTCGACGATTACAAGAACTTACAGAAATCGACGACGTCTGCCTTCTCAACAGTTCGCGGCACTTGTACCATAGCCGTCATTCCCGTTTCATTACTCTTCATTAGAAAAGCACCATGACCTTCACCACCCTGTCCCGCGCGCTGTGCCTGGCCGCCTTCGCTGCCGCCGTCGCTGCTCCTGTCCACGCCACCAGCTTCACCTCGTCCGCCTCCAGCGCGGGCTCGGCCTCGTCGGGCAGCATCTCCGACTCGATCGGCGCGTCCAGCAACAGCTCGAGCGGCGAAGACCGCGTGGCCGCGGGCGAATACCGCGTGATCGACATCGCCCAGGCGCCGGGCAAGGTGGATACCACCCGCATGACCCTGCGCGCGGTCGCTGCCGGCCCGGTGCGCGAATTCACCCTCGACGTCCCGAACCGCGCGCTGGCCGAACGCGGCGTTGGCAAGGGCGAACTGGTGCAGGTCAGCGAACGCGTGTACGGCTTCGACTTCGCCCACGCCGACACCAAGCGCTCCTTCTTCCTGGCGCTGCAGGACGACTGGTACCGCGACCTGGCTTCGCGCAAGGTCACGATCTAAGCAATGTTCAGCAAGTTCGCCGCTGCCGCGCTCCTGCTGGGCGCGAGCGCGGCAGCGCAGGCCGGGCTGCCGGCCTTCTGCCAGCAGTCGATCGACATCAGCGCCGCCGAGCAGGACCGCGTGCTGCGCTTCGCCGGCGCGGTCAAGACCGAACTGGAACGTTCGGGAGCGCGCGTTGCCGTCATCGCGCGCGCCGGCCTCGACCTGAGCCGCTTCGGCCAGCTGTATTCGCACGCCGGCATCGCCCTGCGCGACAATCCCGGCGGCCCCTGGGCCGTGCGCCAGCTGTATTACGCCTGCGACGAATCGCGCCCGCGCCTGTTCGACCAGGGCGTGGCCGGCTTCGCGCTGGGCGCCGACGCGCCCATGCGCGGCCATATCTCGCTGGTCTTCCTGCCTGGCGAAGACGCCGCCCTGCTCGAAGACGCGGCGCTGGACAAGCGCCTGGCCCTGGCCCTGCTGGGCGGAGAGTACAGCGCGAATGCCTATGCCTACGGCACCCGCTACCAGAACTGCAACGGCTGGGTGGCCGAACTGCTCGCCAGCGCCTGGGGCGCGCGCGCGGATGGCGGCGCCGGCACCCACCCGCGCGAGGACGCGCAGGGCTGGCTGCGCACGCAGGGCTATACCGCCGGCCCGGTCCGGATTCCCTCGCACTGGCTGATGTTTGCCGGGCAGTTCGTGCCCTTGGTGCACATGAACGACCATCCGGTCGAAGACTTGCACGCGCTTGCGATGCATACGAGCGTGCCGGCCTCGATCGAAGCCTTCGTGCGCCGCCGGGCGCCGCAAGCGCGCCGCGTCGAGCTGTGCCATACGCAGGACCGCATCGTGGTGCGGCGCGGCTGGGAGCCGCTGGGCGCCGCCTGCGAGCCGGCGCCGGGCGACGACGTCATTCCACTGAACTGAACACCATCCAGGTTCTTCAGCCACGCACAACAAAAAGCCCCGCTCGCAGCGGGGCTTTTTGCAGAAACCGGTAGGGCTTACTTGGCGGCGTCCAAACATGAGGGTCAGGTCTGACATTCAGACACGAACTCGAGCGTTACCTTGCCGTATTGCTCAGCCCGTGTCCAAATGTCAGACCTGACCCCGACGTATGCACGAAACAAAAAGCCCTGCTCGTAGCAGGGCTTTTTGCAGAAACTGGTAGGGCTTACTTGGCGGCGTCGGCCAGCTTGCGCAGCACGGCGGGCGATACCGAGTCGCGGCCACGGCTGAGCTGGTAGAGGGTCCAGAGGTCGCCGCCGCTATTGTGGGCCGTGATGGGGGCCGGGGTAAGGAAGAGGCTGCGGATGAAATTGACGATGGTGGCCATGATGTTATTTCCTGAGATCGCTATGGAGTAACTCCAGTATGCGCCCTTTCAGATAGAAATCAAATTGCGATCCATGATGATCGCCATTCATGAATCAACTATCTCTCGCACATGATTATTTGCTCACACATTTGTGCAAATGCATTGTGTGTTACACTCCAGTTCGCTGGTCAAGGCCAGTGTCAATATCCCTCTCGCCAGTAAGGGCCATAGCGCGGTGCGACAGTCTCGCAGCGATTGGTCCATACTGAACGCCTGTCATGCAGGCGATCCGTCAAGGTCAAGGTGGCAGTGCATGCCCGGCAAACCATGCCCAGGCTACTGCTTCACCGACCCTGCCTGCGGCTACGCCCGGCCCTCCTGCTGGCCGGCGCCCGCACGCATCAATAAGGAGAACTCATGCAATTGCTCTGCTCTGCGGGCTTTATTTTTCTTATCGTCCTATGGGGCATTATTGCCCCGGACAACATGGCCGCCGTCTTCTCGGAGATGCTTGCGGCACTCACCCGCAACTTCGGCTGGTTCTACCTGTGGGTCGTGCTGGCCCTGGTCCTGTTCGCCGCCTTCGTCGCCTTCAGCCGCTACGGCGACCTCAAGCTCGGCGGCGAGGACGACGAACCGGAATTCACGGTGGGCAGCTGGTTCTCCATGCTGTTCGCCGCCGGCATGGGCATCGGCCTAGTGTTCTGGGGCGTGGCCGAACCGATTTCCCACTACGTCACTGCGCCGCCGGGTGTCACGGCCGGCACGCCGGAAGCGGCCAACGCCGCCATGCGCTACGTGTTCTTCCACTGGGGCATCCACCCCTGGGCCGTGTACAGCGTGGTGGCGCTGGCGATCGCCTTCTTCCAGTACAGGCGCGGCGGCAATTCATTGATCAGCACCGTCACCAGCTCGCTGCCCTGGCGTCCGATCCGCGCCATGTCGGGCCTGTTCAACGGCCTGGCGATCGTGGCCACGGCCTTCGGCGTCGCCGCTTCGCTCGGCGTCGGCGCGCTGCAGATCAACAGCGGCCTGAATGCCGTGTTCGGCGTCGCCATCAGCCCCACCGCGCAAGTCGTCATCATCATCGTGACCGCCGCCATGTTCCTCACCTCGGCCATCTCCGGCGTCGAGAAGGGCATCAAGTTGCTGTCGAATGCCAACATGATCGTGGCGGCGCTGCTGGCCGTCGCCGTGTTCCTGCTCGGGCCGACGGTCGCGATCATCGACACCTTCACCAATACCCTGGGCAGCTATGCCAGCGAACTGGTCCGGATGAGCCTGCGCTCGACGCCTTTCCGCGACAGCAGCTGGGTCGGCAACTGGACCATCTTCTACTGGGCCTGGTGGATCTCGTGGTCGCCGTTCGTCGGCCTGTTCATCGCGCGCGTCTCGCGCGGCCGCACCATCCGCGAATTCATCCTCGGCACCGTGCTGGCGCCCTCGCTGGCGGCCTTCATCTGGTTCTCGATCTTCGGCGGCACCGCGCTCTACCTGGAGATCTGGCAGCACGTTCCGCTGGCCGAAGCCGTCAAGGCAGACCTGGCCACGGCGCTGTTCGCTCTGTTCGACGCCATGCCTTTCGGCCAGATCATGTCGGTGGTGGCCACGCTGCTGGTGGTGGTGTTCTTCGTCACCTCGGGCGACTCGGCCGTGCTGGTGCTGGGCATGATGAGCCAGGACGGCAACCCGAACCCGACCACCCGCGTCAAGCTGGTCTGGGGCACCCTGATCGCCGGCATCGCCATCAGCCTGCTGCTGGCGGGCGGGATCGACGCCGTGCAGACCGCCACCATCCTGTTCGCCCTGCCCTTCGCACTGGTGATCGTGCTGATGGTCATCGCCCTGTGGCTGGGGCTGCGTGACGACTGGGAGGAAGAAGCACGCCGCGAACGCGCCCTGCGGCGCAAGATGCGCGAGATGGCGGCGCGCTAGCCGCCCCGGGGGAGGGGCTGGAGGACGCGCGTGCCCGGGCTGTAGCCAAACTGGTATCATGCGCGTTTTCCGGACCCTGGCCGCACTTTGTCCGACAGCGCGCCCGTCCGCCACCCTACAGAACATCAAGAATGAACACACCGACCCAACTGCCTGGCTTCTTCGGCCGGCTTTCGATCGCCTTCGGCAGCTTCTTCAAATCGCTCGGCGATGCCGAGTTCGCCGCGCGCGTGCGCGATGACGCGGTAGGCCCTGCCGTGGTTCCCACTCCGGCGCCGACGCCTGCCCCGACCCTTGCCCCGACGGCTGCACCGACGCCGGCCCCTACCCCGGCGCCGACGCCTGTGCCAACTCCTGCGCCGCTGCGCGCCCCGAGCGCCGAGTCGGCCCTGCAGCTGCTGAGCCTGCTACAGCGCGAAGCCCGCCTGATCGACTTCACCCAGGAAAACCTGAGCGCCTATTCCGACGCCGACATCGGCGCCGCCGCCCGCGTCGTGCACGAAGGCTGCGCGCGCGTGCTGCGCGAGCACTTCACCATCGAACCGGTGCGCGCCGAAGCCGAAGGCAGCCGCATCACGCTGGAAGAAGGCTTCGACGCGGCCAGCGTGCGCCTGACCGGCAACGTGGTCGGCCAGGCGCCGTTCAAGGGCAGCTTGAGCCACCGCGGCTGGCGCGCTACCAAGGTCCAGCTGCCGCAGTTGGCCGAGAAGCATGACGCGCGCCTACTGGCGCCGGCGGAGGTGGAACTGTGAGCGACGTCCAGAATGCCCCTCAGTTGGCCCGGTATGCCATCGGCATCGACCTCGGCACCACCCACAGCGCCCTCTCGTATGTCGACCTGCAGGCCAGCGACGGCGAGAAGACCGTCGACGGCGTGCTGCCGGTTCCGCAGCTGAGCGGGCCGGGCACCGTCGAGGCGCTGCCGCTGCTGCCCTCCTTCCTCTACCTGCCGCACCCGGACGAACTGGCCGCGGGCGAGACGGCGCTGCCCTGGAGTGCGGGCGGCGAAGGCTTCATCGCCGGCGAAATGGCGCGCAGCCGCGGCGCCACCACCCCGATCCGCCTGGTGTCCTCGGCCAAGAGCTGGCTGAGCCACCCGAGCGTGGACCGGCGCGCCGCGATCCTGCCGCACGACGCGCCGGAAGAAGTCACGCGCGTCTCGCCGCTGGAGGCCTCCACCCGCTACCTGGCGCACCTGCGCCAGGCCTGGAACGCCGCGCATCCGGACGCGCGTTTCGAAGAGCAGCAGGTCACCGTCACCATTCCGGCCTCGTTCGACCCGGGCGCGCGCGAACTCACCGCCGAGGCAGCCCGCAACGCCGGCTTCGCTCCGACCCTGCTGGAAGAGCCGCAGGCGGCCCTGTACAGCTGGATCCAGGGAAGCAAAGGCGCCTGGCGCAAGCAGGTCAAGCCAGGCGACATCGTGCTGGTCGTGGACGTGGGCGGCGGCACCAGCGACTTCTCGCTGATCGCCATCCTCGAGCGTGAAGGCAAGCTCGAACCGCACCGCGTGGCGGTGGGCGACCACATCCTGCTGGGCGGCGACAACATGGACCTGGCCCTGGCCCACTTCGTGGCGCGCAAGCTCCAGGCGAACGGCACCCAGCTCGATTCCTGGCAGATGCGCGCCCTCACCTACGGCTGCCGCAGCGCCAAGGAACACTTGCTGGCCGACGCCAACGCCACCGTGTGGCCAATCGTGGTGCCGAGCCGCGGCTCGAAACTCATCGGCGGCTCGATCCGCACCGAACTCACGCGCGAGGAAGTGTCCGCCTTCATCCTAGAGGGCTTCTTCCCGCGCGTGGAGGCTGCAAGCCGTCCGGCCACGCGCCAGCGCGCCGGCCTGACCCAGGTCGGCCTGCCCTATGCGCAGGACGCCGCGATCACCAAGCACCTGGCCGCCTTCCTGGCGCGCCAGGCCGGCGCCACCGCGGAGCTGGAAGGTTTCGCAGGCCGCGTGAACGCGGAACACACTTTCCTGCACCCGAGCGCGGTGCTGTTCAACGGCGGCGTGTTCAAGTCGAACATCCTGGCCCAGCGCGTGATGGACACCATCAACGACTGGCTCTACATGGAAGGCGCCGAGCCGGCGCGCATGCTCGAAGGCGCCGACCTCGACCTGGCGGTGGCGCGCGGCGCGGCCTACTTCAGCTACGCGCGGCGCGGCGGCGGCGTGCGCATTCGCGGCGGCACGGCCCGTTCCTACTACGTCGGCGTGGAATCCTCCATGCCGGCGATCCCCGGCATGGAGCCGCCGATCGAAGCCCTGTGCGTGGCGCCCTTCGGCATGGAAGAAGGCAGCGAACTCGAACTGCCGGGCCAGGAATTCGGCCTGGTGGTGGGCGAGCCGGTCACCTTCCGCTTCTTCGGCTCCACCACGCGCCGCCAGGACCGCATCGGCGAGGTGCTCGAGTTCTGGGGTCCGGACGAGCTGCAGGAGATGAACGAAATCCAGGCGACCCTGCCGGCGGAAGGCCGTGTCGCGGGCGACGTGGTGCAGGTCAAGCTGCACGCGCTGGCGCTTGATACCGGCACCCTGGAACTGGCTGCGGTATCGCGTGAAGGCCAGCGCTGGAAGATCGAGTTCGACGTCCGCAACGCGCCCGACCAGCAGTGAAGCCGCAGTGACGCAATACCTCGTCAGCATCGACCTGGGCACCACGAATACGGTGCTCGCTTATGCCCTGCCCGGCGCGGCAGAGGTCGATCTGCTGGCGATCGAGCAGCTGGTGGCGCCCGGCGAAGTCGCTGCGGCGCCGCTGCTGCCCTCGATGCGCTATCACCCCGCCGAGGGCGAACTCGCTCCCGGCGAACTCCAGCTCCCCTGGAGCCAGCAGGACCCGGCCGGCGTCGAACGCGTCGCCGTTGGCCGGCTGGCGCGCGTGCTCGGCGCGCAAACGCCCGGACGGCTGGTGGCCAGTGCCAAGAGCTGGCTGTCGCATGCGGGCGTGGACCGCATGGCGCCCATCCTGCCCTGGGGCGCCGAGGATGCGGACGTGGCGAAGGTGTCGCCGGTCGCGGCCAGCGCCAGCTACCTGGCGCACCTGCGCGCGGCCTGGAACCGGCGCTTTCCCACCGCGCCGCTGGAAGCCCAGCAGATCGTCCTCACCGTGCCCGCCTCCTTCGACGAGGGCGCACGTGCGCTTACGCTCGAAGCGGCGCGCATGGCCGGCCTGCCCGAGCTGCGCTTGCTGGAGGAACCCCAGGCCGCCCTCTACGACTGGCTGTACCGCCACCGCGCCAGCCTGGCCCAGGACCTGGCCCAGACGCGCCTGGTGCTGGTGGCCGACGTCGGCGGCGGCACCACCGACTTCAGCCTGGTCAAGGTGGAACTGGAACAGGATGGCCAGCCCAGGCTCACGCGCATCGGCGTGGGCAACCATTTGATCCTGGGCGGCGACAACATGGACCTGGCGCTGGCGCACCTGGCCGAATCGCGCCTGGGCAATCCCGAACGCCTGTCCGCCGGCCGTCTTGCACAGCTGACGGAACGCTGCCGCGCGGCGAAGGAACAGCTGCTTGCACCCGATGCGCCGGAACAGGTGAACGTGACCCTGCTGGGCAGCGGCGCGCGCCTGATCGGCGGCAGCCGCTCGGCCACCATCACGCGCGAGGACGCGCAGCGCATCGTGCTCGACGGTTTCCTGCCGCCGAACGAAGCGCAGGAGCCGGCCAAGCGGGCGAGAGCCGGCATCGTCGAATTCGGCCTGCCGTATGCGAGCGATCCGGCGATCACGCGCCACCTCGCCGGTTTCCTGCGCCAGCATGCCCAGGCCGCGCGCGAAGCGCTCGGCAAGGTGGACGACACTGAGGATGACGGCGCGCTGCCGGTGCCGGACACCCTGCTGCTCAACGGCGGCGTGTTCCGCGGCGCGGCGCTGGCCCAGCGCCTGGCGGACGTGCTGACACACTGGCGCGGCGCGCCTGTCCTGGTGCTGCACAACGAGGACCCGGATGTGGCGGTGGCACGCGGCGGCGTCGCCTACTCGCTGGCGCGCACCGGCCAGGCGCCGTCGATCGAAAGCGGCTCGGCGCGCAACTACTACCTGCTGCTCGACGCGCAGCAATCCGGCGACACGCTGCGCGCGGTCTGCCTGCTGCCACGCGGCGGCCCCGCCGGTGAAGAAGTCCGCCTGGCGGGCCGCAGCTTCGCCCTGCGCCTGGGGCGGCCGGTACGCTTCCACCTGGTTTCAATGACCGCCGACCCGGGCGGCGTACTGCCGCAGCCGGGCGATTTGCTCGACCTGCCGGCGGCCGACATCGTGCGCCTGCCCGCCATTTCGACGGTCCTGCGCAGCAAGCGCAGCACCGACATTCCTGTGCAGCTGGCCACGGTACTGTCCGAGGTAGGCACGCTCGAGGTCTTCTGCGTGGCCGAGGAAGACGCGACCCAGCGCTGGCGCCTCGAGTTCCAGCTGCGTGCGCAAGATGAGGAGCCAACGGAGGACCTCAATCTGCCGCCGGAACTGGACGACGCCATCGCACGCATCGACCGCATCTTCGGCAACCGTTCGCAGCAGGTCGACCCGCGCGAGGTGCGCCAGCTGCGCGCCTCGCTCGAACACCTGCTGGGCGGACGCGAACGCTGGACCACGCCGCTGCTGCGCCGCCTGTTCGACGCCCTGCTGGCGCGCGCCAGGGGCCGCCGCCGCTCCGCCGAGCACGAGCGCGTGTGGCTGAACCTGGCCGGCTACTGCCTGCGTCCCGGCTTTGGCCATCCGCTCGACGAATGGCGCATCGAGCAGCTGTGGGCGATGTTCGAGACCGGGATCCAGTACCACAAGGACAGCCAGGTGCGCGCCGAATGGTGGACGCTGTGGCGGCGCGTGGCCGGCGGCCTCTCCGTCGAAGCCCAACTACGCCTGCTCGACGACTTCGCCTTCAACCTGCAGGCCGACGAATCCGAGCGCGGCCGCCGTCCGGTGACGCTGGTCGACGGCAGCGAGGACGACATGCTGCGCGTCGGCGCTTCGCTGGAGCGCATCCCGTCCGCCTACAAGGCCGAGATCGGCGACTGGCTCGTCCAGCAGATCATGGAGATGCCGCCGGGGTCCAAGATCGATGCGCGCGCCGCGGCACGCTACGGACGCTACCTGTGGGCCCTGGGACGCGTGGGTGCACGCCAATCCTTCCACGGCGCCGCCCACGAGGTAGCGCCCAGCGCCTCCGCCGAAAGCTGGCTGGGCCAGCTCCTGCAGCTCGACTGGAAAAAGATCGAGCCGGCCGGTTTTGCCGCCGCCCACATCGCCCGCATGACCGGCGACCGCTCGCGCGACATCGGCCAGGCAGTGCGCGACGAGGTGCTGCGGCGCCTGTCGTCCAGCGGCGCGCCGGCCAGCTGGTCGGCCATGGTCCGCGAGGTGGTCGAACTCGACCAGGCCGTCGAGACCCGCATGCTGGGCGATGCGCTGCCGCCGGGACTCAAGCTGCTGCGCTAGCAAAACACGAAATCCTCGTTCGACTTCGGCAGCGCGCACATCACGGCACGTACGCTGAACCACGCAAACCCCGCAACGGGAACCAGCAGCAACCAGAACGCAGACATGATCGACTCCTTCAGCTCAGCTCGATTTCGCACACCTGTGCTAAATTAATTCAAAAAAAGGGACGGGCCCGGCCCGTCCCGCTTCGCTACCCCATCACTCCAGATCGTTGAAACTCTTGTACGTCGATATCAGGCGGTTGAACGCCCGCTGCGCCCGCCGCGGCACCGCGTTCGCGCGCAGGAAGCGCGCGTCGTGCATCACCCCGATCGCCAGGCTGTAGATCTCGAACACCAGCTGCTCGGGTTCGGTATCGGGCCGCAGGTGGCCGGCCTCCATCGCCTGCAGCACCGTCTTGCGCAGCGAGGCGCGCCAGCGCGTCACCCCGGCCTCGATACGGTCGCGCAGCGGTCCGGGCACGTCGTCGAACTCGAAGGCGCCGGCGGTGTACAGGCAGCCTCCGCGTGCGGTCTCGTTGCCGATCTTCTTCAGCCACAGCTCGACCTGCATCGTCAGGCGCGGCAGGCCGCGCGGCGACTGCAGCGCCGGCACGAACACTTCCTCGCTGAAGCGGCGGTCGTATTCGTCCAGCACCGCGTCCTGCAGGGCTTCGAGCGAGCCGACGCGCGAGAACACGCCGCTCTTGCTGATGCCGGTGCGCTTGGACAGTTCGCCCAGCGACACCTTGCCGATGCCCTCGCCAGCGGCCATGTCGTAGGCGGCCGCGAGGATCGTCGCGTAGGTGGCTTCGCTTTTGGCTGTGGTATTCATGCCCTTACTTTAGCACAGGTGTGCGAAACAGCAAGGCATTTTGTTTCTTTCCATCGAGCTAGCGAATGCCCCGTCTTGCCGATCATGGCTACCATCGTTCCGCCAGACGAGACCAGCAGGAGTGCAACCCTTATCTTCAGGAGAAAAAATGGATTCCGATAACAAGCAGAACGGCGAGACCGTGGAACCTTCGCGCCGCCGCTTCGTCAGCACCGTCGCCACCGGCCTCGCGGCCGGCGCCGCCGCCGTTCCCGCGATGGCCCAGCAAGCCACGTCGAGCGCCAACCAGCCGCCGCCCGGGCGCGCCCGCGAAGCGGCGATGCGCTACCCGGCCCCACCCTTCCCCAAGCAGGAGCAGCCCTGGCCGGGCCTGGCCAGCAAGATGACGCCGCGCCCGGACCATGGCGAAACCACCTACCGCGGCAGCGGACGCCTGGCCGGACGCAAGGCCCTGGTGACGGGCGGCGATTCGGGCATCGGCCGCGCCGCCGTGATCGCCTTTGCGCGCGAAGGCGCGGACGTGGCCATCAACTACCTGCCGGCCGAGGAGCCGGATGCCCAGGAAGTGGTGCAGCTGATCCGGCAGGCGGGGCGCAAGGCGGTCGCCATCCCCGGCGACATCCGCGACGAAACCTTCTGCCGCAAACTGGTGGACGAAGCCGTGCGCCAGCTGGGCGGGCTCGACATCCTGGTCAACAACGCCTCGCGCCAGAAGTCGGCCAACTCGATCCTCGATATCTCGACGGCCGATTTCGACTGGACCTTCAAGACCAATGTGTATGCGATGTTCTGGATCACCAAGGCCGCGCTGCCGCATCTCAAGCCGGGCAGCTGCATCATCAACACCGCTTCGCAGCAGGCCTACGATCCATCGGAGAACCTGCTGGACTATTCCATGACGAAGGCGGCCGAGGTGGCAATGACCAAGTCGCTGGCCAAGCAGCTGGCATCGAAAGGGATCCGGGTGAATACGGTGGCGCCGGGGCCGGTGTGGACGCCTTTGCAGGTATCGGGTGGCCAGACGCAGGAGAACCTGAAGAGCTTCGGTGGCGACACGCCAATGAAGCGGCCGGGCCAGCCGGCCGAGCTGGCGGCCACCTATGTGACCCTGGCCTCGGACGAGTCGAGCTACACCACCGCGCACGTCTACGGCGTATCGGGCGGCGGCGGCAACCCTTGACGAGGCCCTGAGACTGGCGCGCGGGCCGGGGCCAGCCCGCGCGCTGTGCCCCGGTTCAGCGGCGGCCGAACCAGCTCAGGCGGGCGAAAAAGGAAGCGACGGTGTTCGTGGCCGAGCGGGTCGGAATGCGTTGGCTGAACAGGCCGGTGTAGTTGCAGCGCGAATTGACGGTCATTTCTTTTCTCTCCGAAACATTACTTGGCACAATAACCACACTGGAAATACTGTTCTGTGCGCTAGCTCGCATAGCGCGCAGGGAGACCGTCGCCTGGCGCGCGCGCCCTCGCACGATTGCGCCATATCATGCGACCAGCAGGGCTGCGTTCTCCCCTGCTTCGTGGCCAACCAAGGAACCAGGAGGTGCGAGATGAGCTACGCAGATCGTGACAGATATGGCATGTACAAGGACACCCGCAGCACCGGGCCCGGCCCTGCGCTGATGGGCGCCGACACGCTGATCGGAGACAGCGTCGTCAACGCGCAGGAGGAAGACCTCGGCGACATCAAGGAAATCATGCTCGACATGCAGACCGGCCAGGTCGCCTATGCGGTGCTGGGCTTCGGCGGCTTCCTCGGCCTGGGCGAGAAGCTGTTCGCCGTGCCCTGGCAGGCCCTGCACCTGGACACCGCGAACAAGCGCATGGTGCTCAACGTGGACAAGGAAAGGCTGAAGAACGCGCCCGGCTTCGACAAGAACGCCTGGCCCGACATGAGCGACCTGAACTGGGCCAGCGGCATCCACAGCTTCTACGGCACCGATCCGCAGCGCTCCGGCGCACCCAGCATGGGGCCGGGCACGACGATGGGCGGCATGGTGGGCGGCGCCGGCAGCAGCTCCGCAATGGGCAGCGGCATGGGTTCCAGCATGGGAGCCGGATCGGCCGGCAGCACCGGCGGCGCCGGCAGCAGCCTGGGCGCCAGCGTCGGCTCGGGGAGCGTGCATGGCGACTCCTACGGCGTCGGCGGCAGCGCCGATCCGCGGCCCGGGCATGATGGGGACGACAAGGACCTGAGCCGTATCCGCGGCAGCAACATCGGCTAGCAATGATCCTGTCGGGTGGTCAGCTTCGCCGTCCGCCCGACAAACATCAACGGATCATCGACTCCCACACCTTCTGCAGGCGCTTGGCCGACACCGGCATCGGCGTGCGCAGTTCCTGCGCGAACAGCGACACCCGCAGCTCCTCCAGCATCCACCTGAATTCCGTCATGCGCGGGTCGTTGTTCTTGCCGGCCTGGTTCTTAAGCGTGCGCTGGAACTGGCTGGCCGCGTTCTGCCACTCCGCCATCAGCTGGGCGTCGCGCGAAGGATTGCCGCGCAGCTTCTCGATACGCACGTTGATCGCCTTCAGGTAGCGCGGGAAGTGCGCCAGCTGGCTGTACTCGTTGTCCGCGATGAAGCGCTTGTGGATCAGCCCCTGCAGCTGCGACTGGATGTCCTGCTGCACCGCCGGCGGCAGGCTCTGGATGCGCTTCGGCATGCCGTGGAACTCCGCCAGGATCGAGCCCACCAGGCGCGCGATCTCGTTGATCAAGAGGCCGATCCGGCCCTTGCCTTCGTCCTTGCGCTTGTTGAACTCTCCCGAGTTGATCGGCAGCGGATCCTGCAGGCAGGCGATGTCGATCGCCTTGGCGATGATCTGGTCGCGCAGGTCTTCCTGCGTGCCCACGCTCATGAACTGCATGCCCATCCCCTGCAGGCCGGGGATGTTCTTCTCGGCGAATTTCAGCTGGTCCTTCAGCTGCAGCGCGAACAGGCGGCGCAGGCCGATGCGGTGGGTGCGCGCCGCCACGTTCGGGTCGTCGAACACTTCCAGGTCGCAGTGCGTGCTCTTGTCCACCAGCGCCGGGAAGCCGATCAGGGTCAGCTTGCCCTGCGTGATCTCCAGCAGTTCCGGCAGCTCACCGAAGCTCCAGGTGGTGAGACCCGTGTGCTGGATCGCGCCCGGCGGCGGCGCAGCGGACGCGGCGCCTGATGCCTGGCCAGCCGATTTCGTGACCGGCGCATTGCCCTTCCCCCTTGCCGGAACAGGAGCGGCCGGCGCCGCCTGCAGCTTCGCAGG
Source organism: Massilia sp. LC238 (assembly GCF_000735635.1). NCBI lineage: Bacteria > Pseudomonadati > Pseudomonadota > Betaproteobacteria > Burkholderiales > Oxalobacteraceae > Massilia > Massilia sp. LC238. The sequence goes on along the minus strand of NZ_JNNN01000065.1, from coordinate 52,196 downwards.
CGCGGCCGTCGGCGTGGCTTCCGCCATCTTCTGGAAGCTCTGGCGCGCCTGGCCGCCCAGCTCGGCCTGCAGGGTCGCCAGGTTGCGGCCCATGTCGAGCTGGCGCCCGTGCTCGTCGATCACCTTGAAGTTCATGAACAGGTGCGCCGGCAGGGTCTCGAGCTTGAAGTCGCCCGTGAGTACGCGCGCACTGGTGTGCATGTGGATGTCGGCGATCAGGGCGTCGACCAGGTCGCCCTTGGCGAAGCGCAGCGGGTCCTGGTGGCGCTCGAAGAACTTGGCCGCGTACTCCGGCAGCGGCACGCAATGGCGGCGCAGCTTCTGCGGCAGGGATTTCAGCAGCAGGTGCACCTTCTCCTTCAGCATGCCCGGCACCAGCCAGCCCGCCCGCTCCTGGGGAATCTGGTTCAGCGCGAACAGCGGCACCGCCAGGGTCACGCCGTCGCGCGGGCTGCCCGGTTCGAAGTGATAGGTCAGGGCCATCTCGATGCCGGTGACGTTCATCGTCTTCGGGAACAGCTCGGTGGTGACGCCGGCCGCCTCGTGCCGCATCAACTCTTCACGAACCAGGAACAAGAGCTTCGGGTTGTCGCGCGAGGCGTCCTTGTACCACTTCTCGAAACCCGCACCGTTCACGACCGTGTGCGGGATTTCCTTGTCATAGAAGGCGGCGATCAGCTGCTCGTCCACCAGCACGTCGAGGCGCCGCGACTTGTGCTCGAGGTTCTCGATCTCGCGCACCAGCTTGTGGTTGTGCGCATAGAAAGGCGCACGCGTCTCGTAGTCGCCCGCCACCAGCGCGTCGCGGATGAAGATCTCGCGCGCTTCAAGCGGGTTGTGCTGGCTGTAGTTGATGCGGCGGTTGCTGTACACGACGATGCCGTACAGGGTGGCGCGCTCGGTTGCGGTCACCTGGGCCTGGCGCTTTTCCCAGCGCGGCTCGCCCCAGGATTTCTTGAGCAGGTGCGCGCCGATCTTTTCCACCCATTCCGGCTGGATCTGGGCGATGGTGCGCGCGTACAGGCGCGCGGTCTCGACCAGTTCGGCCGCCATCACCCAGCGTCCCGGCTTCTTGGCGAGGTAGGAACCCGGCCAGATGTGGAACTTGATGCCGCGCGCGCCCAGGAACACCGGCTCGTCCTCGGCCTTGAAGCCGATGTTCCCCAGCAGGCCGGTGAGCAGCGCCATGTGCAGCTGGTCGTAGGTGGCCGGCGCGGCATTGAGGCGCCAGCCCTGCTCGCGCGCCACGGTGAGCAGCTGCGAATGCACGTCGCGCCACTCGCGCAGGCGCAGCTGCGACAGGAAGTTGGCGCGGCAGTTCTCCTGCAGCTGGCGGTTCGACTTCTTGTGCGCGATGGCATCCTCGAACCAGGCCCAGATCTTCAGGTAGCTGAGGAACTCGGACTTCTCGTCGGCGAACTTCTTGTGCTTCTCGTCGGCCTGCTGCTGGTACTCGATCGGACGGTCGCGCGGATCTTGCGTGGACAGCGCCGAGGCCACGATCAGCATCTCGGTCAGGCAATCGTTGTCGACCGCGGCCAGGATCATGCGGCCCACGCGCGGGTCGAGCGGCAGCTTGGCCTGCTTCTTGCCCAGCGGGGTCAGCTCATTCGCATCGTCGACCGCGCCGACTTCCTGCAGCAGCTGGTAGCCGTCGGCGATCGCGCGGCCCTGCGGCGGCTCGATGAAGGGGAAGGTCTCGACGTCGGTCAGGTGCAGCGACTTCATGCGCAGGATGACCGAGGCCAGCGAGGAACGCAGGATCTCCGGATCCGCGAACTTCGGACGCTTGTTGAAATCGTCCTCCTCGAACAGACGGATGCAGACGCCGTCGGCCACGCGGCCGCAGCGGCCGGCGCGCTGGTTGGCCGAGGACTGCGCCACCGGCTCGATCTGCAGCTGCTCGACCTTGTTGCGGAAGCTGTAGCGTTTGACGCGCGCCAGGCCCGTGTCGACCACGTAGCGGATGCCCGGCACGGTCAGCGAGGTCTCGGCCACGTTGGTGGCCAGCACGATGCGGCGCGCATTGGTGGTCTTGAACACGCGGTCCTGTTCCTCCACCGACAGGCGGGCGAACAGGGGCAGGATCTCGACGTGCGGCGGATGGTGCTTGCGCAAACTTTCCGCGCAGTCGCGGATCTCGCGCTCGCCCGGCAGGAACACCAGCACGTCGCCCGAACCGATGCGGCACAGCTCATCGACGGCGTCGACCACCGCCTCCATCAGGTCGCGCTTGTCGCGCGCGACTTGCGCCTTCGGCGCCGGCTCACCCGGTTTGGCATTGGTTGCGGTGACCGGATCGCGGTCCACCGGACGATAGCGCACCTCCACCTTGTACAGGCGGCCCGAAACCTCGATGACGGGCGCGGGCTTGTCCGGCGTGCCGAAGTGGCGCGCGAAGCGCTCGGCGTCGATGGTCGCCGAGGTGATGATCACCTTCAGGTCCGGGCGGCGCGGCAGCAGCTGCTTCAGGTAGCCGAGCAGGAAGTCGATGTTCAGGCTGCGCTCGTGCGCCTCGTCGATGATGATCGTGTCGTAGGCACGCAGCAGCGGGTCAGTCTGCGTTTCGGCCAGCAAGATACCGTCGGTCATCAGCTTGACCGAGGCGCCCTTCGAGAGCGTGTCGTTGAAGCGCACCTTGAAGCCCACGTGCTCGCCCAGCGGCGAGCCGAGTTCCTGGGCGATGCGCTTGGCGGTGCTCGATGCGGCGATACGGCGCGGCTGGGTGTGGCCGATCAGGCCCTTCTGGCCGCGGCCCAGCTCCAGGCAGATCTTCGGCAGCTGGGTGGTTTTGCCGGAACCGGTTTCGCCCGACACGATCACGACCTGGTTCTCGCTCACCGCCTTCGCGATCTCGGCGCGGCGGCTCGAGACCGGCAGGTCTTCGGGGAAGGTGATGGACGGGAGCGGGTTGCGGAATGGGATGCGCTCATCCTCACGCGGAGGGCGCTCGGCACGCTCGCGCGGCGGCTTGGCGCCGCCCTGCCCGTTCGCCGGACGCTGGCCATTGTCGTTGCGCGGCGCTGGTGCGCGGCGCGGTCCGCTGCGTTCCGCGCTACCCGGCTGCCTGGTCTGCAGTTCGCCATCGCGCGTCTGCGTCATCGGCACGCGTGTCTCGCCCTCCGGGCGTTTGCGCGGCTCGGTGGCGGAAGTGTTCTGGGATGCGGCGCGCGCCTGCTGAGGCGAAGGCTTGTTACTCTGTTCAGACATTGATTTTTACAAGGTATTTGGTGCGCACAACGCGCAGCGAATTATAATGCGGCAAATGGAAAATCCTACCCAATTCGTCCAGTGGCTGCGCTCTGTCGCGCCATACATTCACACCTTCGGCGGCAAGACTTTCGTCGTCGCCTTCCCGGGCGAACTGGTCGCAGCCGGCGCCCTGCCGGTGCTGGCCCAGGACCTGTCCCTGCTGCTGGGACTCGGCATCCGCCTGGTGCTGGTGCACGGCTCGCGTCCGCAGGTAGCGGAGCAGCTCGCCCTGCGTAACGTCGAAGGCCGCTTCCATAACGGCGTCCGGATCACCGACCCCGCCGCGCTCGAGTGCGCGAAAGAAGCCGCCGGCGAATTGCGTCTCGACATCGAAGCCGCCTTCAGCCAGGGCCTGCCGAACACCCCGATGTCGCATGCCCAGATCAGCATCGTCTCCGGCAACTTCGTCGTTGCCCGTCCGCTGGGCGTGATCGACGGCGTCGACTTCGAGCTCACCGGCGTGACCCGCAAGATCGTCGCCGAGAAGATCCAGCCGATCCTGCAGACCGAGGACAGCCTGGTGCTGCTGTCGCCGCTGGGCTTCTCGCCCACCGGCGAGATCTTCAACCTGACCATGGAAGACGTGGCCGCCTCGGCCGCGATCGCCCTGCACGCCGACAAGCTGATCTTCATTACCGAGACCGGCATGATGAGCGACGCGGCCGGCACCGAGATCCGCGAACTGTCCTCGCACCAGGCCGAAGCCGTGCTGCAGGCCGGTTTCCTGCCGCCCGATTCCGCTTTCTACCTGCGGCATGCCATCAAGGCCTGCAACAGCGGCGTGGACCGCGCCCACATCGTGCCCTTCGAGATGGACGGCTCCGCCCTGCTGGAACTGTTCACCCACGACGGCGTCGGCACCATGATCAGCCACGAGAACCTCGAGAGTCTCCGCCAGGCCACAATTGAGGACGTCGGCGGGATTATCAAGCTCATCGAACCGCTGGAAGCCGACGGCACCCTGGTATACCGCGGCCGCGAGCTAATCGAACGCGAGATCGACCAGTTCTCGGTGATCGACCACGACGGCGTGATCTTCGGCTGCGCCGCGCTCTACCCCTTCCCGGAAGCGAAGATGGGCGAGATGGCCTGCCTGACCGTGAGCCCGGACGCCCAGACCCAGGGCGACGGCGAGCGCATCCTCAAGCACATCGAGAACCGCGCCCGTGCGGCCGGCCTGACCAAGCTGTTCGTGCTGACCACCCGCACCTCGCACTGGTTCAAGAAGCGCGGCTTCGTGCCGGCCACGGTGGACGACCTGCCCAAGGACCGCCAGCACATGTACAACTGGCAGCGCCGGTCACAGGTTTTCATCAAGACTCTATAATGTCTGTCTGACCCGCATTAGCGCGTACTTAACAGATACAGGAGCAATACCATGGCCCGCACCGTCCAATGCATCAAACTGAACAAGGAAGCCGAAGGACTGGACTTCCCGCCGGTACCAGGCGAAATGGGCAAGAAGCTGTACCAGTCGGTCTCGAAAGAGGCCTGGCAGGCATGGCTGAAGCACCAGACCATGCTGATCAACGAAAACCGCCTGAACCTGGCGGACGACCGCGCGCGCAAGTACCTGGCGACGCAGATGGAACGTCACTTCTTCGGTGACGGCGCTGCCGACCAGGCACAGGGCTACGTGCCGCCGGCGGCTTAACTGATTGCTTGAACTGACACGGCAGTACTTCTGCCGTTAGCTGCGAAACCGTCGCTCCGGCGCAGGCCGGAGCCTAATTTCTGGTGCGTGCCGCTGACATCACGCGTTAGTGGTACGCGTCGAAAATTGGATTCCGGCCTTCGCCGGAATGACGTGCATCGGTAGCGTGAACAAAATTTCGGTTCGACACGCTCACATCTTCACGCACTGGCGCAATTCACAGCGCGCCATGAACACCTTCCCATCCTCGCAGCGCATCCGGTAAACCTCCACCGGTCCCGGCTCGGTCACCAGACCGGCGCCCTGCGCGCTCGTGCAGCCTTGCTGTTTCGCCAGCTTCTCGACCGTCGCCGACGACACGCCGATCCTGAAGGGCACGCGCTCGATCGGCGTGCCGTTCGGGTCGGCCAGGCCGGGAGCCGCCGGCTTGGCGGCCGCCAGAGGCGCCGGGGCCGGTTCCACCTTGCTCTTGAACAGCGTACAGCCGCCCAGCAGGACGGCGACCAGCAGCAGCGCGTGCTTCATCGGTTCTCCGCTCAGAAAGTCAGGGTCTTCACGCCTTCGGGCGTGCCCAGCAGGCAGACGTTCGCGCCGGCCTTGGCGAACAGGCCGACGGCGATCACGCCGACGATCTGGTTGATCCGCTCTTCCAGCGCCACCGGATCGGTAATGGACAGGCCGACCACGTCGATGATCTCGCCGCCGTTGTCGGTGATGAAGGCTTCATCCGAACCCGCCTTGGTGCGCAGGCGCGGCTCGCCGCCCAAGGCCGCCAGCTGGCGCATCACCGAAGCGCGCGCCATCGGGATCACTTCCACCGGCAGCGGGAACTTGCCCAACGTTTCGACAAGTTTCGAACCGTCCGCGATGCACACGAATTTCTTCGACACCGAGGCCACGATCTTCTCGCGGGTCAGCGCCGCGCCGCCGCCCTTGATCATGGCGCCGCTGGCGGTGATCTCGTCCGCGCCGTCGATGTAGACCGCCATCGAGCTGACCTCGTTCAGGTCGAACACGGGGATGCCATGGCCGCGCAGGCGGCTTGCCGTCGCTTCGGACGAAGCCACGGTGCCCTTGATGCGGTCCTTGATCCTGGCCAGTTCGTCGATGAAGAAGTTGGCCGTCGAGCCGGTGCCGACGCCGATGATTTCGCCGTCCACCACGTAATCGATCGCGGCGCGCGCCACGGCTTGCTTGAGTTCGTCCTGGGTCATGATGCTGTCAGTGAGGTAAAAGGAAGCCGCCATTTTAGCGGATCGCTCCGTCCACCCCTCGAAAACGACGCTTCGTCGCATGGTTTGGCCAGTCGATGCATCACGCATTGCCAAGCTGATATCCTTACAGCACACTAAGTCTTTCCGTAGGTTAAAGAACAGCACAATGAAACTCTTGACGAAGAAGCGGGTGGCGATCGCCGCCGGGGTGATCGTGGTGGTCGGCGCGGCCGCTGCCTGGATGATGCCGAAGGGCGAGCCGACAGTGCCGCCGTCGAAATACCGCACCGCGGCGGTCGACATGGGCGCCATCAACCAGACCGTCACCGCCACCGGCACCATCAACCCGGTCGCGCTGGTGAACGTCGGCTCGCAGGTGTCCGGCACCGTGGTCGAGCTGAACGCCGACTTCAACGATCGCGTCACCAAGGGCCAGGTGCTGCTCAAGCTCGACCCGACCATCTTCAACGCCCAGATCCGCCAGTTCGAAGCCAGCCGCGCGTCGGCGATGGCCAACCTGAAGCTGGCCGAGGCCAACTACCAGCGCAACCAGCAACTGGTCACCCAAAGCTTCGTCTCCAGCACCGCGCTCGACCAGAGCCGCCGCGAGATGGACGTGGCCCGCGCCAACGTGCAGCTGGCCCAGGCCCAGCTCGACCGCGCACGTGCGGACCTGAACAACAGCGTGATCCGCTCGCCGATCGACGGCGTCATCATCAAGCGCACCATCGACCTGGGCCAGACCGTGGCGGCCTCGTTCAACACGCCGAACCTGTTCCAGATCGCGCGCGACCTCACCAAGATGCAGATCGACACCAGCGTGTCGGAAGCCGACGTCGGCGCCCTGAAGGACGGCCTGCCGGCGCGCTTCGTGGTCGACGCCTATCCGGACCGCGAATTCCACGCCACCATGCGCCAGTTCCGCCTGGCCGCCAACGTGGTGCAGAACGTCGTCACCTACAACGTCGTGCTCGACGTCGACAACCAGGACGAAATGCTGAAACCCGGCATGACGGCGCAGGTGCGCCTGGTGGTGGCCAACCGCCCGAACGTGCTGCGCATCCCGACCACTGCGCTGCGCTTCCAGCTGCCGGAAGAGGAACAGGAAAAGCTGCGCAAGCAGGAACAGGAAAAGGCCGGTAAGGACGGTAGCGTCAAGCAGGTGGCGCAAAAAGCCGCGCCACCGAGCCAGGACGACGACCTCGCCTTCCGCACCGCCAGCGAGACCGCACGCCAGTACAAGGTCTACCGCCTGGATGCGAAAAACCAGCCGCAGCCGGTCGACATCCGCGTCGGCCTGTCGAACTTCCGCTATACCGAAGTGGTGTCGGGCGGCCTGAAGGCGGGCGACCAGGTCGTCACGCGCACGCTGGCGCAGGCGAAAGAGGACATGTGAGCGCCGACGTGACTTCTTCATTGATCGATATCCGCGGCGTCACCAAGACCTACGTCAGCGGCAGCGTCGAGACCCGCGTGCTGCACGGGATCGACCTGCAGGTGGCGCGCGGCGACTTCGTTTCCATCATGGGCCAGTCCGGTTCCGGCAAGTCGACCCTGATGAACATCCTCGGCTGCCTCGACCAGGCCACCGGCGGCACCTACCTGCTCGACGGCGCCGACACGCGCTCGCTGTCGCGCGCCCAACTGGCCGACATCCGCAACCGCGCGATCGGCTTCGTGTTCCAGAGCTTTAACCTGATCAAGCGGATGAGCGTGGCCGAGAACGTGGCGTTGCCGCTGATCTACGGGGGCTGGGGCCGCGGCAAGGCGCATGCGCGCGCGCTGCAGGAGCTCGAGCGCGTCGGACTGGGCGGCCTGGCCAAGCGCACCCCGAGCCAGCTCTCCGGCGGCCAGCAGCAGCGCGTGGCGATCGCCCGCGCCCTGGCCACCGACCCGCCCCTGCTGCTGGCGGACGAACCGACCGGCAACCTCGATACGCAAACGAGCGACGACATCATGTCCAGCTTCCAGCAACTGAACAAGGAGCGCGGCATCACCATCGTGCTCGTCACCCACGAGGCCGACGTCGCCGCCTACAGCCGCCGCCTGGTGCGCCTGAAGGATGGCCGCGTGCTGTACGACGGCCCGGCGGCCGAGGGCCTGCGCCAGCTGAACGCCGCGCACATGGATAAACCCGAGGTGACGGCATGAACTTCATCCAGGTACTGATCGAATCCTTCCGCTCGATGGCGGCCAACCGCCTGCGCACGGCCCTGACCATGCTCGGCATCGTGATCGGCATTGCCTCCGTGGTCCTGCTGCTGGCGATCGGCGACAGCATGCAGCGCTTCATCGGCAAGGAACTGCAGCAGCTGGGCACCAACATGCTGTACGTGTTCCCGGGCGGCGACCGCACCACCGCCCAGCGCGCCCGCGCCGGCGCGGTGCCGTCGCTGTCGATCCACGATGCGGCCGCGCTCAACGACCTGCCCAGCCTGGTCGGCGCGGCGCCTGCGCTGCAGGGCAACTTCAAGCTCAGCGCGGGCAACGAGAACCTGAACAGCCAGGTGCACGGCGTGACCCCGGCCATGTTCAAGATCCGCAACTGGAAGCTCGACCAGGGCAACATATTCAGCGAAGCGGACGTGCGCGCATCGAGCCGCATGGTAGTGATCGGCCAGAAGATCGCGGACCAGTTCTTCTACAAGACCGATCCGCTGGGGCAGTACATCCGCATCGAGAACGTCGCCTTCCAGGTGATCGGCGTGCTGGCCGGCGAAGGCAAGCAGATCGACGGCTCCGACATCTCGGAATTCGTGCTGATCCCGATCACGGCGGCCAGCGCCAACCTGATCAAGATGCCCTTCCCGCAGAACGTACATTACATCGCGGCCCAGGGACGGCCCGACATGTCGCTCAAGGAGGCGGAAGAAGACGTCAAGGAAACCCTGCGCGCGCGCCACCGCATCCGCATCGACAGTCCGGACGACTTCAAGGTGCAGAACATGGCCTCGTTCGCGGAGACCGCCAACACGATCAGCGCCGGCGTCGCCCTGCTGCTCGGCCTGATCGGCGCGATCTCGCTGCTGGTGGGCGGCATCGGCATCATGAACATCATGCTGGTGTCGGTCACCGAACGGACCCGCGAGATCGGCATCCGCATGGCGATCGGCGCGCGGCCGGGGGCGGTGCTGCTGCAGTTCCTGGCGGAGTCGGTGGTGATCTGCGTGGCCGGCGGCCTGGTGGGCGTGGCGATCGCGGCGGCCGGTGCGGCGGCGATCACCTCGACCGGCAAGTTCGACGTGTACCTGACCTTCCAGGGCGTGCTGGTGGCCTGCGGCTTTGCCACGGCCGTGGGCGTGTTCTTTGGATTCTATCCGGCGCGCCGGGCTTCGCGCCTGCTGCCGGTGGATTGCTTGCGCTACGAGTAGACATGAAGAAGTTGTACGATCCCGCCACGCGGCCTGTCGCGACGCTGGCGGCATTGATGGTGTTCACCGCCTTCGCCACCGTCCCGGCCCAGGCCATGGCCCGCGAAGGTGCCTTGGGGAAGGCCGGGGCAGCCGGCCTGCAGCTGGACGAGCAGGCGCCGGTCCACGTCCATCGCAAGACCAACCGGGGCGACCTGCCCTACAAGCCCTTCTTCCTGATCCAGACCTATCTGCAGTCGCTGCTGCCGCCGGAACCGCGCGCGATCGACCTGCTGGGCCGGGTCGAGTTCGTCGCCAAGAGCGAAGCGGAGAAGGATCTGTTCGCGCCTGACTCCTGGGCAGTCGCCATCGTCGGGGACGAACTCGACCAGGTCGTACCGGTCCGCCGCGGCGGCTACTTCCTGCTGCCGAAAGTGAAGCTGGGAATGCTGGAACTGGGCACCATCATGTTCAACACCCAGACCCAGAAAGGCAAGATGAGCGTCGCGTGGAAGGTCCGCGTTGCGCCCACGCAAACGCTCTCGTACGCCGAGTTCGCAAAGGCGCTCGAGGAAGTCAGCTACGTCCAGAGACAGATTCCCACCTACCGCTACGACCTGCGCGAGATCCGGCGCCACGGCCACAACGCCTTGCGCGCCTGCTTCCTGGGTGGTCCCGGCCGCATCGAGGTCGATGGCCGGCCGGCCACGACGATTCCCGACGGCGCCTGTCAGGTGCTGAAGCACGATGCCACCATCGCCCGCGAAGGCAAGGCGCAGATCGCCTTTGTGGGAAAGCTCGACATCGTCACGCTCAAGGAAGTGATCAAGGGGGATTGAACGTCCGGCGGCGCTCCGGCTTGCCGCCCGCTCCTGCTGCGCTCGTCACCGTTCTACCCCTGCGAAAACTTAGTTCATCGGGAAGTTTTCGTTTCCTCAATGCAACAATGTTCAAGATAATTTGATGCCTGGTGCGCCCGCTCCGTCCTTTAGCGTTTATTTTTGAGGTACAGTTCTGGAATACTCATTCTACAATTAAAACGTTTTCTGACTAGGGCATCATGAAAATCAACAATCTCAAGATCGGCACCCGGCTGGGTGGCGCTTTCGCAGCAGTGATTCTCCTCATGGCGGTCATGCTCGCCAGCATGCTGTGGCAACTCGAGCGCATCTCGCATGCCAAGGACGTCATGGCGCAGACGGCCCGCCAGACGACGCTCGCCAAGGACTGGCTCGAAGGTGTCTCCGCCAACAGCGTCCGCTTCGTTGCCAAGCTCAGGAGCAACGTGCCGGGCGACGACCAGTACTACGACGAGCGGATCGGGACCGCACGTGCCAAGGTTGCAAAGGTACAGGAGCAACTGCAGGCCATGGTCGATACGCCGGAGGGCAAGGCCCTGCTGGAGCGGGCGCTCGAGAACGACCGCAGCTGGTATGCGCTGGGCGACGCCGGCTTCGAACGCAAGGCCGAGCTCGGCGGCGAGCATCCCGAGGTCCAGGCCTTGTTCAAGGACAAGGTCGCTCCCCAGATGCGAGCCTATATCGCCTCGGTGGAAGAGATGGTGACCTACCAGACGGGGCTGTCGGAACGGGCCCAGGCCGACATCGACGCCCTGCAAGTGACAGGACGACGCGTGCTGCTCGGCGTCGGCGCCTTCGCGCTGATCAGCGCCGCACTGTTCGGCTGGGTCCTCACGCGCAGCATCACGCACCCGCTGGCAGGCGCCGTGCGCGTCGCGCGGCGCGTCGCGTCGGGCGACCTGAGCGCCGACATCCGGGTCGAATCGCGCGACGAGATCGGCGAGCTGATGGGAGCGCTGCAGGCCATGAACGCCAGCCTGCTGAAAACTGTCAGCGCGGTGCGCACCGGTACCGAGACCATCGTCGGCGCCTCGCAGGAGATCGCCGCCGGCAACCTCGACTTATCAAGCCGCACCGAGCAGCAGGCCGCGTCGCTGGAGGAAACCGCCTCCTCGATCGAGGAGCTGACCGGCACCGTGCGCCTGAACGCCGACAACGCGCAGGAGGCCAACCTGCTGGCCCGGCAGGCGTCGCAACTGGCCACCCGCGGCGGCGAGGTGGTGGCGCAGGTGGTGAGCACCATGGCCTCGATCAGCGCCTCCTCGAAGAAGATCGCCGACATCATCGGCGTCATCGACGGCATCGCCTTCCAGACCAACATCCTGGCGCTGAACGCGGCGGTCGAAGCGGCGCGCGCCGGCGAACAGGGGCGCGGTTTCGCGGTGGTGGCGAGCGAAGTGCGCAACCTGGCGCAGCGCTCGGCTGCGGCGGCCAAGGAAATCCGGCTCCTGATCGCCGATTCGGTGGACAAGGTCGGCGCCGGCGGGCGCCTGGTCGACGAGGCCGGCGACACCATGCAGGACATCGTGGACGGCATCGCGCGCGTGACCAACATCATGTCCGAGATCGCCGGCGCCAGCGCCGAGCAGACGGTCGGCATCGAGCAGGTCAATGCCGCCATCGTCCAGATGGACGGCGTGACCCAGCAGAATGCCGCGCTGGTCGAGCAAGCCGCCGCGGCGGCGGCCTCGATGCAGGAGCAGGCCCTGGCGCTGGCGGAACTGGTGCGCGCTTTCGATATCGGCGATGGAGCGAGCAACGTAGTGAAGACGCCGGCGCCGACGGGCGTCGCGCGCTTGCTCGCACCTGTGGCCCTGGACTACGAACGGACAGCCGCCTGAGGCTAGCTCGTCCGCTGGCTGGCCGGCACCAGCCAGCGGGCCAGCCCGCGGTGCAGGCTGCGCCTATCGGAAGGATCGGCCAGGAAGGGCGCCAGCACCCGCTCATACAGCGCCAGGCTGTCGCGATAACGCTCCTGGCGCATGGCGCCGGGCCGGCGCAGGAATTTCAGCACGAAGTAATCGGCCAGCAGGTCGCCCTGCGCCTCCATGTTGTAGTCGGCCAGCGTCGCGCCCTCGCGCAGCGAGTAGGCATACGACAGCCCGAGACGCACCGCCCCGCGCATCCGCACCGGGTACCCCAGCTGATGCTGCCACACATGCACCATCTCGTGCATGAACCAGTGGATGGCGCCAGGATCGCCGCGCGAGTAATCGGGAAGAAAGCAGGACCGGTGAAAGTACATGCTGCCGTTCGGCGTCATGCAGCAGTTCTTCGGCTGGAAGGGCATGTAGCGCCGGCCGTGAATACGGACGCGGCTGTAGTCGATGGCGTCGCGGAACAGCAGCGACGCCATCGCGATCTCGTTCTCGGTCAAGGGCCGGGAACGAGGGCGTTGCATGGAAGGTTCAGGCAGCACGCAGCGCGGAAGCCGCCTTCGCCAGTTCGGTGATCCCGGCCCAGTCGCCGTTGGCGATCAGGTCCTTCGGCGTCAGCCACGAACCGCCCACGCAGGCCACGTTCTTACAGGCCAGGAACTTCGGCGCGGTCTCGATCGAGATGCCGCCGGTCGGGCAGAAGGTCACGTCAGGCAGCGGGCCGGCGATCGCGTTGAGCATGCCGACGCCGCCCGCCGGCACCGCCGGGAACAGCTTCAGTTGCTTGAAACCGTGCTCGCGCGCAGCCATCACTTCGGACGGGGTCATCACGCCCGGCAGCAGCGGCAGGCCGCTCTTTTTCGCTGCCTCGATCATGGCCGCGGTCAGGCCCGGCGAGACGCCGAACACCGCGCCCGCGTCGCGCGACGCGGCAAATTCTTCAGGCTGGGTCAGGGTGCCGACGCCGACGATCGCGCCTTCGACGGTGCTCATGTCGCGGATCGCCTGCAGGCCGTGTTCGGTACGCAGCGTCACTTCGAGCACGCGGATGCCGCCTGCCACCAGGGCCTTGGCCAGCGGCACGGCGTGGGCCGGATCGTCGATGGCGATGACAGGGATCACGCTCGCCGAGCGCATGATTTCAAGTAAAGTCATTTCTGCGTCCTAAAGAGAAAGTCTTCGTCGGAACCGGGCTGCACTTCATCGGTCTGGATACCGTCGTGCAGCGGCACGGTGGTCTGGATCGGCGATGGCAGCGGGAACGTTGCCGCCCCCTCCTCCGCCGGGCTGGAATGGGAACGGAACATCGCGAACAGTTCGCGGCCCATGCCGATGTGGCTCTTCGACAGGTCGGCGCTGGCCATGCCGCGCGCGGCCCACACGGTGTCGCTCACCAGCGCTTCCAGGGTGCCGCTAGTGGCGTCGACGCGGATGATGTCGCCGTCGCGCACCAGGCCGAGCGGGCCGCCGGCCAGGATCTCGGGGGACACGTGGATCGCCGCCGGCACCTTGCCGGAGGCGCCCGACATGCGGCCGTCGGTGACCATCGCCACCTTGAAGCCGGCATCCTGCAGGTTCGACAGCGCCGGGGTCAGCGCGTGCAGTTCGGGCATGCCGTTGGCGCGCGGGCCCTGGAAGCGGATCACGGCCACGAAGTCGCGGTTCAAGAGGCCGTCCTTGTAGCGCTGCATGAAGTCTTCCTGCGAATCGAAGGTGATCGCCGGCGCTTCCACCACATGGTACTCGGGCTTGACCGCCGAGATCTTCATCACCGCGCGGCCCAGGTTGCCCTGCACCAGCACCATGCCGCCGTTGTTGGCGAACGGATTGCTGGCCGGGCGCAGCACGGCTTCGTCGCCACTCTTTTCGGCCACGTCGCGGAACACGACCTTGCCGTCTTCGCCGAGGAAGGGCTCCTTGCAGTGCGCGCGCAGGCCGCGGCCGAGGATGGTGTTGACGTCTTCGTGCGCCAGGCCGGCGTCGAGCAGCTCGCGGATCACGAAGCCCGGGCCGCCGGCGGCCTGGAAGTGGTTCACGTCGGCTTCGCCGTTCGGGTAGATCCTGGTCAGAGAAGGCACGACTTTCGACAGCTCGTCGAAGTCGTTCCAGTCGACCACGATGCCTGCCGCGCGGGCGATGGCGATCAGGTGCAGGGTGTGGTTGGTCGAGCCGCCGGTCGCGTGCAGCGCGACGATGGCGTTGACGATGCTCTTCTCGTCCACGATGTGCCCGATCGGCATGTACTGGCCGCCCTGCTGGGAAATCGCAACGGCCTGCTGGGCCGCGGCTTTCGTCAGCGCGTCGCGCAGCGGCGTGCCCGGGGTGATGAAGGCGGAACCCGGCATGTGCAGGCCCATCATTTCCATCAGCATCTGATTGCTGTTGGCGGTGCCGTAGAAGGTACAGGTGCCCGCGCCATGGTAGGACGCCGATTCGTTTTCCAGCAGTTCCTCGCGGGTGGCCTCGCCCTTGGCGTAGCGCTGGCGGACGGCCGCCTTTTCCTTGTTCGAGATACCGGTGGTCATCGGGCCGCCCGGGACGAAGATGCCCGGGATGTGGCCGAAGTGCAGCGCGCCGATCAGGAGGCCCGGCACGATCTTGTCGCAGATGCCCAGGTAGAGGGCCGCGTCGAACATGTTGTGCGACATCGCCACCGCGGTCGCCATGGCGATGGTGTCGCGCGAGAACAGCGACAGTTCCATGCCCGGCTGGCCCTGGGTCACGCCGTCGCACATGGCCGGCACGCCGCCCGCGAACTGGGCCACGGCGTCGACTTCACGCACGGCGTCCTTGATCACCGCCGGGAAGGTTTCGAAGGGCTGGTGCGCCGACAGCATGTCGTTGTAGGACGAGACGATCGCTACCGACGGCTTCTTGTATTCCTTCAGCTTGAGCTTGTCGTTGGCCGGGAAGGCGGCGAAGCCGTGCGCGAGGTTGGTGCACGACAGCGCTCCGCGCTGCACGCCCTGCACGCGGGCGGCTTCCATATGCGCGAGGTAGGCCGCGCGCGATGGGCGGCTTCGCTTGATGATCCGGTTCGTTACCTGTTCGACTACGGGGTGCAGCGCCATGATCGTTCCTTCGTAAATTTGGTATCTGAAATTTTACTACAGATTTGAA
Organism: Massilia sp. LC238; assembly: GCF_000735635.1. NCBI lineage: Bacteria > Pseudomonadati > Pseudomonadota > Betaproteobacteria > Burkholderiales > Oxalobacteraceae > Massilia > Massilia sp. LC238. Next base: position 36,869 of record NZ_JNNN01000065.1, on the reverse strand, counting down.
AGGGACGCAGCCAAGCCATTTTTGGCCCGCCTGTAGAGAGAGCTCGTCCGAACATCGACGAGCCCGACTGCGAGATGCGTGGTGAAGCTGCTACTCTTTTATGTAGTGAATTTACGCACGCATCCTGTATTATTCGTTAATCTGCTATTGACAACATTGTGCCATCGGCACCGCTCATTGACACTGACCTTATGCGCCAGCCAACCCTCACCAGCACTCCCAGCTTCCAAGCCCTCGAAAACCACGCCGCCACGGCAGAAGACTGGGAGATGCGCGACCTGTTCGCCGCCGATCCCCAGCGCTTCGAGCGCATGTCCGTCGAAGCGGCAGGGCTGTTCCTAGACTATTCAAAAAATCGCCTCGACGGGCGCACGCTTGAACTGCTGGCGGCGCTTGCGCGCGAGCGCGGCGTGGAAGAGCGCCGCGACGCCATGTTCGCGGGCGAACGCATCAACAATACCGAGAACCGCGCCGTCCTCCACACTGCCCTGCGTGCCCCGCGCGACAGCAAACTGGTGGTCGAGGGACAGGACGTCAACCTTGAGGTGCACGCGGTGCTCGACCGCATCCGGACCTTCACCGATGCCGTACGCAGCGGCGAATGGCTGGGCCACACCGGCAAGCCGATCACCGACATCGTCAACATCGGCATCGGCGGCTCGGACCTGGGCCCGAAGATGGTCGTGCTCGCCCTGCGCCACTACGCCCATCCGCGTCTGCGCATGCACTTCGTGTCCAACGTCGACGCCCATGACATGGACGCCGCCCTGTCCCAGGTGGATCCGGAAACCACGCTGTTCATCGTTGCCTCCAAAACCTTCACCACCGCCGAAACCATGATGAACGCGCAGACCGCGCGCAGCTGGTTCCTCGAGCGTGCGCCGGAAGAAGCACTGGCGAAGCACTTCGTCGCCGTCTCCACCAATACCGAGGCGATCAAGACCTTCGGCATCGACCCGGCCAACATGTTCCCGTTCTGGGACTGGGTGGGCGGGCGCTATTCGGTGTGGTCGGCGATCGGCCTGTCGGTCGCGCTGGCGGTGGGTTACGGTTACTTTGCCGACTTCCTGGCCGGCGCCCACGAGATGGACCAGCATTTCCGTACTGCCCCGATCGAGCAGAACATGCCGATGCTGCTGGCCCTGGTCGGCTTCTGGAACCGCGAATTCCTCGATGCGCACTCGGTCACGATCGCGCCCTACCACCAGGACCTGAACCGCTTCCCGGCCTACCTGCAGCAGCTCGACATGGAGAGCAACGGCAAGTGCGTCACGCGCGACGGCGACCCGGTCGACACCCCGACCTGCCCGGCGATCTGGGGCGAGCCCGGCACCAACGGCCAGCACGCCTACTTCCAGCTGCTGCACCAGGGCACCGACCTGACGCCGATCGACTTCATCGCCGCACTGCGTCCCGCGCACGAGATGGAGCACCACCATACGGCCCTGCTGGCGAACTGCTTCGCCCAGTCGGAAGCCTTCATGAAGGGCAAGACCATCGACGAGGTGCGCGCCGACCTGCAGGCGCAGGGCTTGGCCGCCGAGGAAGTGGAACGCCTGGCGCCGCACAAGACCTTCCCGGGCAACCGTCCGAGCAACACCATCCTGATGGAACGCCTGACCCCGAGCACCCTGGGCGCCCTGATCGCGCTGTACGAGCACAAGACCTTCGTGCAGGGCGTGATCTGGAATGTCAACAGTTTCGACCAGTGGGGCGTTGAGCTCGGCAAGGTGCTGGCGAAGAAGATCGAAGCCGAACTGGCGGGCGAGCCGCAGCCGGCGAATCACGACAGCTCCACCAACGGCCTGATCGCCCGCGCCAAGGCCGCATTCTGAACCTGATCACGACATACCATGGCAAGCGATAAATTTGAAGTGGTGCACGACGCGCCGATGCTGGTAGGCGAAGCGGCAACCTGGCACGAGGTCGAGTCGGCGCTGTACTGGGTGGACATCAACGGCTACACGGTCAACCGCGTGCATCCGGCCAGCGGCAAGTATTCGTACTGGAAGATGGGCTCGGAGCCCTCGGCGCTGGCGGTCGACGGCGACAACAACCTGATCGTGTCCCTGCGCTCCGGCCTGATCTGCCTGAACACGACCAGCGGCAAGGAGACGCCGATCGCCGACGCGCCCTACGACACGTCCATCGTCCGCTTCAACGACGGCCGCGTGGACCCGGCGGGCCGCTTCTGGATCGGCACCATGTACGAGCCGCGCGACAAGCCGGTGGCCGAGATGTACGTGCTCGAGCGCGGCCAGCTGCGCCGCGCCTGGGCTGGCGGCATGACCAACTCGAACGGCCTGGCCTGGAGCCTGGACGGCCGCACGATGTTCCATGCCGACACCACTACGCACCGGATCGACTGCTACGACTACGACCCGGCCACCGGCACGCATTCGAACGCACGCACCATCAAGACCTTCTCGCTGGACAAGTCGGCAGCCGACTATGGCGGCCGCCCGGATGGGGCCACGATCGACAGCGAAGGGGCCTACTGGGTCGCGATGTTCGAAGGCGGCCGCGTGCTGCGCATCTCGCCGTCGGGCGAGATCCTGCGCGAGATCGCGCTGCCGCTGCGCTGCCCGACCTCGCTGGCCTTCGGCGGGCCGGACTTGCGCACGCTGTACATCACCAGCGCCAGCCACGGACGCTCGGCCGAGGAACTGGCGCGCTATCCGCTCAGCGGCAAGGTGCTCTCCATCCGCGTCGACGTGGCGGGACGCGAAGAGCCGGAATACGCTCACCGCTGATCCGTAGGCTGGGCGGCTGTACCGGGTGGGTAGATGTGCCAATAGCACTTGCGCCGCCCACGCGGTGATCGCTAGCGGCGACCTTCCCTACCGGATGATCTTGCTACAAACAATCACCGCGTGGGCGGCATATGCAGCTTCACTGCTCACAGGCAGCGGTGGAGCCGCCCACCCCACAAGCTTTTTCGTAGTATATTTTCTTGCTAAGCGAATATCCGTGTAGTAAATTTACACATCGCTGATCACTCCTTCCAGACATTTCCATGGCCCTTTCCGATTTCGACCTCGTTTTCTTTGGCGGCAGCGGAGACCTTGCAATGCGCAAGCTGCTCCCCGCGATGTACGCGCGCGACGTCTGCAACGACCTGCCCGACACGGCCCGCATCATCTGCGTGGGCCGCGACGACTTCTCGCAGGAAGACTTCCTCCAGTTCATCGAGAAGAATTCGAAGCCGCACATCAAGGAAACGCCGCAGGACGAGACCTGGGTCCGCTTCCTCAAGCGCATCGTCTACGTGGCGCTGAACGCCACCGACGTGTCCACCTTCGGCCCGCTGGTGGAAGCACTGCGCAAGGACGACGCGCTGACCCGCGTCTACTACCTCGCAACGCCGCCGCATTTGTTCGCGACCATCTGCGACAACCTGGCCGAAACCAGGCTGGTCTCGCCGAACTCGCGCGTGGTGCTGGAAAAGCCGCTGGGACGCGACCTGGCTTCGGCCAAGCAGATCAACCTGGATGTCGGCAAGGTCTTCCTCGAGACGCAGATCTACCGGATCGACCACTACCTGGGCAAGGAGACCGTGCAGAACCTGCTGGCCCTGCGCTTCGGGAACATCCTGTTCGAGCCGCTGTGGCGCCGCGAGTGGATCTCGGACGTGCAGATCACCATCGCCGAGAAGATCGGCGTGGGCAACCGCCTCGGCTACTACGATACCTCGGGCGCGCTGCGCGACATGCTGCAGAACCACCTGCTGCAGCTGCTGTGCATCGTGGCGATGGAACCGCCCACCTCGATCGCGCCGGACGCCGTGCGCGACGCCAAGCTGCAGGTATTACGGTCCTTGAAGCGCTTTACCCCGACCACGCTGGCGCAGAACATCGTGCGCGGCCAGTACCGCTCCGGCCACATCGACGGCCAGGCGGTGCCGGGCTACCGCGAGGAGCCGGACGCGCCCAAGCAGTCCAGGACCGAGACCTTCGTTGCCATGAAGGCCGAGATCGACACCTGGCGCTGGGCCGGCGTGCCCTTCTACCTGCGCACCGGCAAGCGCATGGCCGACCGCCTGGCCGAGATCGTGGTTCGCTTCAAGCAGATCCCGCATTCGATCTTCAACCAGCCGACCTCGAGCTTCCAGCCGAACAGCCTGGTGATCCGCCTGCAGCCGGACGAAGGCCTGTCGATGAACCTGATGGCCAAGACCCCGGGCGACTCGATGCGCCTGAAGCAGGCCGAGCTCGAACTCGACTTCCGCGAGCAGTTCACCAGCCCGCGCATGGAAGCCTACGAGCGCCTGCTGGTCGACGTGCTGCGCGGCCAGCTGACCCTGTTCATGCGCGGCGACGAACTGGAAGCCGCCTGGGAATGGGTCGAACCGATCCTGGAATACTGGGAACAGAACGACAGCGCGCCGGTGCCCTACACCTCGGGCACCTGGGGCCCTGCCGCCTCGAGCGCGCTGATCGGCCGCGACGGCCTGCAGTGGCGCGAAGAAGTGCTGCCTGAAGACTGACGGCCACCATCATGCTGCTCGACTCCATCCGCACCCAGCTCGACTCGCTCTCGAAATCCGAGCGCAAGGTGGCGCTCGCCGTGCTTGCGGCGCCATCGAACACGGTGAGCCAGAACATCACGGCGCTGGCCAAGAGCGCGCAAGTGTCGGAACCGACCGTGGTGCGCTTCTGCCGCACCCTCGGCTACGACGGCTGGCACGAGTTCAAGCTCAAGCTGGCCCAGGGCCTGGCGCTGGCCCTGCCGGGCGCGAACGAGCAGCCGGCGCCGGACGACCTGGCGGCCGACCTGGTGAATAAAATCTGCAGCCGCTCGATCAATACCCTGCTCGACCTGCGCAACAACCTCAAGCCGGAACTGGTCCAGAAGGCGCTCGACATCCTGTCGCGCGCCAACAAGATCGAGTTCTACGGCCAGGGCTCGTCGGGCTTCGTCGCCGCGGACGCCCAGCACAAGTTCTTCCGCTCGGGCGTGCCGACGGTGGCCTACACCGATCCGGCGATCCACTCGATCGCCGCGGCCCTGCTGCGCGAAGGCGATGCGGTGGTGGCGATCTCGCAGCGCGGCAACAATCCGGCCCTGACCCGCTCGGCCAAGCTGGCGCGCCGCGGCGGGGCCGACGTGATCGTGCTGGCGCCCTCGGGCACGCCGCTGGCGGAGATCGCGACGCTGTTCATCCCGATCGACCTGGTGTTCGCGATCGACCCCTACACGCCGATCTCGGCGCGCCTGGCCTACCTGGTCGTGATCGACGTGCTGGCGGTGGGGCTGGCGCTGCAGCGCGGGCCGGAATTCCGCAAGAAGATGCAGAATGCGCAGAAGGCGTTGCAGGAGTTCGACATGCAGTTCGATTCGTTCATAGGCTGACCCAAGCCACCACAGGTGTAAAATACCCGGTTTCCATAGCAACCCGGGTCTACGCCAATGCACATCAATCCCGAACGCAGCTCCCGTCCCGACTACGCCCTGCTGGAGCGCCAGGTCGAGAGCGTCCTCGAAGGCGAACGCAGCCTGATGGCGAACGCCGCGCAGTTTTCCGCCCTCGTCTACGACACCCTGGCCGACCTGAACTGGGCCGGTTTCTACTTTACCGTTCCGGCGCGCAAGGGCGACGGCCATGACCTGCTGGTCGGCCCGTTCCAGGGCAAGCCGGCCTGCGCCCGCATTCCCTTCGGCCGCGGCGTCTGCGGCGCCTCCGCCGCCGAGCGCAAGACCATCGTCGTGCCGGACGTGCATGCCTTCCCGGGCCACATCGCCTGCGATTCGGCATCGAATTCGGAAATCGTGATCCCGCTGGTCAAGGACGGCGAGGTCGTCGGCGTATTCGATATCGACAGCCCGCAACTCAACCGATTCTCCGACGAAGACCGTGAAGGACTCGAGCGCATGCTCGCCGCCTTCATGGACGGCACCGATTTCTCCTGACTCTTTACTTTGGCTCCCACCATGAACCAACTCGAACAACTCAAGCAGTACACCACCGTCGTCGCCGACACCGGCGACTTCCAGTCGATCAAGGCCTATGCCCCGCAGGACGCGACCACCAACCCGTCGCTGATCCTGAAGGCCGTGCAGAAGCCGGAATACCGTCCGCTGCTGGAAAAGGCCGTCGCCGACGCCAACGGCGCATCGGTCGACGCCATCGTCGACAGCCTCCTGATCGCCTTCGGCGTCGAGATCCTGAAGTACGTGCCGGGCCGCGTCTCGACCGAGATCGATGCCGCCCTTTCTTTCGATACCGAAGCCACCGTCGCCAAGGGCCGCGAACTGATCGCCCTGTACGAAAAGAACGGCGTCTCGCGCGAGCGCGTCCTGATCAAGATCGCCTCGACCTGGGAAGGCATCCGCGCCGCCGAGATCCTGGAAAAGGAAGGCATCCACTGCAACCTGACCCTGCTGTTCTCGCTGTGCCAGGCCGTTGCCTGCGCCGAAGCCGGCGTCAAGCTGATCTCGCCCTTCGTCGGCCGCATCTACGACTGGTACAAGAAGTCGACCGGCACCGACTACACCGGCGCGGACGATCCGGGCGTGCAGTCGGTCAAGCGCATCTACCAGTACTACCGCAAGTTCGGCTACCAGACCGAAGTGATGGGCGCGAGCTTCCGCAACACCTCGCAGATCCTGGAACTGGCCGGCTGCGACCTCCTGACCATCTCGCCGGACCTGCTGCAGAAGCTGGCCGATACCGAAGCGCCGGTCGAGCGCAAGCTGGTCGCGGACGCGGGCGCCGACATCGAGAAGATCGCGATCGACGAGAAGACCTTCCGCTTCATGCTGAACGAAGACGCGATGGGGACCGAGAAGCTGGCCGAAGGCATCCGTGCCTTCGTGGCGGATTCGATCAAGCTGAAGAAGATGATCGAAGAACTGCGGAAGTAAAAACAAAAGCGCACCCGAGGGTGCGCTTTCTACATGGGGCGCCGCTCAGGCGCCTCAGGCGGCGCGCAGCCCCGCCAGGTAAGTATCGATCACCGTCCCGCCCAGTTCCCGCAGGTCGAACAGGGTCGGCTCGAAGATCCAGTTGCGGATCAGGCCGTCGACCAGGATCCAGCCGCCCTGTGCGGCCGCCAGCGTGCCGACGCCGGGACGCAGCATGCCCTTCTCCTGCGCCTGTTTCAGCTGGCCTTCCATCCGCTCCTGCCACAGGGCGATCGACTCGCGCCGGCGCGCGCGCACCGCGTCCACCTCGTCGATGAATTCCGTCTTCAGCGTGGCGATCTCGAACACGCGGCGCGCCTTCTCGTCTTCGACCACGATGCGCAGCACGGTCAACATGTCGTCGCGCAGGCATTGCAGCGGATCCTTCACGTCGCGTTCGTGGTCGAGCTGCTGCAAGGCCTCGTCCATCGGCAGTTTCGCGCGATCGAACATGGCGTTGAACAGCGCGGCTTTGTCCAGGAAATGCCAATAAATAGCACCGCGCGTCACACCCGCAGCGGTCGCAATATGCTGTAAAGTCGTTCTTGAAACGCCTTGTTCAGCAAACAATCTTTCAGCAGCATCCAGGATGCTGTCGCGGGTTGCCGCAGCTTCCGCTTTGGTTTCACGTGCCATTTTTTTTGCGCCCTCCCATTTGAAGGGGCTCTCCAGCAATAAACATACAGCCGTGATAGTATATAAAACTGTCCGTAAAATCCAGCGACAATTCCTGCGTGATCGAAAGGTGTGCGCCGGATATCGAAACAACAATGAGAAGGAAGCATACGTAATGCGCTCAGACCACTCCTCCCACTCCCTGACCCGCATCGCCGCAGGCACGCTGGTGGCCATCGCCCTGTTGTCGGGCTGCGGCAAGAAAGATGCCCCGGCGGCCGGTGCCCCGGGCGGCGGCATGCCGGCGCCGGAAGTCGGCGTCATCACCACCAAATACGAACCGGTCGCGCTGCTGACCGAACTGCCGGCGCGCGCCGAGCCGGTGCGTACCGCCCAGGTCCGTGCACGTGTCGACGGCGTGGTGCTCAAGCGCCTGTTCACCGAAGGCAGCATCGTCAAGCAGGGCCAGTCCCTGTTCCAGATCGACCCGGCGCCCTACCAGGCGCGCCTCGCGGCGGCCCAGGCCGACGTCGGCAGCGCCCAGGCGACCCTGAACCAGGCCACCGCCCAGGCCGAGCGCTACAAGCCGCTGGTGGAAGCCAATGCCATCAGCAAGCAGGAATACACCAACGCCGTCGCCGCCCAGAAGCAGGCGGAAGCGGCCGTGGCGGCCGCCAAGGCCCAGGTGCGCATCGCCCAGATCAATACCAGCTACGCCAACGTCTATGCCCCGATTTCGGGCCGCATCGGCCGCGCGCTGGTGACCGAGGGCGCGCTGGTGTCGGCGGCCCAGGCCACCGAACTGGCGCTGATCCAGCAGACCGACACGATGTACCTGAACATCACCCAGTCGGCCAGCGAACTGCAGCGCCTGCGCAAGCAGGCCGGCAACAACGCCAGGGACGCCGCGGTCAGCGTGATCCTCGACGACGGCACCGAGCTGGCGACCAAGGGCCGCCTGCAGTTCTCGGACATCACCGTCGACCCGGGCACCGGCCAGGTCACCCTGCGCGCAACCGTGCCCAACCCCGATAACGCCCTGCTGCCGGGCCAGTACGTGCGCGTACGCCTGGCCCAGGCCGAAATCCCGAACGGCATCGTGGTGCCGCAGCAGGCCGTCACCCGCGGCGGCCAGCAGGGCGACACCCTGATGGTCGTCGGCGCGGACAACAAGCCGGCCCAGCGCGTCGTCAAGATCGGCTCGCAGCAGGGTTCCAACTGGATCGTCACCGACGGCCTGAAGGAAGGCGAACGCGTGATGGTCGACGGTTTCCAGAAGCTGCAGATGCTGCCGCCGGGTACGCCGGTCAAGGCAGTGCCGTGGCAGGCCGCGGCCGCGCCGGGCGCAGCGCCGGCGCCGGCCACCGCCAATGCCGGCCAGGCCGCCGCCAACAACGCGCGCCAGCTGCCTGCTTCGGCCCCGTCGGGCTCCACCGCCGGCGCCGCGCCGGCAGCCGCCTCGACGCGTAACTGAGCTGCTGCAGGAAAAGAACAGGACTAATTCATGGCACGTTTTTTCATTGACCGCCCAATTTTCGCGTGGGTGATCGCGCTGTTCATCATGGTGATCGGCGCGGTCTCGATCACCCAGCTGCCGGTCGCCCAGTATCCGAACGTGGCTCCGCCATCGATCGTGATCAATGCCGCCTATCCGGGCGCCTCGGCACAGACCCTGGAAGACTCGGTCATCTCCGTCATCGAACGCGAGATGAACGGTTCGCCAGGCCTCGTCTACATGGAATCGAGCAGCACCGCCAACGGCAGCGGCTCGATCACCCTGACCTTTGAAACCGGCACCAACCCCGAGCTCGCGCAGGTGGATGTGCAGAACCGCCTGTCGCGCGCGGCCCCGCGCCTGCCGGCGGCGGTGAACCAGCAAGGCGTGCGCGTCGACAAGGTGCGCGCGAACTTCCTGCTGTTTACCATCCTCTCGTCGGACGATCCGAAGTGGGATCCGATCGCGCTGGGCGACTACGCCTCGCGCACGGTGCTGCCTGAAATCCAGCGCATCAAGGGCGTCGGCACCGCGCAGCTGTTCGGTACCGAGCGCGCCATGCGCGTCTGGATCGACCCGGCCAAGCTGGTGGGCTACCGCCTGAGCCCTGGCGACGTGAACAACGCGATCCGCAGCCAGAACGCCCAGGTGGCTTCGGGCACCATCGGCGAACTGCCGCTGGCGAAAGGCCAGGAAATCACCGCGACCGTGGTCGTCACCGGCCAGCTCTCGACCGTCGAACAGTTCGGCAACATCGTGCTGCGCGCGAACCCGGACGGCTCGACCGTGCGCCTGAAGGACGTGGCCCGCATCGAAATCGGCGCCCAGGCCTATGGCACCTCGGCGCGCCTGAACGGCAAGCCGTCCACCGGTATCGGCGTGCAGCTGGCGCCATCCGGCAACGCGCTGGAAACCGCGCGCCTGGTGAAGCAGCGCATGGATGAACTGTCGAAGTTCTTCCCGCCCGGCGTGAAGGCCACCGTGCCGTTCGACAGCTCGAAGTTCATCGACATCTCGATCGAGCAGGTGCTGCATACCCTGGTCGAAGCGCTGGTGCTGGTGTTCCTGGTGATGTACCTGTTCCTGCAAAACTTCCGCTACACGATCATCCCGACCATCGTGGTGCCGGTCGCCCTGCTGGGTTCGCTCGGCACGCTGCTGGCGCTGGGCTACTCGATCAACGTGCTGACCATGTTCGGCATGGTGCTGGTGATCGGTATCGTGGTCGACGACGCCATCGTGGTCGTCGAGAACGTCGAGCGCATCATGTCCGAGGAAGGCCTGCCGCCACTCGAAGCGACCCGCAAGGCGATGGGCCAGATTTCCGGCGCCATCATCGGCGTGACCGTCGTCCTGATGTCGGTGTTCGTGCCGCTGGCCTTCTTCGGCGGCGCGGTGGGCAACATCTACCGCCAGTTCTCCGTCGTCATGGTGTCCTCGATCGCCTTCTCGGCCTTCCTGGCGCTGTCCCTGACGCCGGCGCTGTGCGCGCACTTCCTGAAACCGGTCGCGGCCGGCCATCACCACGAGAAGCGCGGCTTCTTCGGCTGGTTCAACCGCAAGTTCGGCGCCACCGCCAAGGGCTATGAAGGCTGGGTCGGCAAGCTGATCCGCCACTCGGGCCGCGGCCTGGTGGCCTTCGTGCTGGTCTGCGGCCTGGTGACGCTGTTCTTCACCCGCATGCCGAATTCCTTCCTGCCGAACGAAGACCAGGGCTACGTCATCGCCAACATCCAGCTGCCGCCGGGCGCGACGCTGGAGCGCACCAGCGAAGTGATGGCCACCGCCGAAAACTTCATCATGAAGCAGCCGGAAGTGGCCAACATGGTCAGCGTGCTGGGCTTCTCGTTCTCGGGCGCCGGCCAGAACATGGCCCTGGCCTTCATTCCGCTGAAGGACTGGGACGAGCGCAAGGGCGCGGGTTCGGACGCCCAGTCGGTGGCCAACCGCATCATCGGCGGCCTGTCGGGCATCCGCGACGCCTTCATCTTCGCGCTGTCGCCGCCGCCGATCCCGGAACTGGGCCGCGGCACCGGCTTCAGCTTCCGCCTGCAGGACCGCGGCGGCAACGGCCACGAGGCCCTGCTGGCGGCCCGCAACCAGCTGCTCGGCATGGCCGCGCAGAGCCCGATCCTGACCGGCGTGCGCCCGGAAGGCCTGGAAGACGCGCCGCAGGTTCGCCTGGACATCGACCGCGACAAGGCGCAGGCGCTGGGCGTCACCTTCGACGCGATCAACACAGCGATCTCGACTTCGCTGGGCTCGGCCTACGTGAACGACTTCCCGAACGCCGGCCGCCTGCAGCGCGTGGTGGTGCAGGCCGACGCCAAGGACCGCATGCAGCCGGACGACCTGCTGCGCATCAACGCGCTCAACGTCCAGGGCCAGCCGGTGCCGCTGTCCTCGTTTGCCACCACCAAGTGGGTGACCGGTCCGATGCAGACCCTGCGCTACAACGGCTACCCGGCGATGAGCATCTCGGGCGACGCCAAGCCGGGCTACTCGACCGGCGACGCGCTGGCCGAGATGGAGCGCCTGGCGGGCCAGCTGCCGGCGGGCTTCGCGTTCGAATGGACCGGCCAGTCGCGCGAGGAACAGCTCTCCAGCGGCACCATGGGCATCCTGATGGCCTTCTCGCTGCTGGCGATCTTCCTGGCCCTGGCGGCGCTGTATGAAAGCTGGTCGATCCCGGTGTCGGTGCTGCTGGTGGTGCCGTTCGGTATCCTGGGCGCGGTGCTGGCTGCCATGATGCGCGGCTACCCGAACGACGTGTACTTCAAGATCGGCCTGGTGACCATCGTCGGCCTGGCGGCGAAGAACGCGGTCCTGATCATCGAATTCGCGAAAGACCTGCAGGCGCAGGGCAAGTCGCCGATGGAAGCGGCGATCGAGGCGGCGCACCTGCGCTTCCGCCCGATCATCATGACCTCGCTGGCCTTCATCCTCGGCGTGCTGCCGCTGGTGATCGCGGGCGGCGCCGGCTCGGCATCGCAGCGTGCGATCGGTACCGGCGTGATGGGCGGTATGATGACGGCTTCCACCCTGGGCGTGCTGTTCGTGCCGTTGTTCTTCGTCGTGGTGCGCAAGCTGTTCAAGGGCAGCAAGCGCCAGCAGGACAAGTACGCGCACCATGCTGACGCGGCCACGGTCGTCGAAGGAAAACAACCATGATCCAAACAATGAAAAAACTGACTCCGCTGGCACTGGCAATGATGCTGGCAGGCTGCATGTCGCTGGCGCCGAAGTACGAGCGCCCCGCGGCGCCGGTGGCCGAGGCCTTCCCTGAACTGGCCAAGCCGGCCAGCGCCCCGGCCGCCCAGGTGGCGAACGAGGCGCCCGCAAGCATCGCATGGCAGCGCTTCTTCCCGGACGCGCGCCTGCGCGGCCTGATCGAGCAGGCACTGAGCAACAACCGCGACCTGCGCGTCTCGATCGCCAACATCGAGCAGGCACGTGCGCAGTACCGCATCAGCCGCGCCGACCGCCTGCCGACCGTGGGGCTGGGCATCAGCGGTCAACGCCAGACCACCGGCGAAGACCAGCCGATCAACAGCCTGTACCAGTCGGGCTTCTCGGTTTCAAGCTTCGAGCTGGACCTGTTCGGCCGCGTACGCAACCTGTCGGAAGCCGCGCTGGCGCAGTTCCTGGCAACCGAAGAAGCGCGCAAGTCCGCGCAGATCAGCCTGATCTCGTCGGTGGCCAACGTCTACCTGCAGCTGCTGGCCGACGAAGAGCTCCTGGCGATCACCCAGCAGACCCTGGGCACACGCCAGGAATCGCTGCGCCTGACCCAGCTGCGCTTCGACAACGGCGTGGCCTCGCGCTTCGAGCTGCAGCAGGCGCGCTCGCTGGTGGAAACCGCGCTGGCCACGCTCGCGGCGCAGCAGCGCCAGCGCGCGCAGGACCTGAACCTGCTCACGCTGCTGGTGGGCACCCCGGTACCGCCGACCGCGGCCGCCGGCGCCACCCTGGCCTCGACCGAGCTGCCCGACCTGCCGGCCGGCCTGCCTTCGGACCTGCTGGCCAACCGCCCGGACATCCGTGCGGCCGAGCAGCAGCTGATCGCCGCCAACGCCAACATCGGCGCGGCGCGCGCCAACTTCTTCCCGCGCATTTCCCTGACGGGCAGCGTGGGCAGCGCCAGCACCGAGCTGTCGGGCCTGTTCAAGTCCGGCACCTACGGCTGGAGCTTCGCGCCGCAGGCGATCCTGCCGATCTTCGACTACGGCCGCAACACCGCGGTGCTGGGCTCGGCCCGCGCCGGCCGCGACATCGCGGTGGCGCAGTACGAGCGCTCGATCCAGACCGCGTTCCGCGAAGTGGCGGACGCGCTGGCCGGGCAGTCGACCTTCAGCGAGCAGCTGCGTGCGCAGCGCGCGGTGGCCGAGGCGGAAGCCGACCGCTTCAACCTGGCGGACCTGCGCTACCGTAACGGCGCGGCCAGCTACCTCGAGCTGCTCGATGCCCAGCGCGCGCTGTTCCAGGCGCAGCAGGCGGCGGTGCAGGCCAACCTGCAGCGCCTGCAGAACCAGGTCACGCTGTACAGCGTGCTGGGTGGCGGATGGACCGAGCCGGCCACGCCGGTGGCGGCGCGCTGAGCGCTTCCTGCGTCGTTCAAGATCGGGCCTTCGCGGCCCGATTTTTTTTGCGGGCGGGGTTTGCGTCCGGGGTCAGGTCTGACATTTGGACACGAACTCGAGCATTACCTTGCGGCATTGTTCAGCCCGTGTCCGATTGTCAGACCTGACCCCGTGGTTTGAATTGAAACGCGGAATCGAAGCGCTGCCGGTTTGCACAAATGGCTACACTGAACGCATGAACGCTTGGGGGCTTGCCGCCCGACTGCCATGCGCAAATTCGCTCGCTCACACTGGAAAATCCTCATCGCGATCCTGCTGGCGATCGCGCTGGCGACACTGACCTTGGAAACCGATTCCGCCGCCCCTGCCCCGGACCTCTCCGTCCGCCTGCGCACGCACGTCGAGGCGATCGCTTCCCGAGAACACAATACCGCCACGCCGCGCGAACTGGAACAGGCCGCGCGCCACATCGAAACCACGCTGGAGGGCTACGGCTACCGCCTGCGCCGCCAGGAGTACGAGGCCGGCGGCCAGAAGGTGCGCAACATCGAGGTCTCGGTATCGAACACCGCGCCGGGTGCGAAACCGGAGCGCATCTTCATCGTCGGCGCCCACTACGATTCCGCGCGCGGCGCCCCCGGCGCCAACGACAACGGCAGCGGCACCGCCGCCGTGCTGGAACTGGCGCGCCTGCTCAAGACCATGCAGCCGAGCCGCGGCACCGAAGTGAAGTTCGTCTTCTTCGTCAACGAGGAACCGCCCTGGTTCATGGGCGAAGAGATGGGCAGCATGCAGCATGCCCGCGACCTCAAGAAGAACGGACACAATGTGGAAGGGGCCTTGATCCTGGAGACGATCGGCTGGTATTCGCAGGCGCAGAACAGCCAGAAGCTGCCGCCCGGGCTGGAGAAGCACTACCCGAGCACCGGCAACTTCATCGCCTTCGTGGGCACGCTCGAATCCTCGGCCCTGGTGCGCCAGGCCCTGGCGGCCTTCAAGGCCCAGTCGGATTTCCCGGCCGAAGGCCTGGCGGCGCCGGCCCACGTGATGGGCGTGACGCTGTCGGACCATTCTTCGTACAACCGGCACGGCTACCCGGCCCTGATGATCACCGACACCGCCTTCCTGCGTTACCCCTATTACCACACGGCGGAGGACACGCCGGATAAGCTGGACTATGCGAGCATGGCGCGCGTGGTCAGGGGGCTGGCGCGGACCATGGAATCACTGGCAGGGGCTGCGCGCACGTAGGGTGGGCGGGGTAATTTCGGGCAATGCCCGGAATTACGAACGCCCACGCGGTGATCGCTGCGGGCTCCGATCTCGCGCGGGATGATCTTGCTGGTAACTATCACCGCGTGGGGTGATCCGGGCCAGTGGCCCGGATCACGAGCCGCCCACCCTACGCCCCCAGGAACATCTCCTGCAGGTCGTTCAGGAAACGCTGCCCGAGCTCGGTCGGCTTGATGAGCTTGTGGTCACGGTAGAGCAGTCCCTTGCCTTCCGCCTCGTTCAGCGCCTTGGCAATCGCGCTGATGCTCATGCCGGTGCGCTCGGCGAACAGGTTCGGATCGAAGCCGTCGACCAGGCGCAAGGCGTTGAGCATGAACTCGAAGCCCATGTCGCCGCGTGCGATCTCGTGCTCTTCCTGCACCGGGTTGCCGCGCCTGGCCGCCTCGATGAAGGAGCCCGGCTGCTTGTAGCGCGCCTGGCGCAGCACGCGGTGCGGGAAGGAGATCTTCGAATGCGCGCCGGCGCCGATGCCGAGATAGTCGCCGAACTGCCAGTAGTTCAGGTTGTGCTTCGCCTGCCGCCCTTGCCTGGCGTAGGCCGAGACCTCGTAGTGCCGGTATCCCGCCGCGGCCGTCGCTTCCAGGATCATGTCCTGCATGTCGGCACTTAGATCGTCGTCCGGCAGGACCGGTGGGTACTTCGCGAAGACCGTGTTCGGTTCCATCGTCAGGTGGTACATCGACAGGTGCGGCGGGGCGAAGGACAGCGCCGTCTCCAGGTCGCGCCGCGCCTCGTCGAGGCTCTGCCCCGGCAGCGCGAACATCAGGTCGAGGTTGAAGTTGTCAAACGTCGAGCGCGCGATCTCCACCGCGCGCAGGGCCTCAAGCTCGTCGTGGATGCGCCCCAGCGCCTTCAGGTGGGCGCCGTTGAAGCTCTGGATGCCGATCGACAGGCGGTTGATGCCGCTCTCCCGGTAGGAGGTGAAGCGCTCGGCCTCGAAGGTGCCGGGGTTGGCTTCCATCGTGATCTCGGCGTCCAGCGCCAGGGGCAGCAGGGTGCGCACGTCGGACATCAGGCGATCCAGCCCGGCGGCCGACATCAGGCTGGGCGTGCCGCCGCCGATGAAGATGGTGTGGATCTTGCGGCCCCAGATCATGGGCAGTGACTGCTCCAGGTCGAGGCGCACGGCGTCGAGGTATTCCTTTTCCGGCAGCTCGCCCTTGGCCTCGTGCGAGTTGAAGTCGCAATACGGGCACTTGCGCACGCACCACGGGAAGTGGATGTAGAGCGAGAGCGGCGGCAGCGTCGTGAGGTTCAACGCGCCCGGCTGCAGGTACTGCAGGGCGGTGGCGGCGGGAGAGCGCGATTCGCCGGCGATTTTGCCAAGATCTGAACCGGCGACTTTAATGGGGATCATTTCAGTTTTTCTACCAGTGCACGCAGGGCCTGGCCGCGGTGCGAGTGGGCGTTCTTCACGCTTGGTTCGAGCTCGGCGGTGGTCTTGCCGAGCGAAGGAATCAGGAAGTGCGGGTCGTAGCCGAAGCCGTTGACGCCGCGCGCGGTCTCGATGATCTCGCCGTGCCACTGGCCGTCGGCGATGACCGGCTGCGGGTCGTCGGCGTGGCGCACGTAGACCAGCACGCAGTAGTAATAGGCCGACTTGTCGGCGTGGCTGGCCAGGTCGGCGACCAGCTTCTCGTTGTTGCGGGCGTCGGATTTCGGCTCGCCGGCGAAGCGGGCCGAGTAGACGCCCGGCGCGCCGCCGAGCGCGTTGACGCACACGCCCGAGTCGTCCGCCAGGGCCGGCAGGCCGGTCAGGCGCGAAGCGTGGCGGGCCTTGGCCAGCGCGTTTTCCACGAAGGTGCCGAAAGGCTCTTCCGCTTCCGGGACATTGAATTCGCCTTGCGGGTGCAGCTCGAAACCGATGGGTTCGAGGAGCTGGGCGAATTCCTTCAGTTTGCCGGCGTTGTTGGAGGCGAGGATCAGGCGTTGGGTCATGGAGGGCTCGGGGATAGGTTTGCTGCGGAGGGTGGGTATTTTAGCGCTTTGGGCTAAAGAATGCTTCGGTGGCTGCACTTGCAAACTTGGGTTCCGGCCTTCGCCGGAACGACGGTTTCAAAGTTGACCACTAGCTCATGCACGTCGTTCCCGTGCAGGCGGGAACCCAATTTTCAGACCGAGGTCGATTAGGCTGATTAGCCAACCAAGCCCAACGACTGCTTCTGCAGTTTGATCAACTCCGTAATCCCCAGCTGCCCCAGGTCCAGCAGGCGGTTCATGCCGACGCGATCGAAGGCCGCGCCTTCCGCCGTGCCCTGCACCTCGATGAAATGCCCCTGGTCCGTCATCACGATGTTCATGTCGGTGTCGCAAGCCGAATCCTCGACGTAGTCCAGGTCCAGCACCGGCGTTCCCCCGTACACGCCGACCGAGATCGCCGCCACGAGGTGCTTCACCGGCACCGCCGGGACCAGGCCCTGCCCCGCCAGCGCACTGAAGGCGTCATAGGCTGCGACCATCGCGCCGGTGATCGAGGCGGTGCGGGTGCCGCCGTCGGCCTGGATCACGTCGCAGTCCAGGTGCAGGGTGCGCTCGCCAAAGGCTTCGAGGTCGAAGGCGGCGCGCAGCGAGCGGCCGATCAGGCGCTGGATCTCCTGGGTGCGGCCGGTCTGCTTGCCGCGCGCGGCTTCGCGGTCCATGCGCGTGTGCGTCGAACGCGGCAGCATGCCGTACTCCGCCGTCAGCCAGCCCTGCCCTTTGCCCTTCAGGAAGCCCGGCACCTTCTCTTCGATGCTGGCGGTGCAGATCACCTTGGTGTCGCCGCACTCGATCAGCACCGAGCCTTCGGCGTGTTTGGTGTACTGGCGGGTGATGCGGATGCTGCGCAGCTGGTCGACCGCGCGCCCGCTCGGGCGTTGTGCAAACGTCATGGGAATCCTTATTTAAGTAATTGGGAGGATTTCTCGATCGCCTCGCGGATCTCGGCAATCGCTTTTTCGATTTCGTCTTCGTCGAAGGCATCCGCACCGGCGGGCAGCGGCTGCCCGGCGGTGATGGTCGAGCTGACCTCGTCCTCCGGCAGCATCTGGGTCGAGATCACGTCGGGCGACAGGATGCCCTTGGCGTCCGCGCCCTGCCAGGTGATCGCCAGCGCCGTCGTGTTGTCGGCGCGGGCGCCGCCGATCGCGGCGGCCATTGCCACCATGTCCGGCACCGCCTGCACGATGGTGGAGGTGGACAGCCGGTGCACGATCTCGGTCTCGGGCAGCATGCCCCACAGGCCATCGGAGCATAGCAGCAGCGTATCGCCCGGCTCCAGGCTGGCCTGGCGCGAGATGTCGATCTTCGGCGCCTGGCCCGCACCGAGGCAGTTGTACAGCTTGTTGCGGTCCGGATGGGTATTGCGCTCGGCTTCAGTCGCCCTGCCGCGCTCGATCAGGTATTCCAGGTGCGAATGGTCGCGCGTGCGCGCCAGCACCTGGTTGCGGCGCACCCAGTACAGGCGCGAGTCGCCGCAGTGCGCCCACACGGCGCAGTTGTGCTGCACCAGGCAGGCCACCACCGTGGTGCGCGGCGTCTCCGGCAGCTTGTGACGCTCCGCATAGGCCAGGATGTCCCAGTGGGCCTGGTTCAAGGCCTCTTCCAGGAAGCGCTCGGGCTTCTTCACATAGGGCTTGGCCTGCATGCGGAACATCATCGACAGCGTCTGTAGCGCGATGGTCGCGGCGATCTCACCGCGCATGTGGCCGCCCATGCCGTCGGCCAGCACCAGCAGCAGCGCGTCGCGCGTGAAGCTGTAGCCCATCCGGTCCTGGTTGACCTTGCGCCCGCCGATGTGGGTCTGCTGGTAGACGGAAAACTGCATGCTGCCTCCAAGTTCTTAATTGCCGGCCCTGCCGCCGACCTTGCCGAAGCGCCCGACCAGGCCGCGCCAGCCCCCTGCCCGCGCGGGCGCCTCTTCAGCGGCATCGGGCTGCGGCGCCAGCGTCGGCGCCGCCTGCAGCACCTTCTGCATCGAGAATACGCTCTGCGGCCGGCTCAAGGGATCGAGCGCCATGCACGCGCGCACCATCTCGACCAGCTCGGGCGAATAGCTGCCTGCGATCTTGGCGAACTGCGCCTCGGTCTTGTCCTCGTCCTTGCGCGCCTCGACCGGGGGCGGCATGCTGCGCGTCATGCAAGCATACATGGCTGCGCCGATGCTGTAGATGTCGGTCCAGGGCCCGAGCGTGGCCGCCCTGCCGTACAGCTCGGGCGCCGCGAAGCCCGGGGTGTACATCGGCGCCAGCATCGGCGCGTCGAGGTTGATGGTCTGGCGCGCCGCGCCGAAGTCGAGCAGCAGCGGCGAGCCATCTACGCGCAGGTAGATGTTGGCCGGTTTCAGGTCGAGGTGCAGCAGCTTGTTGGCGTGGACTTCGCGCACGCCGGCGCACACCCCGTTGAACAGCTGGCGGATCGAGGCTTCGCCCATGCGGCTGCCCCTGGCGTGCAGGCGGGCGATGTGGTCCTGCAGGGTGTGGCCGGATTCGTAGGCCATCACCATGTAGACCGTCTCGTGGGCGCGGAAGAAGTTCACCACCCGCACCACGTTCGGATGGACGATCCGGGCCAGCGCCCGCCCCTCTTCGAAGAAGCACTTCAGGCCGATGCGGAATACCGGTAGATTGGGCCTGGAAACGACCGGTATCAGCTCGCCGGGCGCGCGCAAGGCGAGCTGGCTGGGCAGGTATTCCTTGATGGCGACCGCGTTGCCCTCGGCGTCATATGCCAGATAAACAATACTGAACCCACCGGACGCAATTTTCTTTACAATGCGATATCCGGCAATTTCCAGGCCATCAGGCAGGGGGGCATTATTCTGTGCGGCCATTAGAGTCCTTGCTTAACAGGGCGATTGTGTGGGATAAATGTTGCCTTTGTAAAGGCCACCTCGATCAGCCCCTGACGGTTCTCGAGGTATCTAAAGAATAAAAAAGACGGGGAAATCTTTGAGCATTTCAAGCATGACAGGTTATGCGGTTGCCACCAGCGAAAGCGCTGCCGGCACCCTCACGATCGAGATCAAGAGCGTCAATTCGCGCTTCCTCGACCTCCAGTTCCGCATCAACGACGAACTGCGCGCGCTGGAACCCGACCTGCGCGCCGCCATCATGGCCGCCATCACGCGCGGCAAGGTCGAGGTGCGCTTGTCCTTCGGCCGCAAGACCGCGGGCGGCTCGCAAGTGCTCAACCAGGAATTGCTGGCCGACCTCGCGCGCCTGCAGGCTGAAGTCACCAAGCATTTCGCCCAGGCGGCGCAGATGACGGTGGCCGAACTGCTGCGCTGGCCCGGCGTGATCGAAGAGTCGACCGTGGGCCAGGAGTCGCTGCAGCTTGATGTCGCCGCCCTCACCGCCACCACCGTGGCGGCTTTCGTCGACAGCCGCAGGCGCGAAGGAGCGGCACTGGAAGCGATGCTGCTGTCGCGGATCGACGCGATGGAAGCGATCGTCAAGCGCATCACCCCGCTCATCCCGCAGGTGATCGCGCAGTTTCAGCAAAAGGCCATCGAGCGCATGCAGGACGCGCTGGGCCTGGCCGGACACGGCAACCCGTCGACCCTGACGCGCCAGGAAGTGCTGGAGCGTATTCGCCAGGAAGTGACGCTGTACGGCATCCGCATCGACGTCTCGGAGGAACTGTCGAGGCTGTCTGCCCATCTAAACGAGACGCGACACATCCTGAAGCGGGGTGGCCAGGTCGGCAAGCGCCTCGACTTCATGATGCAGGAACTGAACCGCGAAGCGAACACGCTGGGCGCCAAGGCCTCGGTCAAGGAGCTGGCGGATGCGTCGATGGAGCTGAAGCTGCTGATCGAGCAGATGCGCGAGCAGGTGCAGAACCTCGAATAATTTGAGATAGATGTTGTCGTTGCGCAACAGTGTGCAACGTGCATTTGAACGCGTGGGCGGGAGACCCGCCCACCCTACGAACGGCGATATGCTTTTCGTAGGGTGGGCAAGTTTCTTGCCCACGCGTTCAACGTTATGATGAACACCACGTACCAAACAAGGAACTGAATATGATCACTCCCGCCCTCTCCGGCAGCCTGTTCGTCGTCGCCGCACCATCCGGCGCCGGCAAATCGACCCTGGTCAACGCCCTGCTGAAGCTGGAACCGGGCATCAAGCTGTCGATCTCGACCACCACGCGTCCGCCGCGTCCGGGCGAGCAGGACGGCCGCGAATACCACTTCACGACGGCGGAAGACTTCGTTTCGCGCGCCGACCGCGGTGAGTTCCTGGAATGGGCGGAAGTCCACGGCAACTACTACGGCACCAGCCGCCTGACCGTGGAACAGGAGATGAAGCTGGGCACCGACATCCTGCTGGAGATCGACTGGCAGGGCGCGCGCCAGGTGAAGAAGCAGTTCCCCGACGCCGCCGGCATCTTCATTTTGCCGCCGTCGATCGAAGCCCTGGAGGAGCGCCTGCACAAGCGCGGCACCGACGAGCCCCACATCATCACCCGCCGCCTGCTGGCCGCCGGGGGGGAGATGGCTCACGCTCCGGAGTTCGAATATGCTATCATCAACGAAGAGTTCAACGTCGCCCTCGCAGAACTGCAGGCGATTGTCAAAGCGACACGTTGCCGTTTCGCCCAGCAGGCGGCGCGCAACGCCGACTTGTTTGCCCAGCTGGGAATCCACGCGCAACAACCAAATTTGTGATCTAGCAGCGTGCGGCACCGCAAGGTCGTCGCACATTGTCCAATTCAGGAGTGACCTATGGCCCGCATTACCATCGAAGATTGCCTCAAGAACGTCCCGAACCGCTTCCAGCTGACCCTGGCCGCGACCTACCGCGCGCGCCAGCTGCTGCAGGGGCACACCCCGAAGGTCGAAGCCAAGGACAAGCCGACCGTCGTCGCGCTGCGCGAAATCGCGGCCGGCAAGGTCGGCCTCGAGATGCTGAAAAAGGTCCCGATGTAATACCCATCCTGGATGGCAGGTTTAGGTATATCGATATTCTGTTATTCTGTGCCTACACTGGCTGATCGATATTACATATGAGTTTGTCTTCCCCGGATTCGACCCATCCAGGAACCCCTGCCCGCACCAAGCGTCCGGGCAAACCGCAAGACGCCGAGGCACCGGCGCCCGCCCCGGGCGTCGCCTCGGTCACGCAGCTCATCAACAAGCTGTCCGACTACCTCACCCCCGCCGAGCTGAAAAAGGTCAAGGAAGCCTATCGCTTCTCCGACGAGATGCATCTCGGCCAGGTCCGCAAGTCCGGTGAGCCCTACATTTCCCATCCGATCGCCGTCGCGGAGATCTGCGCCGAGTGGAAGCTCGACGCCCAGGCCATCATGGCCGCGCTGCTGCACGACGTGATCGAAGACCAGGACGTCAAGAAGGACGAGCTGATCGAGCGCTTCGGCGCCCAGGTCGCCAACATGGTCGACGGCCTGTCCAAGCTCGAAAAGATCGAGTTCCAGAGCCAGATCGAGGCCCAGGCCGAGAACTTCCGCAAGATGCTGCTGGCCATGGCCTCGGACGTGCGTGTCATCCTGATCAAGCTCGCCGACCGCCTGCACAACATGCGCACCATGGGCGTGATGGTCCCGGCCAAGCGCCGCCGCATCTCGCGCGAGACCATGGAAGTCTATGTGCCGATCGCGCACCGCCTCGGCCTGAACAACATCTACCGCGAGCTGCAGGACCTGTCCTTCGCCCACCTCTACCCGCTGCGCTACTTCACGCTGGCCAAGGCCATCAAGGCGGCGCGCGGCAACCGCCGCGAAGTCGTCAAGAAGATCCTCGAGGCGGTCAAGAACCAGCTGGCAACTAGCGGCATCCAGGCCGAGGTCTACGGCCGCGAAAAGACCCTGTACGGCATCTATAAAAAGATGCGCAACAAGCACCTGTCGTTCTCGCAGGTGCTGGACGTGTACGGCTTCCGCGTGGTGGTCGACACGGTGCCGAACTGTTACGTGGCGCTCGGCACCCTGCACGCCCTGTACAAGCCGATGCCCGGCAAGTTCAAGGACTACATCGCGATCCGCAAGATCAACGGCTACCAGTCGCTGCACACCACACTGATCGGCCCCTACGGCACCCCGGTCGAATTCCAGATCCGCACCCAGGACATGCACCGCACCGCCGAAAGCGGCGTGGCGGCGCACTGGCTGTACAAGACCGGCGACTCGAACATGTCGGACCTGCAGCAGCGCACCCATGCCTGGCTGCAGTCGCTGCTCGACATCCAGCAGCAGACCGGCGACTCGGCCGAGTTCCTCGAGCACGTCAAGGTCGACCTGTTCCCGGATTCGGTCTACGTGTTCACCCCGAAGTCGAAGATCATCGCCCTGCCGCGCGGCGCCACGGCGCTCGACTTCGCCTACTCGATCCACACCGGCATCGGCGACCACACGGTGGCGGTCAAGATCAACAACGAGACCCAGCCGCTGCGCACCGAACTGCACAACGGCGACATCGTCGAGATCGTCACCGATCCGGAATCGCGTCCGAGCCCGACCTGGCTGTCGTTCGTCCGTACCGGCAAGGCGCGTTCGGCGATCCGCCACTACCTGCGCACGGTGAACGTCAACGAGTCGGTCGAGCTGGGCCAGGAACTGCTGGCCGGCGCCCTGGCCGCCCGCAACATCGGCGCCGAGCTGCCGCCGAGCACCATCGAAAAGCTGCTGGCGGAATCCTCGGCCAAGTCGATGGAAGAACTGTATGCCGACATCGGCATCGGCAAGCGCATGCCGCAGCTGGTGGCGCGCCACATCTTCGGCCTGATGGACGCGGACCCGGAACACAAGCCGTCCGACCTGCCGCTGCCGAGCAGCGACATCGACCCGGTCACCATCTACGGCAGCGAAGGGGTCTCGGTGCAGCTGGCGCCCTGCTGCCTGCCGATCCCGGGCGACCAGATCACCGGCCAGCTGCGCCGCGACCAGGGGCTGGTGGTGCATACCAAGGACTGCCTGCCGGCGGCGCGGGTCCGCTCCAAGGAACCGGACCGCTGGATCGCCGTGCAGTGGGGCGAGGAGCTCAACCGCCGCTTCGACTGCCGCATCCGCCTGCTCATCAACAACGAGAAGGGCATCCTGGCGCGCGTGGCCGCCGAGATCGGCGAGTCCGACGCCAACATCACCTATGTCGGCATGGACGAGGACGACGAACACCTGATGACGCAGCTGCGCTTCACCATCCAGGTGAAAGACCGGGTGCACCTGGCGCAGCTGATCCGCAACCTGCGGCGGGTGGCGGGCGTGAACCGGGTCGAGCGCGAGCGCTCCTGATCCGTAACGGCGGCCGGGCGCCCGGCCGCCCGCATGCACCCTGCATGCGCCGACACAGCTCATCCATTCGTGCGCTCACTGGCAGCTTGTCCATATTAATATTTGGACAATATCCACCACGAGAGCGCTTACATGAACACTTCCTCCCTCCGTTTTGCCGTCGCGTCGCTGCTGCTGGGCGCAAGCTTCACCGCCCCGGCGGCCTCGGCCGCTTCGCTGGTCACCAAGCCGCTGGTCATTAGCGGCGTCATCCATGAAGTGCTGGGGCTGTCGCTGCGCTGCGCCTCGAAGCTCGGCGGAACGCTGGTCGGGCACGGCAGCGATCCGGCCCTCGGCCAGGTCGCCTTCATGGGCAAGGACTGCGTCACGCCCAACGGCCCGCTGCTCACCTTCAGCGACGGCCGCATCACCCTGCTTACCGGGAGCGGCGAGATGATCTACGCCAACTACAGCGGCCAGGCGGTCCCGACCGGCGACGGCAAGGTTGCCTTCAGCAATGCCACCTTCCAGATTACCGGCGGCACCGGACGCTACCACCGCGCTTCCGGCGGCGGCGACTTCACCGGCAGCCAGGCACTCCTGACCGGCGCCGGCACCATCAAGCTGAGCGGCAAAATCACCTACCGCGAGTAAGAGCAAGAGCGCCCGACAACACCCCGCACCGATCCGCACGCTGCGCGGGGTGGCGGGCGTCTCGCAATCGCCTCGGCGGCTCCGGCGCCCCCGAAACCTGTATGATGCTGGCATCTTTCCCTCCAGGCAGCCGTACTTATGCTCTCGTTGGACCACATCGAAGCCGTCTTCAACAGTTCGACGATTCCCACCGCCCTGTTCTCGCCGTCCGAGGATCCGGTCTTTGTCGCGGTCAACGACGCCTTCCTGCGTACCAGCACGCGTACGCGCGAAGAGCTCCTGGGAACGCGCCTGTTCGCCGCCTTCGACACGCCCCGGGAAACCCCGGAGGCCCCCGCCGCCGCCTTGCAGGAATCGATCATGCAGGCGATCCGGACCGGCAAGCCGCAGACCATGCCGGCGCAGCATTATCCGATCAAGGTCAAGCAGGCCGACGGCAGCGATGCCTTTGAAGACCGTTACTGGAATGCGGTCAACGCACCGGTATTCGACGCGGCCGGGCAGCTGATCTTCGTGCTGCACTACATGCTCGACATCACCGGACAGGTCGAGGCCCGCGAAGAACAGCGTGCGGCGATTGAGCTCTACAGCACGCTGATCGCATCGATGGATGACGGCTTCTGCATCGTCGACGTCGTCTACGACGACACCGGCAAGCCGATCGATTACCGCTTCCTCGACGTCAACCCCGCCTTCGAGGCCCAGACCGGCCTGAAGAACGCACGCGGGAAGAGCGTGCGCCAGCTGGTGCCGGACTCGGACGACACCCATTGGGCCGAGCTGTACAGCAGCGTGGCATTGACGGGCAGGCCACTGCGCCTGGTCGAGGAGGGATCGCCGATCGGCCGCTGGTTCAATATCTATGCAACGCGCGTGGGCGATCCGAAGCTGGGCAAGGTGGCGGTGCTGTTCAGCGATGTCACCGAAAGCCGGCGCGCGCGCGACGACCTGCGCAGCCTGGCCAACGACCTGGCCACCGAAAACCGGCGCAAGACCGAGTTCCTCGCGACCCTGGCGCATGAACTGCGCAACCCGCTGGCGCCGCTCCGCACGGGCCTGGAGCTCATCCGGATTGCGGGAGGCAAGCCCCCGCCGAAGGTGTTCGACATGATGGACCGCCAGCTGCACCAGCTGGTGCACCTGATCGACGACCTGCTGGACATCGCCCGCATCAACAGCGGCAAGGTACAGCTGAAGCGGGAACGGATCGTGCTGCGCGACGCCATCGCGAACGCGGTCGACACCGCCCTGCCCGTGATCGAGGCGGCAGGACACCAGCTCGACGCCTCCCTCCCCGACCACGAGCTGCTGCTGCACGCCGACCCCGTCCGCCTGGCGCAGGTGTTCAGCAACCTGCTTGCCAACGCGGCCAAGTACACGCCCGGCGGCGGAAGGATTGGCATCACGGTGCAGCATGACGACAGAAGCGTGCGCGTCGCAGTCAGCGACACCGGCATCGGCATCCCCACGGACGCCCTGCCCGGCGTCTTCGACATGTTCAGCCAGGTGTCGCGCAACATGGGACGTGCGCAAGGCGGCCTGGGCATCGGCCTGTCCCTGGTGCGCAGCCTCGTCGAGATGCATGGTGGAGCGGTGCATGCGGAGAGTGCCGGCGAGGGCAAGGGCAGCACCTTCGTCGTGGAACTGCCGCTGGCCTCCGGCAGCGGCGCGGAGCTTCCCTCGTGCGCCGCGCCGTCCGCCGGCGCGCCGATCCGCCACACGGGCAGGCTGAAGATCCTCGTCGCCGACGACAACGTCGACGCCGCCAGCACCTTCATGGCCCTGCTGGAAACCGGCGGCCACCGGGTCGACGTGGTCCACGACGGCCGGCAGGCGCTCGAGCAGGCGCGGACGGGCGGCTACGACCTCGCCATCCTCGACATCGGGATGCCGGGCTTGAGCGGCTACGAGGTGGCGGCGGCATTGCGCCAAAGTCCCGGCTGCGCGCATACCTTCCTTGCCGCGCTGACCGGCTGGGGCTCCGAAGAAGACCAGGCCCGGGCCAGGGCCGCAGGCTTCGATGCGCACCTGACCAAGCCCGCGGGGCTGGCCGAGATCGACCGCCTGCTGCAGTCCTTGCTGGACAAGCGGGGGGAATAGCGCCAGGAACCGACGCGTGACAAAGGCAAGTCCGGCACTTGCCTGTTAGAATCCCTTGCTTACACCAAGAGAACAGCATGAAGACGCGTACCTACCTTGCCGCGATCGTCCTGACCGTCCTTGTACCGCTGCTGGCGCTGTCCGCCTGGGGCCTGAACCTCCTGCTGGAAGAGGAGAAGGAAGCGCGCCTGCTGACGGTCGAGGCGCGCGCGCGCTCGATCGCGCTGTCGATCGACAAGGAACTGGTGCGCGCCGAGGGCGCCTTGCGCGTGATCGGCCAGACCGACCAGATGTCCAGGGAAGATTTTTCGCCCCTGTACGAACTCATGCGCAAAACGATCACCTCGCCGGATTCCTGGGCCGTGCTCTACGGCGCCGACGGCAGCATGCTGATGCACACGCACCACCCCTACGGCGCCAGTTTCGACGAGGGACCGAACACCTGGGTGCCGCAAGCGATCGCGCTGCAAAAGCCGAGCGTGACCAACCTGCGCGAGGGCCGCGCCGGCAAGTGGAAGGTCGTGTCGGTCAACCTGCCCGTGAAAAGCGCGGGCGGGCGCCAGTTCCTGCTGTCGCACACCTTCCACGTCAGCCACATCACCGCCCTGCTGCACCGCCAGGAACTGCCGCCGAACTGGGTGGTGGGCGTGTTCGGCGACGACGGCATCTCGATCGCCCGCAACCTGCGCGAGAAGGATTTCGTCGGCACGCCGGTCAAGCGCGAGCTGTACAAGGCCTCGCGCGAGCGCGCCAGCGGCAGGCTGGTCAACCTGACGCGCGACGGATTCTGGGCCTACAACACCTTCACGCACACCACCCGCGCCGACTGGACCGTCGCCATCGCCGCGCCGGAGGAAGAAATCAACCGGCCGGCGCGCACCGCCACCCTGATCGCGGGATGCGTGCTGCTGTTCGCCCTGGGCAGCGCCCTGCTCGGCATCGTCCTGTTCGCCCGGCGCCTCAGCGCGTCCTTCGACCTCGCCCTCGATGCCGCCAAGTCCCTCGAACTCGGCAAGATGCCGGTCGTCCAGCCTTCGGGGGTGGTCGAAGCCGACGTGCTGCAGCGTGCCCTGCACGATGCGGGCGCCAAGCTCGCAGCCGAGAACGAGGCCCGGCGGCGGCTCGAGCGCGAACGCGAGCAGCTGCTGTGCAGCGAGCGGGACGCACGGCGCGCGGCCGAGAACCAGAACAACGCCAAGGACGAGTTCCTGGCCATGCTGGCCCACGAACTGCGCAATCCGCTCGCGCCCATCGTCGCGGCCGCGCACATGCTCAAGCTCCCGGGACGGGACGAGGCGAGCGTGCAGCGTACGGGCGACATCATCATCCGCCAGGCCGACCACCTCAAGTCGCTGATCCACGACCTGCTGGACGTCTCGCGCGTGACCCGGGGACTGGTATCGATCGACCAGCAAGCGGTCGAGATCGATGCAGTCGTCAGAAGCGCCATCGAACAGGCGCAGCCCCTGATCGATTCGCGCAAGCATGCGCTCGCACTGAACCTGCGCTCGTCCAGGGCGGTCGTCCTCGGGGACAAGAAGCGCCTGGTCCAGGTCATCGCGAACCTGTTGACCAATGCCGCGAAATACACGCCGCCGGGCGGCAGGATCGCCTTGTCAGTCGAAACGCAGGGCGAGCAGCTGGTCCTTGCCGTCTCCGACAACGGCATCGGCATCGATCCGGAACTGCTGCCCCATGTATTCGACCTGTTCAGGCAGGCGGAGCGCTCGGCCGACCGCTCGCAGGGCGGCCTGGGACTGGGGCTGGCGCTGGTGCGCAGCATCATGGCCATGCACGATGGACAGGTGAGCGCGCACAGCGACGGTATCGGCAAGGGCGCCTGCTTCACCCTCACCCTGCCGCTGCATGCCGAGCGCGCCACCCAGGCGCGCGCGCCGCACGAAGCCGCCCGGGGAGGCGCGGCGCCCGTGCACCTGATGATCGTCGACGACAATGTCGATGCGGCGCGTTCGCTGGCCCACCTGCTGGAGGCCAAGGGACACCATGTCACGGTCATGGCCAACGCCCACAGCGCCCTCGACGAAAGCCTGCGCAAGCCGCTGTCGCTCTACATCCTGGACATCGGCCTGCCGGATATCGACGGCTACGAACTGGCGCGCCGCCTGCGCGCTGCGCCCGGCAGCGCGGGCGCGGTGCTGGTCGCGCTGACCGGCTACGGCCAGATGCACGACCAGCACAAGGCCTTCGCGGCCGGCTTCGACCACCACTTCGTCAAGCCGATCGATATCGCGGCGCTCGACGGCATCCTGGCGGATGCCGCGCAGGCGCAGGCGGGCCAAGCCGTCTGCGACTGAAGCCCCGCCTCAGTGCCGGCGGCCTGCGCCCGGCGCGGCGGGAACCAGCTCGGTAAAGTCGAGCGTTTCCCCGGACAGGAGCGCCGCCTCGTCGTGGCGGTAGCCGCACAGCGCGGTGGCCAGCATCAGCGGCACTTCGAACAGGCAGTCCACGTCGGCATCGGCGCCGCCCTGTTCGTCCTGGGTCGCCTTCATTTCGGCGTGGATGGTGGCGAGGAGCGCGGGCGGCGCGCCGTCCACCGCCAGGTGGTACAGCCCTTCTTCGGACAGGTGGACGACGTCCCAGAGCTTGGTCCCATCCTTGTACTGGAAGGCGGCGCTGGCCATGACGTGTTCCTCGACCTGGCAGCCGAGCGCCTCGCAGCCTGCGGACAGGCGGGCCATGCCCTCGGCCTGGGTGGCCGGGTGCGCCATGTCGTTGAAGACCAGCAGGTAGCCGCCGCCCGGCAGGTCGGCGCCGGATACCGGGCTCTCGTTCAGCTCATCGGGCTCGCCCGTGTCGGCCAGCGACAGCTGGGCAAGGATGTCGTCTTTCGATCTGCCGCGTATCGCGATCCAGGCAAGGGAAAATCCCATGTGCTGCGTCCTTTCGAAACCGTTGTCATTGGGCGCCAGTGTGGAGCAATCCACATCGCTTGGCAAATCCCGGCAAGGGAGTCGTGCGCGGCGGGATCGGGGTTCAGGCCTGCACCGGCAGGGCAAGCTGCCCGCGCGCGCTGGACTGCGGGCGCGCCGCATGCGCGTCGCGCTCCAGCCGGAAGGTGCCGACCACCTGCGCCAGTTCGGCCGCCTGCTCCTGCATCGCCACCGCGGCGGCGGCGGCCTCCTCGACCAGCGCCGCGTTCTGCTGGGTCACGCGGTCCATCTCGACGATCGCGCCGTTCACCTGCTCGATGCCGGCGCGCTGTTCTTCGCTGGCGTTGGCGATCTCGTTCATGATGACGGTCACCTGGCCAATGCTGCGCACGATCTCGTTCATGGTCACGCCGGTGCGGTCGACCTGGCTGCTGCCTTCCGCCACCTTCGACACCGAATCGTCGATCAGCGCCTTGATTTCCTTGGCGGCGCTGGCCGAGCGGTGGGCCAGGTTGCGCACCTCGGTCGCCACGACCGCGAAGCCGCGGCCCTGTTCGCCGGCGCGCGCCGCTTCCACCGCCGCGTTCAGCGCCAGGATATTGGTCTGGAAGGCGATGCCGTCGATGACGCCGATGATGTCGGCGATCTTGCGCGAGGATTCGTTGATGGCGCCCATGGTCGAGACCACCTCGGCCACCATCTCGCCGCCCTGGCCGGCGATCATGGCGGCCTCGCCGGCCAGGCGATTGGCCTGGCGCGCGTTGTCCGCGTTCTGCTTCACGGTCGAGGTCAGTTCTTCCATCGAGGCCGCGGTCTCTTCCAGGGCGCTGGCCTGTTGTTCGGTACGCGCGGACAGGTCCTGGTTGCCGGCCGCGATCTCGCCGGATGCCACGGCGATGGTGCCGGTGCCGGCCCGCACGCGGCCGACGATGCCGGCCAGGCTGTCGTTCATCGCGCCCAGCGCCCGCATCAGCTGGCCGGTTTCGTCGCGGCTGCCGGCCGTGATGCGGCTGGCCAGGTCGCCGGCAGCGACCTTCTCCGCCACCGCCACTGCGGCGCGGATCGGCACGGTGATCGAACGGGTGATCAGCCAGGCGCAGGCGACGCCGAAGACGATGGCGGCGATGCCCAGCGAGACCAGCAGGACGCGCGTGCCCGCATAGGAATCGAGGATGGAACTGGCGACCCCGTCGGCCGCGGTGATCTGCATGTGGGCGAGCTTGGCGACGGCGTCCTGGAAACGTTTCGTATGGGGCAGCATGTGCTCGCGGTAGATCGTGCCTGCGAGCTCGTGGTTCCCATCCAGCTTCGCCTTGAACAGCGCGTCGCGCGCGGCCAGGTAGGCGACACGCTCCTGCTTGACGACCTTGAACTGTTCGTTGACGCCTTCGTTGCGCAGCGAGCTTTCGATCGCGTTCTGTAGTTCGTTCGAGCGAACCGAGACGGCCTGCATGCGCTGCGCCATGTCGGCGTACACGGCCGGGTCGGTGGCCACGAACACGGTTTCGATCCGTGCACTGTTCAGCTCGATGAGCTTGCCCCACTCCGCCACGTTGCGCTGGTTCTTGATGCTGGTGTTGACCAGGCGATGCGTCAGGTCGCCCGCCGACTGCATGCGCGCCAGCGCGGTCAGCGTCACGACGAGCAACAGGGACAGGACGATGGCGAACCCGATGCCGAGGCGGGCACCGATCTTGAAGTTTTTCACTGCTGGATCCTTCTGGAGGTGACGGAGTGCCGTCAAGGGATGAACACAGGTGGGCCGGGCGCCCTTGCTTGCGGTGGTACCAAAGGTGCCAGCGACGCGACGACAGAGAATAACATTGCCGAGGGGCAATTACAGTTCAATGCGGCAATTGCACAACTCAGGGATTTTACGTATTCCGGTGCAAGACGAATCGAGCCTGCCACATTGCCAACAGGAAGCACCTGATGCTACTGTTGGCCTTCCCACGCACACAGCGTTCCCAGATCGGAGAGTACATGAAGCGGGTTACTGGTATCGGCGGCATCTTTTTCCACGCACAAGACCCGGTGGCGCTGCGCGCCTGGTACGGGCGGCATCTGGGCGTCGACGTGCTGGAATGGGGCGGCGCCGCCTTCACCTGGGACGATTCGGCGCGCAAGCCGGACGGCGGGGTCACCATCTGGTCGATCGGCCAGGCCGGCAACGAGCACTTCGCCCCGGGCAAGGCGAACTTCATGATCAATTACCGGGTCGCCGACCTGGACGCACTGCTGCAGGCTCTGCGCGAGGAAGGCTGCAACGTCATGGACCAGACCGACAACTCGGAATTCGGCAAGTTCGGCTGGGTCATCGACCCGGAGGGCAACAAGGTCGAGCTGTGGGAGCCCCCAACGGAGCCCCAGGCACAGTAAAGGCTCAGCCGGCCAGCGCGGCGCGCTGGCGCTCTTCCTGCTCGCGCAGTTCCGGGGTCATGGCCTCGCCGAAGTCTTCCATGTCGAAGATCTGGCGGATCTCGATCTCGGCTTCGCCGCCCGCCATCGGCATCGGCACCCGCTTGACCCATGCGATCGCCTCTTCCTTCGATTTCACGTTCCAGATCCAGAAGCCGGCCAGCAATTCCTTGGTTTCGGCAAAGGGGCCGTCGACCACGCGGACATTTCCACTTTTATCGAAATGAACGCGTGCGCCGCGCGAGGACGGGTGCAGGCCTTCGCCGGCCAGCATCACGCCGGCTTTGATCAGCTCGTCGTTGAAGTTGCCCATGTCAGTGAGCAGTTTCTCGTCAGGCATTTCGCCCGCTTCACTGTGTTTGTCCGCCTTCAGCAAGATCATGAATCGCATCGCATCCTCCGTTTGGGTTGGTTGTTGACACTACGACGATCGGGAAGGCCGGCAATTGACATCGCCGCCCGGATTTTTTTAATTTTTTTCCAGCTGGGCCAGTTCAAGGATCGCATCGAAGGCCGCACACGCCCCGGCGCAGGCCTCGGCGATCTCCACCGGGCCGGTGACATGCGCACGCAGCGCTCCCATGAAGGCGCGCCAGCGCGGCCCCGGGCCGTCCTCGTCGCCGCGCAGATAGCGCAGCGGATGCGGGGCCAGCGGCCCGGCCAGCTTGCCGTACAGGACCGCGCCGCCCAGCTGCGAGCCTTCGATCACGTAGGCGACGCCCCAGCGCCAGGCGGCGCTGGCGTCCGCCGGCCAGGCCGGGGCGGGACGCAGGGGCCGGACCTCGGGCATGCGCGGCTCGGCAAGGTCGGCCTGGATCAGGGCCAGGCGTCCGGTTGGCGGGAGCGTGGGTTCGGCCTGGGGGCCGTCGGCAAAGCCGGCCAGCCAGCGCTCGAGCGGCGCCAGCCAGTCGCGCAGCATGTGCAGGTGCGCGGCGTAATCGTCGAGGGAAGGAAGGGGTGCGGACAGCGGCAGGCCGCTGTCGAGCCGCTCGTGCCGCGAGGCAGTCGCAGTCCGCAGCGCGGCCAGTACGTCGGTGTCGCGCGCGGAATCGTTGGAACGGTTCATGAAGGCTGGGAAAGCGGCGAATCGTCCATCTTACCAGTTCAGAAGGCCTAGTCGGTTACCGGTTCCGGATATTCCACTGAAAGAATCTCGAGCTCGTCGGTTCCGAGCGGCGTCTGCAGCGTGATGACATCGCCCTCGCGCGCCTTGGTCAGCGCACGCGCCACCGGCGAGACCCAGCTGATCTTGCCGCGCAGCGGGTCGAGCTCGTCGACCCCGACGATGGTCACGGTATGCTCCTCGCCCGCCCTGTTGAGGTAGGTGACGGTGGCGCCGAAGAAGACCTGGTCGTTGCCATGATGCACGCTGGGGTCGACCACGAAGGCCGAATCCATGCGCTTGGTGAGGAAGCGGATGCGGCGGTCGATCTCGCGCAGGCGGCGCTTGCCGTAGATGTAGTCGCCGTTCTCCGAGCGGTCGCCGTTCGAGGCGGCCCAGTGCACCACCCTCACCACCTCGGGGCGGTCGACGTCGATCAGCTGCAGCAGCTCGTCCTTGATGGCCGCATAGCCGGCCGGGGTGATGTAGTTCTTGGCCCCGGCGGGAATCGCCTGGGCCAGCGCCAACGCCTCGGCGTCGTCATCGTCGTTGTCGGACTCTTTTACGAATGCCTTATTCATCAGCTTATTGTAACGGCAAGCGCCGCCGCCGGCTCACGCTTCCCGTATCATGTACTCCATGAAACGAGCACACGCACGATCCCGGCTGCTCGCGCCCCTGGTCCAGCTGGCGGCGCTGGTGCTGCTCGCCGAGGCCTGGACCTGGGATGTCGGCAGCCGTGCCGCCGCACGCATGGCGGCCTGGCCGCCGCTGCGCCGGCTCGAGGCGCGCGTGGGCGCCCTGCCGGCCTGGGCCGCCCTGTGCGCCTTCGTGCTGCCCGGACTGCTGCTCCTGCCGGTCAAGCTGCTCGCCCTGTTCGCCATCGCCCACGGCCATGCGCTGGCCGGCCTGGCCGGCTTCGTGGCCGCCAAGCTGGGGGGCGCCGTGGTGGTGGCGCGCATCTACGTGCTGACCCTGCCCACCCTGCTCACCCTCGCCTGGTTCGCGCGCTGGCACGGCGGCTTCCTGCGGCTCAAAGACCGCCTGCTGGCGGCGCTACTCGCCAGCGGCTTCTGGCGCCGGGTGCGCGCGGCCATGGCGGATGCGCGGCGCCGCCTGCGCCGGCTGCTGCGCCATGCCGGACGCCAGCCCAGCCACCTGGCGCGCGTGCTGCGCCGCCTCAAGACCCGCGTCAGGTCACGCTTCCAGGCGCGCGAACAGGCGCGCCGCCAAGACAAGACAGAGACCGAACTTCCATGAGTCCCATCCTTGCCCTGGCCGCCGAAATGCAGGCGGCCGCTTCCGAAATCTACTTGCTCGACGCTGTCACCCTGCGGGTGATCGACGCCAACCAGGCCGCGCGCCTGAATCTGGGCATGGACGCGGCCACGCTGCAGGCGATGGACGCCTACGCCCTGGCGCCCGGCCTCGACCGCGCCACGCTGGGCGAGCTGCTGGCCGGGCTGGGCGAGGAAGTCGGCGCCCAGGTCAGCCTGCGCACCCGCTTGCGGCGTCTCGACGGCAGCAGCTATCCGGTGCGGCTGTGTTTCCTGCGCATCGTGCGCGACGGCCGTTCGCTGCTGCTGGCGATTGCCGACGACCTCAGCCTGGAACAGGCGTCCGCGCAGGCGCTGGCCCAGTCGCAGGCGCGCTTCGACGCCATCGTGCGCAATACCCCGGGACTGGTGTTCCAGTTCGTGCTGCATCCGGACGGGCGCCAGGATTTCCCCTGGCTGAGCGAGGGCTGCGCCGCCCTGCTCGGCCTGTCCGTCTTGGCGCTGCAGCGCGACGCCAGCCTGTTCGAGCGCCTGATCCTGCCTGAAGACCGCAAGGGATGGCAGGAATCGATGGCGGCGTCCAGTGCCGCCATGAGCGCCTGGAACTGGGAAGGCCGGATCTGGATCGACGCCTGGAAGGACGTCAAGTGGATCAACCTGCGCGCCACCCCGCATCCCGTCGACGGCGGCGCGGTGCAGTGGGACGGCATCATGACCAACATCAGCGCCAGCAAGGAGGAACAGGAAGCAAGCATGCGTTCGCGCGCCCGGCTGGCCGAACTGACCGACCACATCGAGCAGGTCAAGGAACAGGAACGGGCGCGCATCGCGCGCGAGATCCACGACGACCTCGGCGGCAACCTCACGGCCATCAAGATGGCGCTGGCCATGCTGGCCGCGCGCCTGCCCGACAACCAGCCGGCCCTGCTGGAAAAGGCCGACTACCTCGACGACCTGGTCGACCGCACGATCGAGGCGGTGCACCGCATCTCGCTCGACCTGCGTCCCACGATGCTCGACCTCGGCATCGTGGCCGCGCTGGAGTGGCAGGCGCGCGAATTCGAGAAGCAGATGGGCATCGTCTGCATCTTCCGCGGCCCCCTGGACGAGGGGGAGGAACTCCTGCTCGACGACGACCACGCCACCGCCCTGTTCCGCATCTTCCAGGAAGCGCTGACCAACATCGCCAAGCATGCCCACGCGACCCGGGTGACGGTGACGCTGCGGCCCCAGCGCGCCCACCTGACCCTGACGATCTGCGACAACGGACGCGGCATCCACCCGGCCGACCGCCTCAAGCCGCATTCCTTCGGCCTGCACAGCATGAGCGAGCGCGCCAAGGCTTTCGGGGGAACGCTGAGCTTGTCGTCCGCGCCCGGAGGTGGCACGATGGTGACTATCAAGACCAGGCTGGCAACAGAACAATGAGTGACAAGGCAACAATCCGGGTATTCATCGCCGACGACCATGCGATCGTGCGCGAGGGCCTGAAGCAGATCCTGGCCGAGCAGCGCGACATCATCGTCGCGGGCGAGGCCGAAACCGGGCTCGATGCCGTCAAGCTGGTCGGCAAGGCGCGGCCGCACGTGATGCTGCTCGACATCTCCCTGCCCGACCGCAACGGGATCGACGTGCTCAAGCAGATCAAGAAGGACCGGCCCGAGCTGGCGGTGCTGATGCTGTCGATGCACCGCGAGGACCAGTACGCGATCCGCTCGCTCAAGGCCGGCGCGGCCGGTTACATGACCAAGCAGAGCGCCCCGCGCGAGCTGGTCACCGCAATCCGCCAGGTGGCCGCCGGCCAGAAGTACGTGAGCGCCGCGCTGGCCCAGACCCTGGCGGCCCAGGTCGGCGAAGACCACGAGGCGCCGCTGCACGACACCTTGTCCGACCGCGAATACCAGACCCTGACCATGATCGCCTCCGGGATGACGGTCAGCGA
Source organism: Massilia sp. LC238 (assembly GCF_000735635.1). Taxonomy (NCBI): domain Bacteria; kingdom Pseudomonadati; phylum Pseudomonadota; class Betaproteobacteria; order Burkholderiales; family Oxalobacteraceae; genus Massilia; species Massilia sp. LC238. The sequence continues at coordinate 392 of NZ_JNNN01000065.1, read as the reverse complement.
CATCGCGCGCCAACTGTCGCTGTCGGTGAAGACGGTGAGCGAATACCGGGCCCGGCTGCTGGCGAAGATGAAGCTCAAGAACAGTGCGGAATTGACCCATTACGCCATCCGCAACGGGTTGGTGGGATGACATCTGTTGTAGAAGTACAGAAATAACACAGTTTGTTGCTGTTTTTTAATTGATGGTTGGCAAAGAAGCTGCTTATCATGTCGCTCACCAGCATTCCGTGTCTTGACAGCCATGTCCATCTCGTCCCCGCCGGCCGGCACCGGCCAGAATCCCGCCGACATTGCCCGCGAAGCCTTCCGGCGCCTGGCAACGCGCCGCATCGCACCGACGCCGGACGCCTATAAAGCCATCTACGACGAGATCGCCGGCGTTCCTCCCGCCC
>NZ_JNNN01000064.1:0-977 GCF_000735635.1 Massilia sp. LC238 | reverse complement strand
GACGTGGACGACGCGCCGACCCTGGCGCAGGCCGATGCCGCCACCGAAGCGGAAGTGACGGCGATCGCCGCCGCGCCGCGGATCGTCACCCGCGTGTCCCTGGGTGAAGAGCTGCAGCGTGCCGCGCACATCCGCAAGCAGGCCGCCGGCCTGGTGCGCACCGTGATGGCCGACGCCCGCCTCGGCAAGGCCGTCGAGCTGGACAAGGTGGGGCCGGTCGTGGAGAGCGTGACCGAATCGATCCTGCGCAATTCCGGCGCGCTGCTCGGTCTCTTGCGCATCAAGAACAAGGACGACTACACCTTCCTGCATTCGGTCAGCGTATGCGCGCTGCTGGTCGCGTTCTGCCGTTCGCGCAAGATGGACGAGGACACGATCTACCAGGCCGGCCTGGGCGGCCTGCTGCACGACACCGGCAAGGCGCTGGTGCCGGACAGCATCCTGAACAAGCAGGGCCGCCTGACCGACGAGGAATTCGACATCATCAAGCGCCACCCGCGCGACGGCTACGACATCCTGGCCAAGACCCCGGAGATCGGCCCGATCCCGCTCGACATCACGCTGCATCACCACGAGCGGCGCGACGGCAGCGGCTATCCGGACAAGCAGGGCGAAGGCAGCATCAGCGAACTGGCGCAGATGGCGGCGATCGTCGACGTCTACGACGCCATCACCTCGGACCGCTGCTACCACAAGGGCATGTCGGCGGCCGAAGCGCTGCGCAAGATCTACGAGTGGAGCAAGTTCCACTTCAACCCCACGCTGGTCCAGGAGTTCATGCGCTGTGTCGGCATCTACCCGGTCGGCACCCTGGTGCTGCTCGAATCCGGCCGCCTGGGCGTGGTGATCGAGCCGCACGAAACCAGCCTGCTCACGCCGAAGGTCAACGTGTTCTTCAGCACCAAGAACCAGACCTACATCAAGCCGCAGACCCTCGACCTGTCCAAGCCGCTCGGCTTCGGCGGCGGCGACAAGAT
>NZ_JNNN01000063.1:0-1231 GCF_000735635.1 Massilia sp. LC238 | reverse complement strand
TGTATGGCACAGGGACATGGGTTACACATGTCTAGAGACATAGGTGACACATGTCGAACCATTCTACGCCTTAATCCTGAGGTCGATTTCTGCGACTTTTCGCGTACAGAACATGACGTCGAAGAGTCCATCGGTGTCAGTGGGCTTGACCGCAACAGGCTCTCCAGCCAGCCCCTCTCCGATATACGGTTGCAAACCTGAGAAACTGATACAGCCGCTATGTTTGACCTTCCTGACGTCGTCCTCATTGTCATACTCGACGTCGGGGAGCTGGGCGGGAAATTTGCGCCCACTGGCGGTGTAACGACTGATGGGCGGCTGCTGATTCAGTGCGTGATGCGGCCGTACAAGATTGTATTGATCACGCCAGATATCGAACGCTTGCTGGCACTCCTGCAGCGAGTTAAAGCCGCGGCGGCTGAGCAATTCACGTTTGAGCGTACGGTGAAAACGCTCGTCCTTGCCTTGTGTTTGCGGATGCATCGGACGGCTGTGGCCAACCTTGATTCCCAGCTTGAGCAGCCACACTTCGAACTTGGTCAGGCCATTTTGCTTGGGCGTGCCCCAAGGATTGCCGTTGTCGCATGTGATGCGTTCGGGTAGGCCGTATAGCTTGAATGCCTCGGTCAGCGCGCTTTTTACTTGATCGCCCGTCTCCCCCGAGCAGGCACTCAGACAGATGGAAAAGCGCGAGTGATCATCCAGCACTGTCAGTGGGTAGCACCGGCCAGCCTGCGCATTGGTGAGCGCGAAGTGCCCTTTGAAATCCATTTGCCAGAGCAGATTAGGGGCTTCGTGCTCGAAGCGTTTGATGGCTGGTGACGAGACATCGGTAGGCGGCAAGATCTGCCTTCCATGCCGCTTCAGGATGGCAGCGATGGTGTTGGGATGAGGTTTGCCAAACTCTTGTGGAATCAATGCCTGCAGCTTACGCCCGCCCCAGTAGGGATAGGTGTCGTGAAGGGCAACGACCTGTGCTTCCAACTGTGCATCGCTGCGCTTGGGCGAGTTATGCGGGCGGCGGGACCGGTCATTTAACCCGTCCTTTCCCTGTTCTTTGAACAGGGAAAGCCATTTGTAACCCGTCTTGCGACTGATTCCAAATGCCTGGCACAGGGCGCTGACGTTGGCTTCTGGTGCGCTTGCCAGCACCACAAATTCGAGACGAGAGGCCATCCGGGAACACTCCTTCCAAGGCATCGCACGCTCCAGTTATTGGTCGTGCGCTGAT
>NZ_JNNN01000062.1:0-95802 GCF_000735635.1 Massilia sp. LC238 | reverse complement strand
GCATCCGCATTCGGCGCTCGGCTACAAATCGCCGCGCATGTTTAGGAAAGAGCGACGCCGTCAGGCTCTGGAAACTGACGCTAACTAAGCATCAGGCTGTGTCCGGGAAAAGCGGGGCAAGATCAGGTGCCATCTGTGAATTCCGTAAACTCTGTTCTCTGCAGCTTTGTTGGACGTATTTAGTAAAGGCCGAACTTTCGCTATTCGCAGATCGTATTACGACACCGGGGCCATATTCGGTACAGCCAGGCCAGTAAGATAGTTCAGCATTGCTGCGCATATTTTCTGTTTTAGCGATCTAAGTACTCGCCCTGAAATAAATGTGTTTCTGGCTGCCATAACCGGCGCGTTGCTGCGTTGGCTCCTGCTTGCAGTGCTCGCACTGCGGCGCACTCGCCGCCTTGCACCGCATCCGGTTCTGTTTGCCAAAACTCACATTCATTTCTTGTCGAGTACTTACCGGTTGCGCCAATAGTTGTCAAGTCAAGCAAGGCGCAGCAGGCCTTGTACCTTGTGTTATCCCCGTGGTCTGGCGCAGCGGTAGATTGGAGAGGCACTTGATACTCAGGGAGAACTGGATCGCCACGTCGCTGAGTATCTGTCTGCGCCCGCGCTTGCCGCTTGGGGTCACACCAGCTCATCGCCAAGTCGAGCCAGATGAGCTGCGAGCCACGTGCCTCTAGCGTTTCACTGTATATCTTCCAGTTTGTGATGCGGTACTTCTGAGGAGCCTGTCTCATGTGTGCAGACTACTAGTCTCTCGGGCTTAGCGCTGGTCAGCCGTGCTTTACATAGCAAAGCCCATCTTCGCGGCAAGTTACCGCCTTGCCAAATCTCATTGGATTAACAAAGTCTGCTTCGCTGCGATAAAGCAAAGAGCCAAGAAATTGTTCAATGAATGGGATGCTAACAGTATCAGCGCGGATGCAAGCCACTCGAACGACCCACGGGATCGAAAATATAGTGCGGTAAGAATAAAGAAGACCCAAAACATCGAGAACGCTTGCAATGGGTGATTATTCATTCCATGTACGGCTGCCCAGCCGGCAGCTGACAAGATGGTGACGTTGCGCGGGCTGATCTTTAAGACTTTTGTCAATATTTCGAGGATCGCAGCCATAATTATTGTTTCCAATAAGGGGGAAATAATGGCAAGAGCGATCAACACGGCGACGAAGCTTGAAATGCTCGTGATTTGCGCCGGAGCGACGAGATTTTGATTCCTGACAATCTGTATGATGGTGTCTAACAGGGCGGAACCGATAAAAGATAAAAATGCAGCGCTAAGCACCAAGCGAAACGCTGTTGCCTCAATTTTCAGAGACTTGTGCAGAACTGGGGTATTCGATCTTTTTAGAGCCAGTACGCCGTATAGGAGAGTGCTCAGAATGGTCGACTTTGGGCGCAATACATAAGGCCTGTCAAACAAAATAGACCATGAAATTTCAAAAAATCGAACGAAAACAAAGTACAGCAATAACATTATTGGCAACAGCCAATATATTTTATACAGTGTAATTTCTTCGAAGATAGTGTATAAACGATGCGCCGGGACAGAAAGCAGAACTGGATAAAATACAATGGCGACCGTAAAGAATGAAATTACCTGGCTGTAATATTTCGTTGCGTTAAATTTAATCATGGCGATCCTGGGAGGTAGCTGAGTCTTTCCTTTATTTAGAAATTACTCAGCCAGCTGCTTGCACTCATAATACATCCTGATGAGTTTCTACACCATCTAATGTAACACGCGCATTAAACTGAGCAGCAAAATACATTTGTTTTTGAGTGCATGATCAAGGATTCAGCGCACGTGCTGAACTTGCACGGAAAGCGCCAGCAGCAAGACTGCACTCTTGCCGTTAGCGCTTTTATGAACATGGATTAATTCACACAGCCCTTTTGCGACTGTAGTTTCAACAAGCTATTTACTGGGATGCTTGCTGAGTCTTGCAGACGTCGCGCGTCGTTCCGAACCATCCTCCGAGAGCGGCGCCACCGAAGAATCCAATGAAACCACCGGCGACCGATCCAAGACCGGAACCAACACCTCCCCAGAAAAGGATCGTATTTGCGCAGGCCGTGGCTTGTGCTGGGGTTTTATTGTCAACGCCGCCGGAAACCATGTCAATTTCCGCATTGTTCAGAATTTGCATATTCATTCCTCATTGATGTCATTGCAAGTGCAGTACCCTAATAATCGTGGATTATAAAATTCATGTCAAGTATAGAAAGCCGAATTTGAAATAATCGCTTCAGCGTATGTTTATCGAGTTGCTCAATCGGTACATCTGAGCGGTTTCACCCGCTCATGTTATCAATCCTTATGCCGCAGCAATAATTAAAAACATTCTTTTAATTTACCCCGTTAGCATAATTCATGTCGCGCTGGATTTTTCCCGAAGCCCGAATGAGATATAGCGTGAAAAATGCGGGTTATGCCGCTTTTCTTCCTCCCTGATTTTCCGAAATGAGGTCTTGGGCGACCTGTCCATTATGTAAAACTATAACGCGCTCTGCCATCTGGATGGTCTCCGGACGATGCGCTACGATGATCCGGGTCAGGGGAAATTGCTGGATCGCCTTGTTAACTGCATGCTCATTCAATAGGTCCAAATGGCTGGTCGCCTCGTCCAGCACTAGGATTTTCGGATTCTTGTATAGCGAGCGTGCCAGCAGGATGCGCTGCTTCTGCCCGCCCGACAGGCCGGTACCGATATCTCCTAATAAGGTATTGAAGGCCATCGGCATGGCAGCGATTTCGGGCTCGATGGCGGCGAGCTCGGCGCACTTGTACACGCGTTGCATGTCGATCATCGGGTCGAAGAAGGCAATGTTCTCTGCAATGGAACCAGCAAACAGGGTGTCGTCCTGCATCACGGTGCCGAGTATGTCGCGGTAGTTCGCGATGCCCAGTGAACCGAGAGGTGCGTCGCCGATGCGAATTTCGCCGCTGGTCGGCGTGAGCAGGCCGAGCAGGAGTTTCATTAAGGTGGTCTTGCCGCAGCCCGACGGCCCGGTGATCGCCACGCATTGTCCGGCCGGGATGCTGAGGTTGAGCTCGCGGATGACTTCGGGCTCGTTGTCGGAATAACGGAAGCTGAGGTTCTTAATCTCGATCGAGGGCACGATGTGGCTGGCGTCGATCTCGGCCGCTTTGTTATCACGTTCCGCTTCGGTCAGCACAATGTCGGCCAGGCGCTCACCGTGCAGGCGGATCATGCGCAGTTCGAATAGCTTGTCGATTAGGCTGGCCATGCGCCCGCTGAACTGGTCCTTGTAGCTAATGAAGGCAAATAGCATGCCGACCGAAAATTCATTGTTGAGCACGGCCAGTGCCGCCAGCCAGATGACGATCACGCGCTCTGCGCTGAATAGCAAGCTGTTGGCGGTCTGATAAGAAACCGACAGCTTGGCGATGCGCAGCTGAGCATTAAATTCGTCGGTCAGCGAATTCATCCAGCCTGAACGGCGTTCGTCGCTGCGTCCGAACAGGCGGATGCTCTGCATGCCGCGCACCGTTTCCATAAAGTGGCTCTGCTGTTTTGCGGCGTGGATGATCTGCTCGGAATTGGCGTCACGTAAGGGGCGGAACATGGTCCAGCGCAGCAGCGCGTAGAGCAGCACGGCAATGAAGGCCACTGCCGCCAGTTTCAGGCTGTACAGCAGCATCATGATCAGGGTGCCCAGCACCAGCACGCCATCGATTACACCCTCGACGAACTGGGTGGTCAAGCTGGTCTGCATCCGTTGAATCGAACCGAAGCGCGACACGATGTCGCCGGTATGGCGCTTTTCGAAATACGGTAGCGGCAGCTTCAGGAGATGCGAGAAGGCATTGCCCAGCCACTGCAGGTTCAAGCTGGTGGCCAGCACTGTCGTGACCCATGAGCGCACTGCTCCGATCGCGGTCTGCAGCAGTACCAGCAACAGGAAGCCGCAGCCAAGTACCGTGATCAAGTCGCTGTCCGCGGCCAGCAGCGCCTCGTCCACGATCCACTGCATGTAGAAAGGCGCGATCAGGGTACAAACCTGCAGGGCCAGGCCAAGTGCGAGCAGCTGGGTTAGACCGCGGCGCAGACCGACCACGCGCCCCATCAGGGAAAACAGGGAGAATTGCTGACGCTCTTCCTTGGCTTCGAACTGCGAGGTCGGCGTCAGTTCGAGCGCGATGCCGGTAAAGTGCTTGGCGAACTCCTCCATCGGCAGGCGCCGCTCGCCAACGGCCGGATCGTGGATGACGACGTGCTTGGCCGAGACCGACTTGAGCACCACGAAGTGATTCAAGTCCCAATGCAGGATGCAGGGCAGCTTCAGTTCGGGCAAGTGCTGGAGGTCCAGCTTGAGCGGGCGAGTCTGCAGCGACAGGCCGCCGGCCATCGCCATCAAGCCCTTGAGGTTGACGCCCTTCATCGACACCGAGAAGCGCCGGCGCATGCTGGGGATATCGATCTGGTGGCCCCAATAACTGGCCACCATGGCCATGCACGCCAGGCCGCATTCGGCTGCTTCGGTCTGCAGCAGGACAGGCAGCCGGCGGCTGTTCCAGAAGGCTAACTGTGAAAGGGGAAATTGCATAGTTCAGCTGCGATCAGGGATGCGCTGGCCACGAATACGGTACCGCAGCCGGCAGGATGACGGAAGACGTATGTGTTTATAGGCGACCAGAAATGCTGAACACCGGTTCCAGCACCCATTCGTAGAGCTTGCGGCGCTCGAGCATGACGCTGGCGTCGACCAGCATGCCCGATCGTAGCGGCATCGCTGCGCCATAGGCCCTTACGGTCTGCTGATCGAGCTCGAGCCGGACGCGGTACACCGGTTCCGACTGGGACGCGCCCGGCATGGCAGCCGCCGAGGTGAGCAGCTCCTCGGGGCGTACCGAAGTGGTGGCCACCTCCCGCACACGGGCCGCATGCTGACCGAACTTTTGGTACGGAAAAGCCTGGTAGCGCAGCAAGGCGGTCATGCCCGGCTTAATGAAACCAACCGCACGCGATGGCACATACATTTCAGCTTCCAGCTTGTTCCCCTCCGGCAGGATCGATGCCAGCGAAGTGCTAATACCAACGGTCTGACCGAGATTGGCGGAGATCGCCGTGACCGTACCGCTCTGGCGCGCGCGCACCAGGATTTCGCGGCGCGCCTCGTTCTCGGTCAGGTCTTGCTCGAGCGTCGAAGCATTGCGGCGCAAGGCGTTTTCGTCGCGCAGCGCCTGTACTGCGACGTCCCGTTCCTCCGCTTGGGTGCCGGCCAGGTCGCGCTGGGTCGCCGAGCGGATGCGTTCGATCTCGAGCAGGCGCTGGCGCTGGTCGAGCAGCTCGGCTTCGCGCTCCTGCAGTTGCGCCGCCGAGATGTAGTTAGTAGCCTTCAACTGCGCGAAGCGCGCCACGGTCTGCTCGGACAGGGCGATGCGCTGCTTCTGCATGAGCGCCTGGTTGTCCAGCCGCTTGATCTCGCTTTGCAAGTCTTGCGCGCGCTGCTGCAGGGCTGCGCGGCGCTGGACGAACTGTGCCTTGGCTTGCTGCAGTTCAGCATGGAAGCTGTCGCGGCGTCGCGTCAGCAGGTCGGAAACCAGGGCCTCGGTGGAGCTTGCTTCAGCATTGCTGCGCTCGCTGGATACGACGAACAAGACCTCGTTTTCGCGCACGAACTGGCCTTCCTTGATGCGCGCTTCCTTGATCACGCCCATCTGGGTTGAATACACCCGGATAACACCTGCGGTCGGCACCAGCATGCCTTGGACGTGAGACTTGCGGGTCGTCTCGAAAAAGATGAAAAAGGCGATAAGCAGCAAGGCCAACGTCATAAACACCCCGGTTAGCACCACATGGCTGACCGGGCGGGTCAGGACGACGGTGCCGTACTGCGCACCATGACGTGTTCGATGGCCTGCTGGCGGAACAAGGTCTTGGGTGCAGCTGCGGGTTCAGGTGTCGCTGCGGGAGCTGGAGCATGTTCAGGCGGCATACTTTCCTGCTCGCCCGAAGTCGTAACGGTGTCGCGCAAAATCTGTCACTTTCAAAGCTGGCTGTGGGCCTTTTGCCTGCACGCGGTATTGATCACGGGCACGATAGACCCTGCCACAACAACGAAAAAACTTGATGTATTGCTGCAAGATATGCACGAGTATGGCACTGGCTTTTAAAGCTTTGCAAGATCGGAACATTCGTTCTCGGCTTTTTCAGAACAGGTTATGCAACTGGCTTAAAAACATTGGAAACCCCACGACACAATATTGGTAATAATGCAAAATAAAGAATTGATGTTTCGGTGTTGACCGGTCTTCCAGATATCGGGCCGAATTACAATCATGGTCTTCCTCACAGCCTAGAGAGGCTTCAATGCACACTCTCCCGCGCGGCGCCTTGGCGCTGTCCAGCCTGGATGAACAATTGCTGCGGCCCGGCACCAAGGGTTTGCCGCTCACAGAAGCCCTCCGCCAGGGCGCGATCGGTGTGCAGGGCTGGAACGTCCTGCGCGGCGATACGTCCTTCCCGGTTGCCGTACTGAAGGCCTCGGCGCTCCAGCACAACCTGGCCTGGATGCGCGACTTCTGCGCGCGCCACGGCGCCACCCTGGCTCCGCACGGCAAGACCACGATGAGTCCGCAGCTGTTTGCGGCCCAGCTGGCCAACGGGGCCTGGGGCATCACGCTGGCCAGTGCCACGCAGGTGCAGGTGGCGCACCGCTTCAACGTGCGCCGCGTGCTGCTGGCCAACCAGCTGGTGGCGCGCGCCGACATCGAGGCGGTGCTGGCGCTGCTGCATGAGGATCCGGATTTCGAATGCTTCGTGCTGGCCGACTCGATCGAAGGCGTGGCGCGCCTCTCGACGGCGGTGACGGCGCGCGGCCTGGCCCGTCCCCTGCCGGTGCTGGTCGAACTCGGGCTGGCCGGCAAGCGCGCCGGCTGCCGCAAGCCCGAGGAGGCGCTGGCGGTGGCGCGCGCCATTGCCGCTGCCGACGGCCTGGCCCTGGCGGGTTTCGAAGGCTATGAAGGCCTCCTGGTCAGCGACGACCGCGATGCGGATCTGCGCGCCGTCAGGGCTTTCCTGGCCGAGCTGGTGGACCTGGTCGAAACCGCGGATGGGCAACAGCTGTTCGGCGCTGCCGAGATCCTGATTTCGGCCGGCGGCTCGTCCTATTTCGACCTGGTGGCGCGCGGCTTCGCGGGCATGGATGATCTGTCGCGCCCGGTGCGCCCCGTGCTGCGCAGCGGCTGCTACCTCACCAGCGACCACGGTTCCTACCAGCGCCTGCTGGCCCAGCTCGACACGCGCGAAGCGCACACCGTGGAGGGATTGCGTCCGGCGCTGGAAGTCTGGAGCACAGTGCAGTCGCGCCCGGAGCCCGGCCTGGCCATCCTCACCATGGGCAAGCGCGATGCCTCCTACGATGAAGCGCTTCCCACGCCGCTGTTCACCCACCGTCCGGGCAGCGACGCAAGTGTGCCAAGCGAGCTGCCGCCCGGCTGCACGATCTTCAAGATGAACGACCAGCACGCTTACCTGGCGCTTCCCGAGGGCGGCATCCGCGACAATCTGCAGGTGGGCGACCTGGTCGGCTGCGGCATCTCGCACCCCTGCACGACCTTCGACAAGTGGCAGGTGCTGCTGGCGGTGGACGACGCCTACAACGTGCGCGAGGCGCTGAACACCTTCTTCTGAAAGGATAGGCTCTAGGCTACAATCGGTTTCCACCCGCCGAGAGAGCCGAGTCCCATGCCTGCCACACCGCCGTCCCTTTTCCCGCCGATCCAGCCCATCCGCCACGGCATGCTCGCCGTCGACGAGCTGCACACGATCTATTGGGAAGAAGTCGGCAACCCCAACGGCATCCCGGTACTGTTCCTGCATGGCGGGCCGGGCGCCGGGCTGTCGCCGCAGCACCGGCGCTTCTTCGACCCGAGCGCCTACCGCGTGATCCTGTTCGACCAGCGCGGGGCCGGCAAGTCGACGCCGCTGGGCGAATGGCGCAACAACACGACCCAGCTGCTGATCGACGACATCGAGCGCCTGCGGCAGATGTTCGGTATCAGGCAGTGGCTGGTGTTCGGCGGCTCCTGGGGCTCGACCCTGGCGCTGGCCTACGGCCAGGCCCACCCCGAGCGCTGCCTTGGCTTCGTGCTGCGCGGGATCTTCCTGTGTACCAAGGCCGAGGTCGACTGGTTCATCAACGGGGTCAAATGGTTCTATCCGGAGCTGTACGAGGAATTCGTGGCGCCGATCCCGCAGGCCGAGCGCGGTGACCTACTCAAGGCCTATTGCGAGCGCCTGCTGTGCAACGATCCCGACGTGTACTGGCCGGCCGCGCGCGCCTGGAGCCGCTTCGAAGGCCGGCGCGTGTTCCTGCTGCCGCAGCCGGACGAGCCTTCGTCGGACGCGCTCGACCTCGGCGTCGGCCGCCTGGAGTCGCATTACATGCTGCACGGCGCCTTCCTGGACGAAGACCAGCTGGTGCGCGACATCGGTCGCATCGCCCACCTGCCGGCCACCATCGTACAGGGCCGCTACGACGTGATCTGCCCGCCGCTGTCGGCCTGGCGCCTGCACCAGGCCTGGCCGGGCGCGAAGCTGCACATGATTCCCGACGGCGGCCACGGCGCCCTCGAGACCGGCATCGCCCGGGCGCTGGTGAGCGCCACCGAGCAGTTCAAGCGCCACGGCCGCTTTGATTGAGGGCTGTTACACTATGAAGAAAACCTAGAATAACGAACACGAAGCATTCTCATGAATCTCCAGCTTAGCGACATCGGCCACGTCATCCAGTTGGCGATCGCCCCGGTATTCCTGCTGACTGGCGTGGCGACCAAGCTGACCGTGCTGACCAACCGGCTGGCGCGCATCATCGACCGCACCCGCGTGCTCGAAGACCGCCTGCGCGATGGCCCGGACGCCGAATACTCGGCCGAACTCGAGATCCTCTACGTCCGCTCGCACCTGGTCAACACGGCGATCGGCTCCAGCACCGCCTGCGGCCTCTTGATCTGCCTGGTCATTGCGACGCTGTTCCTCGGCGATACCATGAACATCCCGCTGGACCAGTACATCGCCGGCCTGTTCGTGTTTGCCATGATCGGCCTGATCAGCAGCTTCGTCTATTTCCTGCGCGAAGTCCTGATCGCTTCGCGCTTCATGCGCATGCAGCACCTGCACTCGCTCCGGCAGCCGCGCCAGCGCGCCACTTTCACAGATTGAACCGAACATGCACGACTACGAACGCCCCCCAACCCTGCACCGCTATGCGACGCGCACCGAACTCGAAGCCGCGCTGCGCGGCCAGTTCCGCCTGGTTCCCAGCGGTTTCTTCCTGACCGTGTCGTTCTCGACCGTGTGGGACAAGCGCCTGTTCGACGTGCTTGGCCCGGCCGACAGCTGCCTGGTGATCCACAACACCGAGCTGTTCGGCGAACGCCTGCACCGCGCGGTGCAGCATACCTTGCCCGACTGGGCCGGCATCGACGGGCCGGTCGAGTACGGCGCGCGCTCGCGCCTGGGCGCGGCCTTCACCAAGGGCGCCGGCCAGGCGCTGGAACAGGAATGGCAGTTCGCCTGGCGCTCGATGTCCCCAAGCGCGGTCCTGCGGCCGGTCACGGTGAACATCGGCAGCATCGAAGGCTTCGCCGAGCTGCGCGACCGCGAAAGCCACCTGGCCTGAACTGACCAGGACCCGTTTAGAGCCACGTCTCCACGAAATCACGGTGTAATGCCGTGATGACGCATTCACTTTATCCGCAGCTCCTCGCTCCGCTCGACCTCGGTTTCACCAGCCTCAAGAACCGCGTGATCATGGGTTCCATGCACACCGGGCTCGAAGACCGCTTCTACAACTACGGCAAGCTGGCCGCGTTCTACCGCGAACGCGCGCGCGGCGGCGTCGGCCTGATCGTCACCGGCGGCATCTCGCCGAACCGCCAGGGCTGGCTGCTGCCCTTCGGCGGCACCCTCAATTTCCTCGGCGACGTGCCCAACCACCGGCGCGTGACGCGCGCCGTGCACGAAGAGGGCGGCAAGATCGTGCTGCAGATCCTGCACGCGGGCCGCTACGGCTACCAGCCCTTCGTGGTGTCCGCTTCCAGCCTGAAGTCGCCGATCTCGAAGTTCAAACCAAAAGCGCTCGACGCCGCCGGCATCGAGTCCACCATCGCCGCCTATGCGCGCTGCGCGAAGCTGGCGAAGCTGGCCGGCTACGACGGCGTCGAGGTGATGGGCAGCGAAGGCTATCTGCTCAACCAGTTCCTGTGTGCGCGCACCAACAAGCGCACGGACGAGTGGGGCGGCCCGATCGAGAACCGCATGCGCCTGGCCGTCGAGGTGGTGCGCCGCATCCGCGCAGTAAGCGGTCCGGACTTCATCCTGATGTACCGCCACTCGGTGCTCGACCTGGTCGAAGGCGGCAATACCTGGGACGAGGTGGTGGCGGTGGCCAAGGCCCTGGAAGAGGCGGGCGTCACGATCCTGAACACCGGCTACGGCTGGCACGAGGCGCGCGTGCCGACCATCGTCACCTCGGTGCCGCGCGCGGCCTTTGCCGAGGTGGCGGGGCGCCTGCGCCGGGAAGTCAGCATCCCCGTGGTGGCATCGAACCGCATCAACATGCCGGGTGACGCCGAGGCGCTGCTGGCGCGGGGCGAGGCCGACCTGGTGTCGATGGCGCGGCCTTTCCTGGCCGACCCGGTCTGGGTGGCGAAGGCGGCCGGCGGCCGCGCCGACGAGATCAACACCTGCATCGCCTGCAACCAGGCCTGCCTCGACCACACCTTCTCGAACCGGCGCGCCAGTTGCCTGGTCAACCCGCGCGCCTGCCACGAGACCGAACTGGTGTTCCGCAAGACCGCCAGGCCGCGCCGTGTCGCCGTGGTCGGCGCCGGGCCGGCCGGCCTGTCCGCGGCCGCCGTGGCGGCCGAGCGTGGGCACCGGGTGACGCTGTTCGATGCGCTGGACCGCATCGGCGGCCAGTTCAACGTCGCCATGCGCGTGCCGGGCAAGGAAGAATTCGCGGAGACCATCCGCTATTTCGGGCGCAGGATCGAACTCCTTGGCGTCGACCTGCGCCTGGGCCGGCGCGTCAGCCGCGAGGAGCTGCTGGCGCAAGGCTACGACGACGTCGTCGTAGCCACCGGCATCACCACGCGCAAGCCGGCCATCGACGGGATCGACCACCCGAAGGTGCTGAGCTACCTCGACGTGCTGCGCGAGGGCCGGCCGGTGGGACGGCGCGTGGCCATCATCGGCGCGGGCGGGATCGGCTTCGACATGGGCGAGTTCCTGGTGCACGATCCCGAAGTGCCGCTGCCGGTGCCGAAGGTGCACTGGATGGGGGAATGGGGCGTCGATCCGTCGTCTTCCACGCCGGGTGGCCTGAAGGCGCCCGCGAAGCCGCATCCGCCGCGCGAAGTCTGGCTCCTGCAGCGCAAGAGCACGCGTCCGGGTGCAGGGCTGGGCAAGACCTCGGGCTGGGTGCACCGCGCGACCCTGGTGCGCAACGGCGTGCAGATGCTGGCGGGGGTGCAGTACGAACGCATCGACGACGCGGGTCTGCACATCACGGTCGGCGGCGAACGGCGCCTGCTGGAAGTGGACAACGTGGTGGTCTGCGCCGGGCAGGAGAGCCTGGCGGAGTTGATGCCGCCGGAGCCTGTCCAGGGCGGGCCGCGCTTCCACAAGATCGGCGGGGCGGCGCTGGCGGCGGAGCTGGATGCGAAGCGGGCGATTCGGGAGGGAGCGGAGCTGGCGGCACGTTTGTAAGAGGCAACCCAGAGCGCGTCAAAACGTTTATTTCTTGCGTCCTAATTATTGATCAGCTAGTCTGCAAACAACTCCTGGTTTCCTTGCTGTCAGGACTTCCAGTATGCCAATTGCGCACTTCTTTAAATATAGCGATCGACAGGAAAAGAATTGAACAAGAGTGACGACTACGCCTACGGTATTGATGCGCTACGTTTTTTTGCTGCCATGATCGTGGCGGTATTTCACCATCGTACGGTGGAGGGCGCCATGATCATGCCTTTTGGCTGGGTCGGTGTGGAGATTTTCTTTGTCATTTCCGGCGTCGTCATCGCCAATTCGGCGCATGGCTCCAGTCCGCGACGCTTCCTGATCGGGCGATTCCTTCGACTTTATCCTGCTGCATGGATCGCGGGCATCGCGAGTTTTGCGCTGATGTCCTCGATTCCCTGGGATGCCTACAAGGAGCAGGGTATCGGCGTTGTGCCACAGCTGGGAGCCCTCGCGCGCTCGATGACCCTGGTAGGCAATTACTACATTAGCAGCGCGTACTGGACACTGCCGATCGAGCTCGCATTCTACTTTCTTATCTTTCTCGCACTGTGTACCGGTGGGCAGCTGAAGCTGGTAGCTATTGCACGTGCGCTGATTGTGCTCAGCAGCCCCTACTTGATCGCCGCCTTCTGCCAGAAAATCGGCCTGTTGAATTTGCCCTGGCTTGAAGTGGGTTTCGGGCTAACGAATATGCTGCTGATCCGACACGGTTGTTTCTTCGCGCTCGGAATCTATATCTGGTACCTTACCGAAGGATATCCGGTAAAACGGACCGATTTGCTGCTGTTTCTAGCTGCATCGATTCTGGCAATGATCGAAATCTCCACTGGAGCGATCCATGCTGCGGCAACGGACAGTGTGATGAGTTCAACTTTCTTGTTAGTTTCGTGCATTATGACCTTCGCCGTGTGCACCTACGGGGTTTACCTGTCAATGCGCCACCGGAAGACGCTGCGTCTTGCTCCTTCAGCCAAACGTGTCCTGCGCGCCTTGGGACTGGTGACCTATCCGCTGTATCTCATGCACGAAGCACTGGGTGGTTTCATCTTGTATCACGTGACTTCCGACATGGCGCCATATCTCGTTCGGGTAGCGCTTGCGTTGGCGGCAACCATCATCGCAGCCTATGCCGTCTCTGCGTACGGGGAACCACTACTGCGCAATTACTTGCGATCCTTGATTCCTCTGCTCTCGATGAAATTCATGAAGAGGCAGGGCGCACGGGAATAGCGAAGACACGGTACTTGGCCACCACTCGCCGACACCTCATTTAACGGAGAATTGAATCCAGCCTCAAGTTGTGCAGCGTGATCGCGGATGGATGGGACGTCGGTATAACTGGATACGCCGGTCCGCTGATTCATAGACCAGCGTGCTCAGAGCAGCAATGTTCGCGATATCCGCCTTGAGTGGCATCTTGGCCTGGTCGGCGTGGCCCCAGCGCAGCAAGTAATCGACGGGAATGCCGGACTGCGCTTCAAAGCGGTCTACGGTCAGATGCTCGATGGCCGTGCGCTGCTGAGCTGGCTGCCAGTCGAACAGGAGTTCTTGAACATTATGTTTTTCATGGTATTGGATCGGATATACATCGAGCCGGACGATATAGTTAAATAGCGCTACCCGGTCATACCGGTGTTCGAGACGTGTTGCCACGTGAAAAAATGGGCTATAGCGCATTTGCTCGTTTTGCGGCCGCTTCTCGAGAACTACTGGCAAGACCGCGCAATGCTTGCCGACAATCCGATCGATCGCTTCCAGATGAGCCAGCTCTTCCTTCACCTTCCCTTGCGTGTGCATCGTGCTGGCCAATAGGCCGACGCTGGCGCCTACCGCTACGATCGCAATAACGGCTTTGGTTCTGTTTCCAAGCGGCAAGTAGGCAAAGCAGAAGGGCGCGGTTAATGCAGGAAATAAACACATCCGCAGAAAATGGGTCCATCCTCCTCCCATAACGTCAGGGAATAGCAACGCCTGCAGAGTGAGCGCTGCAACGAGTGCGACGGCCCCCGCTAGCCCGGCCATGTCTTCGCTCAAGGCCGCGCGTGCGAACCACAGCCTCACGATCCCCCATACCACACCGCCGATGAGTACCAGATTCAACACCAGCCCGATCTTTGCATCGCTGAGCGCGTTCACTTCCAGGATTCGCAGTGTCGCCAGGTCGAGCAGCCGTCCTTGTAGCCAGGTTCCATAAATTACAGGGCCCTTGCTGTTGCTGGTTAGCATTAGCCAAGCGAGGGGCGTGAGGCTAGCGGCGATCAGGAACTCACGCTTGAGGGACAGAATTGACTTGCCCCAGCTACGGTGGATACGCAGCTCCAACCCGACACGCACGAGGGCCAGGCTTGCAATGCTGACGAGGGCAGCGATAAAACCCGCCGCGTGAGCAAAAAAGGCCAGGTATAGCATGGCGATCGGAAACAGCACTCGCTTGGTCGCGTCTGATCGCAGCATCCAGAAATAGGCACCGAGCGTTAGAAAGAACGCGACGATGGAGAAACAAAAATTATACAGGCCAAGAAAAAAGCACTGATTAAGGGATAGCGGCAGGATCAGGATCGCTAGCCATGCCCGGTCGTAGCGGATCTGCGCGATCGCAAAATATGCGGCAAGCGGCGGGCCGAGCAAAGCAATCAGTTGCACCACTGACTCGGCATGGTCCGCCGAGACGAATTTCAATAAAGGTATCAGCAAGAGATAGGCGGCGACATTCGGATTCAGCGTGTCGTTAGACCGATACATATCGGTGGCCAGCGAGCCCTCGACAGCATGTGCCAGGAAATTGGCAATACCGAGGTGAGCTGGTCCATCATTGGTATAGATCGGCAGCACGGATGCGAGTAACACACTGAATATCAAGAAGAAGGCGAGCAGACCGATGCCAAGGCGTGGCGCCGTAGCTGGAGAAATTCGTTTCATGGCTTATTGTTCTGATGGGGACACCGATCTTGCTAGCTGAGGCATGCATTTCAACTAGTGCTGCCTGAACGTGTCAACAAGCAGCAAGGGTGACGACAAACTATTGGAAATGTTCATGTGATAACCACCAGTAGGTTACCATTTTGTTCAGTATTTTGAAACGAGGAATTTGATTAGTAAGTCAAAAGCGACAGTTGCACGGTGTGCCTGGAGGGCAGCGACCCGATGACGCTATCGATCGCATTGAAAGCAATTGACGGCTTGCGTTCTCACATTCACGCATTCAGGGCTGGTCAAGCGCTAAGCTTGGCGTCATCCATATTGCTGGTCCGTTTTGCATCAACCGAGGCCAGCGGAATCCGCGAACTGACGGAATCCGACACGCATGCAAGCAGTACAACGAAGCCGACGAAGAGCATGCTGAGATTACGTAACTCACCCGGCGCACAAAATACCAGGAACAGGGGAAGGTTGAGGGCGGCGCCAATAATCAAATGTTGGCGCGCGACCAGGGGACAGGTGGACCAGCCACGAATAACAATGATTGCCATGACCAGCAAGGTGCCGAGAAAAGCGCCACTTGGCCCGACCATGCCATAAGTTACCTCGAACTGGGTATAAGTAGGCAGGTAAAAGTATTTTTCTATGTTATTCAGCAGTTGAAGGTGTGCCACATCTCCCCTTGCTCCTGCATAAAGCCATTTTATCCATGCATTCACGATACCAGAGACGGCCACCGTAGCGACAATCGCCGCCAGGGCCGTTTTCCGGTCACGGCGGATGCGCAGTAGCGGATACAAGGACGGCACGAAAAAGAAAAATGCTTCCTTGTTCAAGGTGGCCGGGACTGCCAAAGCAACGAGCACGATCCAGTACCCACGCACCGCGAGCAAGGCAGCGGCACTCAAAAAGAACAGTTCCACGGAATCGTAAAAATAGCCGCCTACGGTTTGCAGAAAGGGAAATGCCAGCACAAATGCCATCGGTGCCATTACTGTCGTCTGACGGGTAAAGCCGAGGTCTCTCAGCAAGGCAGAGAGAACAAACAAGGTCAGCAAACTGGCGCCCAGGCAGAGATAAGCCATCACCACATAACGGAATGCATACTTCGGATCGCCAGCGGCACTGGCGCGCGCAAACGTGCGATGAGGCGACAGCTTGTCACTTACGTAGAGTTTTATCGACTGTGGTGTGATCCGTTCGGCAAAATCCGCAGCTTCGGGTAGCAGACGGCGGTACACAAATGGCCGGCTTGCCTGTTCGTTCAGAATTTGTTCAATTCCAAAATTCTGCTCTCCATCACGCAATGCCCATTTGCCTAGAGATCCGGAAACACTGGCAGCTGCAACGATCCAATAGAGCACGAACAGGATCAGCATGCTCGCGAAGCGTGAATGAACGGCTTTTTGAAGCATGAACGACCCGGGAAATTGATAGTCGAGGGGCAAACGTTTTCGTGAAAACGTCCAGGTTTGCTGATAAGGCAGAGTTACTCTTTGTTGCGTAGGAAATAATACTCTTTGAAGATTGCCAGCGCAAACTTTTTGTTTGAAATCCTGCTCGACACAGCGGACACCAGGGTGTGCCATGCTGCGCAGTTGCAACAGACTGCAGCAAGCGCTTGTAGAGCGCTTGCCGGGATATTTGAAAAATAGGAAGTAGGGAGCAGCTTCGCGGTACGCAATGGCAGAAAATGCTTGCGTCAGGACAGCCCTCGCATGGACTTATTTCTTGCGCACCACCACGCAACCGATCGAGTAACCCGCCCCGAACGAGCAGATCACCCCGTTCGCGCCGCTCGGCAGGTCATCCTGGTACTTGTGGAAGGCAATGATCGACCCCGCCGACGAGGTATTCGCATAGGTGTCGAGAATCACCGGCGCTTCGTTCGGCTCGGCATCGCGGCCCAGCAGTGTGCGGGTGATCAGGAGGTTCATGTTCAGGTTGGCCTGGTGCAGCCAGTAGCGCGACACGTCCTCGATCTTCAGGCCCGCATTCGTGACGGTGTCGGCGATCATCTCGGCCGCCATCGGGCACACTTCCTTGAACACCTTGCGGCCCTGCTGGCGGAACAGCTTGTCCGGCGCGCCGATGCCGGCTTCGTCGAAGCGGTTCATGAAGCCGAAGTTGTTGCGGATGTTGTTCGAGAACTTGGTCTTGAGCTTGCTGTCCAGGATTTCCCACTGGTGGGCGCCGGTCGCGGTGTCCGCGGCTTCGACGATCACCGCGGTGCAGGCGTCGCCGAAGATGAAGTGGCTGTCGCGGTCGCGGAAGTTCAGGTGGCCGCTGGTGATTTCCGGGTTCAGCATCAGGACGGCGCGCGCGCGGCCGCTGCGCACGGCGTCCACCGCGGTCTGGATGCCGAAGGTGGCCGAGGAGCAGGCCACGTTCATGTCGAAGCCGAAGCCCTCGATGCCCAGCGCGTCCTGCACTTCGACCGCCATGGCCGGGTAGGGACGCTGCATGTTCGAGCAGGCCACCAGCACCATGTCGATATCGGATGCCTGCTTGCCGGCGCGCTCCAGCGCCTCGCGCGCGGCGGCCACGCACATCTCGGCCTGCAGCGACACCTGTTCGTCGGCGCGTTCGGGGATGCGGGCGGTCATGTGGGCCGGGTCGAGGATGCCTTCCTTCTCCATCACGTAGCGCGACTTGATGCCCGAGGCTTTTTCGATGAAGGCGCTGCTCGAGGGCTCGAGCGCGGTGGTTTCGCCGGCGGCGATGGCGGCGGCGTGTTCCTGGTTGTACAGCTCGACGTAGGCGTTGTAGGCCGTCAC
This sequence comes from Massilia sp. LC238, assembly GCF_000735635.1. NCBI lineage: Bacteria > Pseudomonadati > Pseudomonadota > Betaproteobacteria > Burkholderiales > Oxalobacteraceae > Massilia > Massilia sp. LC238. Next base: position 78,326 of record NZ_JNNN01000062.1, on the reverse strand, counting down.
CAGCTCGTCGTTGGAGATGGAATACGGCGGCGTAAACAGGCCGGTGCCGCTGATCACGACAGGTTTCATGTGGGGGACTTTCAAGGAAATAACGGGAGTTGCCCGCGAGATGCGCCGATTCTACACCCTCGGACCGGACCTGGGAATTGTCGAAAACGACAGTTTAGAGAGGTAAACCTAGCTCAGCGCGCGTGCTGCGCCAGCGTCGTGCCGCTTGACCCCGCACGCTTGGACAGCTGCACCTTCTCGCCCTTGAGATGGCGCAGGGCCTGGGCCAGCTGGAAGTCGTCGGCGCTGCCGTAGTCGAGCGGCTTGCGCTCGCGCGCCTCGGCCCACAGGCGCATCTGTTCCTCGATGTCTTCCTGGCGGGTGGCGGCTTCCTTGTCGCGGTCGTTGGACAGGTGCCGTTCGAGGTCGGCCTCGCGCATGCGCAGCGCATTCAGGCCGTCGCCGTCGGGCGTCTCGTCGACCGGGAAGTCGGGCACGATGCCGCGCGCCTGGATCGAGCGTCCGGCCGGGGTGTAGTAGCGCGCCGTGGTCAGCTTGACGGCGGCGTCGCGGCCGATCGGGCGGATGGTCTGCACCGAACCCTTGCCGAAGGTCTGGCTGCCCAGGATGGTGGCGCGCTTGTAGTCCTGCAGGGCGCCGGCCACGATCTCGGAGGCCGAGGCCGAGCCGGTATTGACCAGCACCACCATCGGCAGCTTCTTGAAGGCTGGCGGCAGGCTGGACAGCGGATCGGCGCCGCTGCGCAGCATGTAGAACTCGGGGCGGCCGTAGAAGCGCTGGCGCGAGTCCGCCAGCTGGCCGTTGGTCGAGACGATTTCGGCATCCTTGGGCAGGAAGGCCGCGGCGACGCCGATCGCGCCCTGCAGCAGGCCGCCCGGGTCGTTGCGCAGGTCGAGCACCAGGCCCTTCATGTCGGGGTTGTCGCGGTACAGGGCCTGCAGCTTGGCCGCCATGTCGTCCACGGTGGGCTCCTGGAACTGGGCGATGCGCAGCCAGGCGTAGCCCGGTTCGACCATTTTCGCCTTGACGCTCTTCTGGACGATTTCGCCGCGCGCGATGGTGAAGCGCAGCGGCGCCGGGCTTTCCTTGCGCGCGATGGTCAGCGTGACCCGGGTGCCGGGCTCGCCGCGCATGCGCTTGATCGCCTCGTCGATCGGCAGGCCCTGCACCGGGTGGCCGTCGATCTGGGTGATCAGGTCGCCCTCCTTGATGCCGGCGTGCCAGGCGGGGGAGTCCTCGATCGGGGCGACGATTTCCACGAAACCGTCCTCGCTCTCGGAAATCTCGATCCCCAGGCCGACGAAGCGGCCCTCGGTGCCTTCGCGCAGCTCGCGGTAGGCGCGTGGGTCGAGGTAGGCCGAGTGCGGGTCGAGCGAGGCCACCATGCCGGAAATCGCCTGCGACAGCAGGGCCTTGTCCTCGACCGGTTCGACATAGGTGGATTTGATGACGCCGTAGACGTCGGCCAGCTGGCGCAGCTCGGCCAGGGGCATGCCGGCGTCGACCGGCTTCTGGGCCAGCGCGGAAAACTGCATGGTCACCGCGACCCCGGCAATGGCGCCCAGGCCGACGAGACAGGAATTCTTGAAAGTGGAGCCCATGGTTCACCCAATGTGAGCGCTGCGGCCGGGATTGCACATGAGTTAGCGCAAGTCCAGTATAAACCTGAACGCCAGGGGGCGCTGCGAAGCAGGCCAAACCCTGAGCAAGCAAGCTAAAAACTTAGAGCAATATTAAGACCTGTTACGGAATGTCTAGCCTGGTAAGCAATTGTAAGAGTCGAAGCGGACGCGAGGGAGGGGACCTATAGTCAATCTCAGTTTTTCTCTCTCTCCACTTTTTGAAGTGGTCTTTGCCCGCGGCCCCCTCCGCGGGCTTTTTTATGCCCGCTTGCCCGCCTCGCTGCGGGAATTGTACATTCCCGAGAGTAAGCTCCCCGCAGGCAGCGCATGTTGTTGTGACGTACCAACACATGCATATACGATATGCCCCTGTCTGCATGTATCGAAAAGTAAAAAAGCCTTGCAGGCCCCTATTGCCCCTTGCGCAGCCGCTAGAATGCCTGAAGCCTGTACCGTCGAGGACGGCGGCTGAGACGGTCGACAGTCGAACACTGGCGGCATACAACGATAGACCGGCCACAAGCCGGCCGCTTTTTCCCAACCCAGCAATTCCAGCAATCGAGGACCATTCCGTGAAGCGTATCCTTCTGAGCACCCTGACGCTGTCCCTGGCGGCAGCCTTTGCCAACGCGGCGGACAAGCCGGCCGGCGCCCCTGCCGCCGCTACCGCAGCAAACGCCAAGGCCGTCGCCGCGCCGATCTCGGGCGTCGACACCCAATACATCGACACCAGCGTGCGCCCGCAGGACGACTTCTTCACCTACCTGAACGGCAAGTGGCTGAAAGAGACCGAGATCCCGAGCGACAAGGCAAGCTGGGGCACCTTCATGAAGCTGCGTGACGACACCAATCCGCAGATCCGGGCCATCATCGAGGCCGCGCAGGCCGACAAGTCGGCCAAGGCCGGCTCCGAAACCCAGAAGATCGGCGACCTGTACGCCAGCTACATGGATGAAGCGCGCCGCGAAGCCCTGGGCGTCAAGCCCCTGGGCAGCGAGCTGCAGAAGATCCGCACCCTCAAGGACAAGAAGGGCCTGCCGAACCTGGTCGCCCACCTGTCGAAGATCGGCGTGTCGACCCCGTACGGCATCTACGTCAGCCAGGACATGCGCAACTCGACCGAACACGTCGTGTACATCTCGCAGAGCGGCCTGGGTATGCCGGACCGCGACTACTACCTGAAGCAGGACGACGCCAAGCTGGCGGAAGTGCGCACCAAGTACCTGGCGCACGTCGAGAAGACCCTGGCGCTGGCCGGTGAAAAGGATGCCGCGGCCCAGGCCAAGGCGATCGTCGACTTCGAGACCGAGCTGGCCAAGGTGCAGTGGACCCGCGTCGAGAACCGCGACCCGGTCAAGCGCTACAACAAGATGAGCGTGGCCGAGCTGGGCAAGCTGGCCCCGGGCTACGACTGGAAGGCGGCGCTGGGCGCCTCGGGCATCGGCAACAAGGTCGACACCATCATCGTCAACCAGCCGAGCTACTTCCAGGGCCTGAACGAGGTGCTGGCCAAGACCGAACTGTCGACCCTGAAGTCCTACTTCGAATGGCAGCTGCTGCGTGAATACTCGCCGCTGCTGTCGAAAGCCTTCGTGGAGCAGAGCTTCTCCTTCTACGGCACCGCGCTCAGCGGCGTGTCGGAACAGGCGCCGCTGTGGAAGCGCGGCGTGGGCGCGGTGGAAAGCGCCCTGGGCGAAGCGGTCGGCAAGCTGTACGTGAAGGAACACTTCCCGGCCGAGCGCAAGGCGCGCATGGAAGAACTGGTGAAGAACCTGATCGTCGCCTACGGCCAGTCGATCGACAACCTGGAATGGATGAGCCCGGACACCAAGAAGGAAGCCCGCGCCAAGCTGGCCAAGTTCACCCCGAAGATCGGCTATCCGGACAAGTGGCGCGACTATTCGAAGCTCACCATCAAGCGTGACGACCTGGTCGGCAACGCGATGCGCACCGCGACCTTCCGCTACAACTACCAGCTGAACAAGCTGGGCAAGCCGGTCGACCGCACCGAGTGGGGCATGACGCCGCAGACCGTGAACGCCTACTACCGCAGCACGACCAACGAGATCGTGTTCCCGGCCGCGATCCTGCAGCCGCCGTTCTTCGACATGCGCGCAGACGACGCGGTCAACTACGGCGCGATCGGCGCCGTGATCGGCCACGAGATCGGCCACGGCTTCGACGACAAGGGCAGCCAGTCGGACGGCGACGGCAACCTGCGCAACTGGTGGACCGAGTCGGACCGCGCCGCCTTCAAGGCCCGCACCGACAAGCTGGTCAAGCAGTTCAACGGCTTCTCGCCGCTGCCGGGCTATAACGTCAACGGCGAACTGACCCTGGGCGAGAACATCGGCGACAACGCCGGCCTGTCGATCGCCTACAAGGCCTACAAGCTGTCGCTGCACGGCAAGCCGGCCCCGGTCATCGATGGCCTGACCGGCGACCAGCGCTTCTTCATGGGCTTCGGCCAGGTGTGGCGTTCGAAGATGCGCGAAGCGCAGCAGATCAACCAGGTCAAGACCGACCCGCACTCGCCGGGCCAGTTCCGCGCCAACGGCACCGTGATGAACATGCCTGAGTTCTACGAGGCCTTCAACGTCAAGCCGGGCGACAAGATGTACCTGGCGCCGCAGGACCGCGTGATCATCTGGTAAGCGGCAGGAGTAACACAGGACGGGTCGGCGCAAGCCGGCCCGTTTGTCCTTTACAAGTACAACAACAGAACCACGGAGAGATCGAATGAAACGACACATCCTGAGCGCCGCGGCGCTCGTTTTAGTGGCTTCGATGGCGCAGGCAGAATCAGTCAAGAGCGCCGCTGGCAACACCAAGGCCAAGACCCTGTCGGCCGGCATCGCGCTCGAATACGTCGAGCCGACCGTGCGCGCGCAGGACGACTTCTTCCAGCACCTGAACGGCAAGTGGCTGAAGACCGTCGAGATCCCGGCCGACAAGTCGAGCTGGGGCGCGTTCTACAAGCTGCACGACGACACCCAGCCGCAGCTGCGCGCGATCATCGAGAAGTCGGCAGCCGTCAAGAACGCCCAGGCCGGCTCGGAAGTGCAGCTGATCGGCGACTTCTTCGCCAGCTACATGGACGAAGCGCGCCTGGAGCAGCTGGGCATCGCCCCGCTCAAGGGCGAGCTGGCCAACATCGCCGCGATCAAGGACAAGGCCGAACTGCCGGCCATCTTCGCGCGCCTGGGCCGCCTCGGCGTCAACGTGCCCTTCAGCTTCTACATCCACCAGGATGCCAAGGATTCGACCAAATACGTGGCCGACCTGTACCAGGGCGGCCTGGGCATGCCGGATCGCGACTACTACCTGAAGGCGGACGATGCCAAGCTGGCCGACACCCGCGCCAAGTACCAGCAGCACGTCGAGAAGATGCTGGCGCTGTCGGGCGACAAGAACGCCGCCGCGAACGCCAAGGCCATCGTCGACCTGGAAACCGAGCTGGCGCGCGTGCAGTGGACCAAGGTCGAGAACCGCGATCCGATCAAGACCTACAACAAGGTGGAACTGGCGAAGCTGGCCGACATCGCGCCCGGCTACGACTGGAACGCCTGGCTGGGCGCCGCCGGCATCGCGGGCAAGACCGACTACGTCATCGTCAGCCAGCCGAGCTACCTGAAGGGCATGGCCGAGATCGTGAACCGCGTGCCGCTCGAGACCTGGAAGGTCTACCTGCAGCAGCACCTGGTCAACGGCTACGCCAGCTACCTGTCGAAGGCCTTCGTGGACCAGCGTTTCGCCTTCCACGGCACGGTCCTGTCGGGCGCGCCGAAGCTGGAACCGCGCTGGAAGCGCGGCGTGTCGACCGTCGAGGGTGCGCTGGGCGACGCCGTGGGCAAGCTGTACGTGAAGGAGCACTTCCCGGCCGAGCGCAAGGCGCGCATGGAGGCCCTGGTGAAGAACCTGCTCGAAGCCTACCGCCAGTCGATCGATACCCTGGACTGGATGAGCCCCGCCACCAAGAAGGAAGCCCAGACCAAGCTGGCCAAGTTCAACCCGAAGATCGGCTACCCGAACAAGTGGAAGGAGTATGCGTCGCTCAGCGTCAAGCGCGATGACCTGGTCGGCAACGTGATGCGTTCGCGCGAAGTGGAGTACAACCGCGAGCTGAACAAGCTGGGCAAGCCGATCGACCGCGACGAATGGATGATGACGCCGCAGACCGTCAACGCCTACTACAACCCGGAACTGAACGAGATCGTGTTCCCGGCCGCGATCCTGCAGCCGCCGTTCTTCGACATGAATGCCGACGACGCGGTGAACTACGGCGCCATCGGCGCCGTGATCGGCCACGAGATCAGCCACGGCTTCGACGACCAGGGTTCGCAGTACGACGGCGACGGCAACATGCGCAACTGGTGGACCGAGGAAGACGGCAAGCGCTTCGCCGAGAAGACCAAGGTGCTGGTGCAGCAGTACGCGTCCTACAGCCCGCTGCCCGGGTATCACGTGAACGGCGAACTGACCCTGGGCGAGAACATCGGCGACAACTCGGGCCTGGCGATCGCCCACAAGGCCTACAAGCTGTCCCTGAAGGGCAAGAAGGCCCCGGTCATCAACGGGCTGTCGGGCGACCAGCGCTTCTACATGGGCTGGGGCCAGGTGTGGCGCGCGAAGATGCGCGAGCCGGCGCAGATCAACCAGGTCAAGACCGACCCGCACTCGCCGGCGCAGTTCCGCGCCAACGGCACGCTGAAGAACCAGCCGGGCTTCTACGAAGCCTTCGGCGTGAAGGAAGGCGACAAGATGTACCTGGCGCCGAAGGACCGCGTGATCATCTGGTAAGCACATCCTAATGTGCGCTGCAGGCTGGCGCCACTAATGAAAAATGCCGTTCAGTTTGGAACTGAACGGCATTTTTTTCCTAGGCGGCGCTTGTAAGCCAGGGAGGGCTTAACGCGTGATGCTGGAGTAGTAGCAGGCCTTGCCCGTGGACTTCTTCGGGTCGCCAAATACCGCATTGGTGCACGGCGTCGAGGCGCTGATGACCTTGGTGAAGAAGTAGCCAGTCACGCCGTAGCGCACTTCACGCGTACCGCTGAAGGAGCACACACCGTTTTCGTTCGCACAGAAGGTCCAGGTCTCCGTGGTCGGGGCGGTCGGCGCGGTTGGTGCAGGTGCCGTCGCGACGGTGTTGGTGCTGGCGTAGTCGCAATACTTGGCCGTGGACTTCTTCGGATCGCCAAATACCGCGTTGGTGCAGGGGGTCGAACCGGTGACCGTCTTGTAGTTGTAATAGCCCGGAACGCCATAGCGAACCTGACGAGTACCGGTAAAGGAGCAAGTACCCCATTCAGCTGCGCAACGGGTCCAGTCATTGGCCGATGGCGTCGGTGCCGGCTCCGGCGCAGGCGCAGGGGCAGGGGCAGGGGACGTCGTTACCGCGGTCGCGGCTTCGTAAGCGCCGATATCCAGAGTACCTGCCGGGCGGGTTTCGGAACCAGCTACGTGGCGGTACTGCGCGGCCGGCTTCAGGGACACGCCGGCAGTGCTGCTACCCGGTTCCGAACCTGCATCAATGACCAGTCCGGCCAGTGTCGGACGCAAGTCGTAGGCTGCGCGGTTGACGAATGCCGGTGCGAGGGAGGCGTAGTTGGTCTTCTTAATGGCGCTGGCTTGGGACGACATCGTGCCGACGCCGCCGAAAATATTGTTCTGGATCAGGACCGGTTTGGTCACCCCACTCCCGACCATGATGAAGGTGCCGCGCGAGCTGTCTTCGTTCAGGAAGGTATTGTTGATGACATACAGGTCCTGGGTCGGGTTGCTTGCGCCTTCCTCGCCGAAGGTCAGCATAGCCGGGTTGCTGTGGCTTGCCGGCTGCTGGATCACGTTGCCGATGACATAGGCGGTGCCGGCATTAGGTAGGTTGACCTCATAGCTCGGCTTGCGCGAGCCTTCCTGCCCGGCAGGCGTGCTCGAGAAACGGTTGTAGGCGATTGTGTTGACACGGGCGCGCGACTTCAGGTTATGGCCAACGTGGGCATCGTGCGAATAGTTATAACGGAAGGTCAAGCTGCCGACATTACCAATGTATAGGTTGTGGGTGTAGCCTGTGCCATAACCGTTGCGTGCGAACTCGGAATATTCAACAATAATGTTGCTGGCGGTATTACCACCCGCCAGGATGCCATTCTCGTTGTCGTGCAGGAAGGAGTTACGCAAGGTGAAGTTGGTACCTTCCAGACGCAGTGCGGCGCCGTTCTGGTCCGGCACCTTGGCGCCGTACATCTCGACGTTGTCGATGACGATGTTGCTTCCCTGGACGACCCAGGTGCCTTTGCCCATGGCGTTCTTGCCGGCAGCATCGATCTTCGGACGGCCGTTCACGCCGCGGATCGTCAGGTTGCTGACACCGATGCCGCACACATCGCCGCTATAGGTGGCGCTGCCGTCGATCTCGACGACGTCGCCGCTCTTGGCGACGGCAAAAGCCTGGCAAGGGCGGGCATAAGTCTTACCTGCACCGACGGAGAGGGTAGTGGCCGAGGCAGGCGCCACGACGGCGGCACAGACGAGTGCCAGTGCGGTACGGGTGAAGGTAAAGCGAAGTTGACGCATAATTTCCTCTGATCGTTCAGCTAATAATTGTGTCTACAGGAAATTTCCCAGCGACACATTTGTTCCAGAGTATATGATGCGAACAGGAAAATGTGTAACCAATTGTTAGAGAAAATCGTCCATAGGCAACACTTCCCTATGAAAATTTGTTCTGAAAAGAATTTCTATTGCGGGCAAATGTGTTGCGAATTGGCCGCAAATTGTGCATAAATTTCAAGTATTTCAGTGAATTTGCGTAAAGGTGACTTGACGGGACTAAGTTTGATGTGCCCTGTTCTTTGACAAATAGTTTCTTTTCCTGTGCAGAACTTGCTTGACAGTCAGAGGCCGCAGTGCTGGCGGGGGAGGAAGCGCAAGAAGGCTCAACTCGCCAAATCTTGCTGTCGAGCTTTTTTACAGAACCGGGGTCGGCAATGCTGGTCCAGCAAAAAAGTGATTGATTTTGTTGTGCTTTTTCTCAGGCACGCGGTTTGCTTGCGTCTTTGGCGATAGTCGACAACCGGGAGGCAATATGAAAAAGCAGTGGCAGTCCCTTGTTTTGCTGTGCATGGCCTGGATGGCGCTGGCGGTGCCGGCCAGCGCGATACCGGTCGTGGCGACCGACACGACCTACACGCTCTATATGGCAGGTCTGGAGAGCGGCAATGACGTTGCCGGCAACTTCAGGTTCAATGGTGTACCCGAGTACATTCCGCGCGGGAGCGGCTTCGTTTCCGTTAACGAGACCGAGACGGTCATCGACGATTTCAGCAGCCGGATCATCATCACGCTCACCGGTAACACGGACCTGTTTCCCGCAGCGGACGACGTGGCGCTCCTCGGCATCGGTACCTTCGGCGATGGCCTCGACCTGCTGTTTCCGGTACGCTTGATCGACGCACGCATCAGCTTCCTCCAGCCGGGCGGCGTCCTCGTCGATACCACCGACAACCTGGCCTCGCAGGCGACCCAGAGCGACCCATGGGATGGCCTGTTTCCCAACGCCTTCGATTTGATCGGCATCGAAGGGATCGGCAACCGCAACGTGCAGGTCATCGCATTCGAGTTCCTCGTCACCACGCAAGCCGAGGTGCCGGAACCGGGCATCCTCTTGTTGGGCGGCATCGGCCTGCTGGGCCTGGCCACGGCCAGCCGGCGCAATGCAGGCACGAAGCGCCGCTGAACCGGCGTCGGGGCATAAAAAAGGCATGTCGGCCAGCAGGCGCGACATGCCTCATGCAACAAGGGCGGCCCGTGCCGCCCTTGTTTGCTTTATCTGACGGCCGCGACCATGTAGTCGACGGCAGCCTTGACGTCGGCATCGCTGACGGCGGCGCCGCCTTTCGGCGGCATGACGCCGGCTTTCCCCTGGAAACCCTTGATGGCGTGTTCGTACAGGACAGGATTGCCCTGCGCCACACGTGCCGTCCACGCTGCCTTGTCGCCCAGCTTGGGAGCACCGGCGATGCCGGCGCCATGGCAGGCGATGCAGGCCGTATTGAAGACGTTCTTGCCGGCGTCGGCGCTGGCGACTGCCGGCGCGGCTGCCGCAGGCGCCGCAGCAGCGGCCGGTGCTGCCGGCGGGGTGGCTGCGTCTGCGGCCGGTGCGGCTGCGGTGGCCGTGGCGGCCGGTGCGGCGGCAGGGGCGGGGACGGCAGGTTCCTTGAAGCTGGCGCCGCTCTTGTTGGTCATGAAGACGACGGCGCGCGCGACTTCGACATCGTCGAGGTCCGGATTGCCGCCCTTGGCGGGCATGGCACGGATGCCTTCGATCGCGTGTTTCACCAGGGTGTCGTAACCCTGGCCGAGACGTGCGGACCAGGAGCCGGTGTCGCCAGTCTTGGGAGCGCCCGCGGCGCCGCTGTCGTGGCAGGCGGCGCAGACGGCGGCATACACGGCAGCGCCGGCCTGGAGCACCCGCGGGGCGTTGGCATCCACCAGGGTGAAGCCTGCATCGGCCAGTGGGCGGATACGGCTTTCGACTGCGCCGCTGGCCTGGCTGTCGGTGCCAGCGCCGGTCAGGCGGTCGCTGGTGGCAAAGACGACGAGTAAGATGATACCAATGACAATGACCAGGAAGAATCCTGTTACGGCGGCGACGAGCTGCTTGGGCGTACGGATCAGGGATTGATGTTCGTTGTGTGCGTCGCTCATGATTTCCTTAATTCAATAAAAAAACCTGCTACCGCGGCATCTCGTGCCTTTTTTGAAATGCCCTCAAGCAGCTGATTATAGACGTAAAGCTGCCAAAATGTAACGAAATTCGCTTGCCCGCCATGGACGGGAGGGCCGAAAGACTGTATTCTTCGGACACTTCACTCTACGCGGCTGTAGCTCAGTGGATAGAGTATTGGCCTCCGAAGCCAAGGGTCGTGGGTTCGATCCCCGCCAGCCGCGCCACTCCCCCAGAAATTCCCAGGACCGATCAGGTCACCCGTGGATTGCTCGCATCTGCGCGCCACGCATTCATCTTTTTTCTCAGTGCGGTTGCATCGCCTGAAACTTGCAAGTCGTTCATTCTTTTGTCCCGTCTTTCCCTGCGTAAGGGCAAATTTTCTATTGCAATTACGCAACACATTCCTGCCCGGTGCTTTGTAGTGCCCCTGTAAAAGGGGTGCGCACGTTACTGATGAGCACGAGTCATTTATTTTTAAAATGCTAAAATTTCTTGCCAGTTTTGCAGTTGGAGGAGTCACGCCTTGCTCCATGACGGAGTAGGTGCCTTGCACTGTAGAAATAATGGCAACGCGCCGGCACGGGATACCTTATCAAGATGTTGTTAATTGGGAGAAAAGTTTAGATACCGTTGAGAAGCTTCTTGTTTCCGTGCTATATTTGTTAAAAAAATTGCAAAAATTGGAGCGAAGCCCAATGAAAGCAGATCAGATCGTCGCAGTGGTGGGCCTGGGGTATGTCGGCCTTCCTTTAGCAGTTGAGTTCGGTAAGAAGTTCAGGACAATCGGTTTCGATTTGTCGGCCGCGAAGATCGAGCACTACAAACAGTTTCGCGACCCGACGGGTGAAGTGTCATCGGAGGAATTAAGGGCAGCCGAATGGCTGGACGTGACCACCGACCCGGCAGCCCTGGCGGCTGCGGATTACATCATCGTGGCGGTGCCGACCCCGGTCGACATTGCCCACAACCCGGATTTCACGCCGCTCCGGGGTGCCAGCCAGTCGGTGGGCAAGCACATGAAGCGCGGTGCGATCGTCGTGTACGAATCGACGGTGTACCCGGGAGCGACCGAAGAGGTCTGCATCCCGATCCTCGAAGAATGGTCGGGGATGAAATGGAAGCAGGATTTCCATGTCGGTTTTTCGCCGGAGCGCATCAATCCGGGCGACAAGGAACACACCCTGACGACGATCCTCAAGGTCGTCTCGGGAGATGACGAAGAAACGCTCGACAAGGTCGCCAAGCTGTACGAAGCGGTAGTCAGGGCGGGCGTCTACCGCGCCTCCAGCATCAAGGTGGCGGAAGCGGCGAAGGTCATCGAGAATACGCAGCGCGACTTGAACATCGCGTTGATGAATGAACTGGCAATTATTTTTGACAAGATCGGCATCGATACGCTCGAGGTGCTGCAGGCGGCCGGGACGAAGTGGAATTTCCTTCCTTTCCGTCCAGGACTGGTCGGCGGGCACTGCATCGGTGTCGATCCGTACTACCTGACGCACAAGGCGGAAATGATCGGCTACCACCCGCAGGTGATCCTGGCGGGACGGCGGATCAACGACGGGATGGCGAAGTTCGTGGCGGAGAAAACCGTCAAGTCCCTGATCGCGGCCGGTTTCCACGTCAAGGGTTCGAAGGTGAACGTGTTGGGTCTGACCTTCAAGGAAGATTGCCCGGACCTGCGCAACTCGAAGGTGGCCGACATCGTCCACGAACTCGAGTCCTACGGGGTCGATGTGCACGTCTACGACCCGGTCGCGGAACCGGACGAAGCCGAGCACGAGTACGGGATCAGGCTGGAAGACTGGGACAGCCTGCCGGCGGCCGATGCGGTGGTGGCGGCGGTTCCGCACCAGGATCTGCTGTCGCGTCCGGCAGACGAACTGATGTCGAAACTGAATGACGGTGGCCTGTTCATCGATGTGAAATCGAAGTTTGATCGAGATGCAATCAGCCGGGCTGGCATCTCGGTGTGGCGGCTGTAAATCCGGGTTCCCCCGGGGCGTCGCAAGGCGCAACCGGGGTAAGTATTCACTAAGAAAGTATTGGATCTGTGAACAAGTTTCAAGATGTCAGGCAGCACCTGCTCCAGCACCAGTACCAATGGGTGGTGACGGGCGCGGCCGGCTTTATCGGCTCCCACCTGGTCGAGGCCCTGCTCGGGCTGGGCCAGCGTGTGACCGGGCTCGACAATTTTGCGACGGGCCACCGGCGCAACCTGGACGGGGTGCGCGAGTTCGTCGGCCCTGCCGCATGGAACAATTTCAGCTTTACCGAAGGCGACATCTGCGACCCGGCCACCTGCGCCGCGGTGCTGCAAGGGGCCGACTTCGTCCTGCACCAGGCTGCGCTCGGCTCGGTGCCGCGCTCGGTGGCCGATCCGGCCCGCAGCAATGCCACCAATGTCACCGGTTTCCTGAACATGCTGATCGCGGCGCGCGACGCCGGCGTACGCCGCTTCGTCTACGCCGCCTCCAGCTCGACCTACGGCGACCATCCCGCCCTGCCGAAGACCGAGGACGTCATCGGCAAGCCGCTGTCTCCGTATGCGGTCACCAAGTACGTGAACGAACTGTATGCGGGCGTGTTCGCCAGCACCTATGGCACCCAGTCGATCGGACTGCGCTATTTCAATGTGTTCGGCCCGCGCCAGGACCCCCATGGCGCCTACGCGGCCGTGATTCCCCAATGGGTGGCTGCCCTGATCGGCAACCGCCCCGTCAAGATCAATGGTGACGGCGAGACCAGCCGTGACTTCTGCTACGTCGACAATGTTGTGCAGGCGAACCTGCTGGCCGCGCTGGCCGGGGACGAGGCCGCCAACCAGGTCTACAACGTGGCGCTGAACGAGCGTACCAGCCTGAACCAGCTGTACGCGATGCTGCGCGAATTGCTGGCCCCGCGCTTTCCACATGTGGCCGCCCACCGTCCCGAGCATGGGGAGTTCCGTCCAGGCGACGTGCGCCATTCCCAGGCCGACATCTCGAAGGCCGCGGCGCTGCTGGGTTATGCACCTGCCTGGCGCATCCGCGACGGCCTGGAGCGTGCGCTCGACTGGTATGCCGGGCATCTGGAACAAGTATGAATCGTCTTCTGCAAGCAGTTAAAAATACGAAATTCGGGGGATACCGTGTTTAAGATCTCTAACCACTACGTGTCGAAGATCGTCTTCGTCTTGCTGTTCATCGAGGCCCTGATCCTGCTGGGCGCGGCCTATGCCGGGGCGTCGCTGCGCTTCCTGGACATGGATGCGCCGATCAGCACACCGCATGTCGAGCACTTCCTGACGTCGGCAATCGCCTTCGCCACTGCCATCATCTTCAGCATGAGCGCGATGGGCATGTACCAGCTCGACGCCGACGAAGGCCTGCGCCATCCCTTCTTCATGAAGCTGATGCCGTCCTTCCTGATGGGCTTCCTGATCCTGACCATCGTGTTCTACGTGGCGCCGGACCTGTCCTTCGGCCGCGGCATCCTGGTGCTGGTGTTCGCACTGTCGGCGATCGGCATCTTCCTGGCGCGCATGCTGTTCTTCAAGACCTCGGAGCTGCAGCTGCTGAAGTCGCGCATCATGTTCCTCGGCAGCGGCCCGCTGGCCAAGGAATGCAGCGACCTGGCCCAGCGCAAGTCGAACTACCACCGCTACCACATCGCCGGCTACATCCCGATCGCGCATGAGGAAGTGTGCGTGCCCGAGGACGGGCTGCTGAAGGTACGCGACGGCGATTCGCTGCATGCGCTGGCCAAGAAATACAACGTCCAGGAAATCGTGGTCTCGGTCCAGAACCGGCGCGGCGGCTTCCCGATGAAAGAACTGCTCGACTGCAAGCTGCGCGGCCTGCGCGTGACCGACGCCGCCACCTTCTTCGAGCGCGAAACCTGCCAGATCCGGGTCGACTCGCTGCAGCCGAGCTGGCTGATCTTCGGCGGCGGCTTCGACCAGAGCTTCATCCGCACCTTCATGAAGCGCGGCTTCGACCTGGTCTGCAGCACCATCATCCTGATCATGGCCTTCCCGCTGATGCTGCTGGCGGCGCTGGCGGTCAAGCTGGAAGACCGCGGCCCAGTGTTTTATTCGCAGGAGAGGGTTGGAAAGGACGGCAAGACCTTCTTCGTGCACAAGTTCCGCAGCATGCGCGTCGATGCCGAAAAAGGCGGCAAGCCGCAGTGGGCCGCCCAGAACGACCCGCGCGTCACCCGCGTCGGCAACTTCATGCGCAAGACCCGTATCGACGAACTGCCCCAGATCCTGAACGTCTTCAAGGGCGAAATGTCCTTCGTCGGCCCGCGTCCGGAGCGTCCCTACTTCGTCGAGCAGCTGATCGAGGTGGTGCCGTATTACAATGTCCGCCACAGCATCAAGCCAGGCGTCACCGGCTGGGCCCAGGTGCGCTACGGCTACGGCTCCTCGGCCGAGGACGCGCTGCAGAAGCTGCAGTACGACCTCTACTACGTCAAGAACAACAGCCTGTTCCTCGACGTGCTTGTGCTGATCGATACGCTGAAGGTCGTGCTGTTCCGCAGCGGCCGTTGATTTTCCGGTGGCGCCGCGTGGCGCCGCCGCCATTTCCCGACTCCCCATGCCTTTGACGGCTGTTTTTTTGGGTGGCGCACGTTGACCAGTATTGCTGTCTATAGTTATAGCGTCGCTGCCGCCGCATTTCTCTTGCTGGGCGTGCTGCTGCTGGCCCTGTGGCGCGGCAGCGCCCATGTGACGTCCGTGACGGCCGCCTGCGCGCTCACCGCGCTGTGGGCCGGCGCCGTCGCCTGGGAAGCGTCGCAGGGAACGGCCGTGTCGGTCTGGACCGAGGCCCTCGAGATCGTGCGCAACGGCGCCTGGTCGGCGGTGCTGGTGCTCATGCTCGGGCACTACCGCGATCCGGATGGTTTCCTCGGCCTGCGCCGCCCGGTGCTGCTCGGGATTGCCGCCTACCTGCTGCTGCTGCTGGCCAAGCTCGTGCTGCAGCTCGACCTCATGTACAAGACCGATGCCGGCCTGGTGCCGAACGTGATGGCGCGCGTGTGCATGGCGGTGCTGGGCATGCTGCTGGTCGAGCAGGTGTACCGCAACAAGACGGTACAGGAACGCTGGATGGTGAAGTTCGCCTGCCTGGGCATCGGCGCGATGTTCGGCTACGACTTCTATATGTATACCCACGCGATGCTGTTCCACGAGATGAGCCCGGAAGTCTGGGACGCGCGCGGCGTGGTCAATGCCCTGGCGGTGCCCCTGGTCGGCACCGCGGTCAAGCGCAGCAAGTCCATGGTGACCCCGCTGGCGCTGTCGCGGCGCGTGATGTTCCACTCCGCCGCGCTGCTCGGCTCGGCCATCTACCTGCTGGCGATGGGCTCGGCCGGCTATTACCTGAAATTCTTCGGCGGCGACTGGGGCACCCTGATGCAGGTGGTGTTCCTGTGCGGCGCCTTGCTGCTGCTGGCGGGCGTGCTGTTTTCCGGCGCCTTCCGCGCCTGGCTGAAGGTCTTCATCAGCAAGCATTTCTACAGCTACGGCTACGACTACCGCGAGGAATGGATGCGCTTCACCCGCACCCTGTCCGAGCACGGCCCCAACCTGGGCGAGCGCGCCGTCGAGGCGGTCGCGGCCCTGGTGGAAAGCCCGGGCGGGGTGCTGTGGCAGCGCCGCGCCAACGAGGTCTACGAACCGGTGGCCTGCTGGGAGGCGACCGCCAGCGACAACGAGCCGGCAAACTCGAACTTCTGCCGCTTCCTGGAAAGCACCCAGTGGGTCATCGACCTGCACGAATACCGGGCGCTGCCCGAGAAATACGGCGACCTGGTGCTGCCGGACTGGCTGGCCGCCATCCCGCGTGCCTGGGTGGTGGTGCCCCTGATCCTGCACGGCAAGCTGTTCGGCTTCGTGGTGCTGCAGGATTCGCGCAGCACGATGGCACTGAACTGGGAAGTGTTCGACCTGCTGGAAATCGCCGGCAGCCAGGCCGCCAGCTACCTGGCCCTGCAGGATGCCGCCAACGACCTGATGGTGGCGCGCCAGTTCGAATCCTTCAACCGGATGTCGACCTTCGTCGTGCACGACCTGAAGAACCTGGTGTCGCAGTTGTCGCTCATGAACGCGAACGCCGAGAAGCACCGCGATAATCCGGAATTCCAGCGCGACATGCTCGACACCGTGACGCACTCGATCCAGAAGATGAAGATGATGCTGCAAAAGCTCAGCCGCAACGACGCCCCTGTCAAGCCGCTGCCGCTGACGGTCGACCGCGTGGTGCGTCAGGCGATCGCGCTCAAGGACGCCTTCGAGCCGCGCCCGGTGCTGCGGGTCGAGAACGGCGGCCTGCAGGTGCTGGCCGACAGCGAGCGCCTCGAGCGCGTGCTCGGCCACCTGATCCAGAATGCGATCGAGGCCACACCCAAGAGCGGCCGCGTCACCGTCGACATCCGGCGCGCTGACGGCTGCGCGGTGGTCGAGATCGCCGACACCGGCTCGGGCATGAGCGAGGAATTCATCCGCGAGCGCCTGTTCAAGCCCTTCGAATCGACCAAGCCGGCCGGGATGGGCATCGGCCTGTTCGAAAGCCGCGAATACATCAACGAGCTGGGCGGCAAGCTGGAACTCACCAGCGCTCCTGCCGCCGGAACCACATTCACAGTCAGCCTGCCGCTCTACAGCGAGGAAGCCCGCAACGTGGGGCAGGCCGCATGACCCGAGGACTGCCGTGACGCAAAACAAACCGAAACTCCTGATCATCGAAGACGATCCGGGCCTGCAGAAACAGCTGCGCTGGAGCCTGGATGCCTATGACGTGGTCGTCGCCGGCGACCGCGAGACCGCGCTGGCTCAGATCCGGCGCCATGAGCCGGCCGTGGTCACCATGGACCTGGGCCTGCCGCCCGATCCCGACGGCTCGACCGAAGGGCTGGCGACGCTGGAACAGATCCTGGCGCTGGCGCCGGACACCCGCGTCATCGTCCTGACCGGCAACCAGGACCACAGCAATGCGGTCAAGGCCATCGGTATGGGCGCCTACGATTTCCACCAGAAGCCCTGCGAGCCGGATGTGCTGAAGCTGGTGATCGAGCGCGCCTTCTTCCTGTACAACCTGCAGATGGAAAACCGCCGCATGCAGCAGTCGCAGGCCGACTCGCCGATGGCCGGCGTGATCAGCCGCGACGCCGGCATGCTCAAGCTCTGCCGCAACATCGAGAAGGTGGCGCCGACCTCTGCGTCGGTGATGCTGCTGGGCGAATCGGGCACTGGCAAGGAAGTGCTGGCGCGTGCCCTGCATGCGCTGTCGCCGCGCTCGAAGGAACGCTTCATGGCGATCAACTGTGCCGCGATTCCGGAAAACCTGCTCGAGAGCGAACTGTTTGGCTACGAAAAGGGCGCCTTCACCGGCGCCGCCAAGCAGACCAAGGGCAAGGTCGAGCTGGCGCACGGCGGCACCTTCTTCCTCGACGAGGTCGGCGACCTGCCGATGGCCCTGCAGGCCAAGCTGCTGCGCTTCCTGCAGGAGCGCGTGATCGAGCGCATCGGCGGCCACGAGGAAATCCCGGTCGACGTACGCATCGTCTGTGCGACCCACCAGAAACTGAAGGAACTGTGCGCGACCGGGCGCTTCCGCGAAGACTTGTACTACCGCCTGTCCGAGATCGTGGTGACGATCCCGCCGCTGCGCGCGCGCCATGGCGACGCGGCCCTGCTGGCCCATCACTTCAAGAACAAGTTCTGCGCCCAGGAATCGCGCTCGACGCTGCACTTCGCGCCGGATGCGATCGCAGCGATCGAGGGCTACGACTGGCCCGGCAACGTGCGCGAGATGGAGAACTGCATCAAGCGCGCCGTCATCATGGCCGACGGCAATACCATCGTCGCCGACGACCTCGGCCTGCCGGAGGGCGACAAGCCGGCCGACGAACCGCTGAACCTGCGCCAGGTACGCGACGAGGCAGAGTACATGGCGATCGTCAAGGCGCTGGCGCGGGTCGACGGCAACATCGTCAAGGCCTCCGAGATGCTCGGCATCAGCCGCCCGACCATGTACGACCTGATGAACCGCCACGGCATCAAGAGCGCCGCATGAAGCAGGCGCAGCAGGGGGGCAGGCATGCCCGCCGCCGTGGCCGGACCAGGCGCCGCTTGGCCCTGGCCGCGGCGCTGCTGGTGGCAGGCGGCGTCATTGCCGCCATCGCGATCGACAGCGCCGGCATCGCGCCGCGCCAGCTCGCGCCCTACATCGAAAAACGCACCAGCGGCCACAATGCGGCGATCGTCGCCGCCGGCCAATTCACCGCCGGCACCCTGCAGCGCCTCGACCGCGGGACGCCGGCGGCGCCGGAAGACCGGCAGCTGTCCGGGCTGGCGCTCGGCGCCCAGGCCAGGGCCGCGGGAGACGCGAGCCACGCCGGCACGGTGGTCGCCAGCGCCGACGCACTGCGCGCCGCGCTGGCGCGAGCAAGCCAGGGCGAGATCATCACCATCGCACCCGGCACCTACCGCTTTTCCGGCAGTGCGGGGCTGAACGCCGACCGTCCCGGCGCGCCCGACGCGCCGATCGTGGTGCGTGCGGCGCGGCCCGGCAGCGTGCGGCTCGAATTCGACATGCTCGAGGGCTTTCGCGTCAGCGCGCCGCACTGGCGATTCGAAAACCTGGACATCCGCGGGGTGTGCGGGCGTGACGACGACTGCGAGCACGCCTTCCACGTCTACGGCGCGGCCAGCCACTTCGTCGCGCGCAACAACACCATCAGCGACTTCAACGCCCATTTCAAGATCAACGCCCTGCGCGGGCGCTATCCCGACGCCGGCCTGATCGAATCGAATACCCTGGACGCCAGCCGCCCGCGCCGCACCGCCAACCCGGTCACCCCGATCGACCTGGTGGCGGCCAGCGGCTGGACCGTCCGCGCCAACGTGATCAGCGACTTCATCAAGGAGGGCGGCAATGGGGTCAGCTACGGCGCCTTTGCCAAGGGCGGCGGCAGCGGCAACGTCTTCGAGCGTAACCTGGTGTGGTGCGAGCGCCGCCTGCGCGGCCTGCCGGGACAGCGGATCGGCCTGTCCTTCGGCGGCGGCGGCACCGGCAAGGCGCTGTGCCGCGACGGGCGCTGCATCACGGAGCAGGATGGCGGCATCCTGCGCGCCAACCTGGTGGTCGGCTGCTCCGACGCAGGCGTCTACCTGAACAGCGCGGCGAATACCCGGGTCGAGGACAATACGCTGATCGACACCACCGGCATCGACGTGCGCTTCCCCACCAGCAGCGCGCGCCTGGACGGCAACCTGGTCGACGGACCGATCCGCAGCCGCGACGGCGGCCTGGTGCACGAGGGCGACAACCGCACGTCCGCGGCATGGCAGGCCTTCGCCGGCCTGCATCCGGTACGCAGCCTGTTCGTGGCGCCAGGCAGGGGTGACTTCCGCTGGAGCGGCGAGGCGCCGCTGCGTGCGCATGGACGCGCTGAGCCCGCTCTCGACCTGTGCGGCGGACGCCGCCAGCAGCCGCCGGCCTATGGCGCCTTCGACAGTTTCGGCGCTTGCCGGTCGCGCATGGAGGCGGCGGCGCGCTGATTTACCAGGAACGCACCCAGGCGCTGGTCCAGGCCGCGACCTGGTCGCGCCAGGCGCGCCGCGAGAATGTGTGGTCGGCGCCGTCGAGCTCATGACGGGTCACGCGCGGACCGGACAGCAGCTTTTTCCAGGCCGGCGTGGTCGTTGCCAGGTCGCAGAATTCGCGTCCGGTCAGGTCGGCACCCCCGATGACCACCATCACGCGCCCGCCGAAGGCGGCCAGGGCCGCATGCATGCGCTCGGGCAGTGCCGGCGCCGGCGAGGCCGGGGCCAGCGCGGCGCGCACCAGGCCGATGGCGGACTTGATCGAACGCACCAGGTCGAGGCGGCCGCTGAGCAGCCGGCGCCAGAAGGACGATTCGCCCAGGCGCTGGCGGTAATAGTGGCGCAGGGTGGTGCGCGCCAGGCCGTCGTCGGTGCGCACCCAGGGGTTGAGCAGCACCAGGCCGGCCACGCGCCGGTCCGAGCGCGCATACAGCGCCGCGGCCGAGGCGCCGTCGCACAAGCCCCACAGCACCACTTCGCGCAAGCCTGGCGCGGCGGCGAAAAAGGCGTCGATGGCGGCGCGCAGGTCGTCGTCGACGGTCTCGAAGGACCGCAGCTCACCCTCGCTGTCGCCCATGCCGCGGTAGTCGAAACGCATGGCCGGGATGCCGTCCTGCGCCAGCGCGCGCGCCAGCAGGGTGAACTGGCGGTGGCTGCCGGCGCGGTACTGCGATCCGCCGACCACGACCAGCACGCCGCGGCTGGAGGGTTCGGCAGGCAGGCTCGCTACCCCGACCAGCCAGTCGCCGCCGCAGGGGAAGCTCAGCGCGCGTTCTTCAATGCCCAAGGCGGTCCTCCCGCAACAGCGCCGAGGTCGCCGCCAGCAGGGCCGGCGCGCCCACGCCTTCGCCGGCCGCCCAGAACGGTGGGCAATCGACCGGATGGACCTGCAGCCGCGCATGCCGGCTGCGCCAGGCCTCCGCGGCCCGGGCCGCACCCGGCGGCAGGACCTGGCCGGCCTTGTCGGCGGAATGCGCGGCCATCTCGAACCAGTGCACCGGGCAGGGCGGCGTGTGCCGTTCGAGCGGCGCCAGCGCGTCGATGGCCGCGGCCAGCGCCGGGTCCAGCGCGTAGCCGCCGATTTCGAGGATGTCGCCGGACTGCAGCGCGGCGCGCAGGGCGCGGGTACCGGTCTGCTCGGAGGCGTTGTCGGCCAGCACGGCATTGACGGTACGCATGCGCAGGAACTGGGTCAGGTAGGCTTGGCCGCTGGTGACCGGTTGCCACAGGAGCAGCGCGCGCAGCGAATGCGCCGCCGCCTGCGCGTAGTCGAGCGCCAGCAGGGCGCCGAGGCGCAGGCCCCACAGCACCGGCGGGTGGGCGATGCGTTCGCCGAGCCAGGCGCAGCATGCCGCCAGGTCGTCCTTCCAGGTTTCCCAGCGGGCGTCGGCGAAATCTCCGCTGCTGTCGCCGGTGCCGGCCAGGTCGGGCTGCAGCACGCCATAGCCGAGCGCCGCCAGTTCGCGCGCCTGTTGCGCCGCGATGCGGCGCGCGCGGTTCATTTCTTCGGCAAACGGCGGCACGTAGAGGATGACGCCGCGGCAGTCGCCGCGCGGCGGATGGTAGAGGCAGAACAGCTGGCCCCTGGTGCGCTGCAGGAAGAAGGGTTCGGCGCGCGCTTCGATCGCGCCAGCGGTCATCCGGCGCTCTTCCGGGCGACGAAATCGGCCAGGCTGCCCAGGGTTTCGAAGGTGCTGGCGCTGAGGTCGTCGTCGTCGATGACGATGCCGAAATGGTCTTCGAGCGCCCCGACCAGGCTCACCACGGCCATCGAATCGAGTTCAGGCAGGCTGCCCAGCAGGGGAGAATCGGACTGCAGGCGCTGGCCCGCTTCACCCAGGCTCAGCACGTCAATCAGGATGGTCTTTACTTCGTCGAGGTACATGTCGCAATTCCACGCAGGCGGTGCGCCGTGCGCACCATGGGTCGATTATACATTCGGGCGCAGCAGGGCCAGGCGCGCTCGTGCCATGCCGCCCAGGCGGTGCACCTCGTCCAGCACGGGATGGCCGCTGGCGCGCAGCAGCAGGTACCAGGCCAGGGCCAGCACCGGGAACATCAGCAGCAGCCGTACCAGCGGAACCAGCGTGGACGGCAGCGTCAGCGCCAGCAGGGCCGCGACGGCGGTAGTACCGGCAGTCACGAAAGCGCTAGGCAGCAAGGCGCGCAGCAGGGCCAGTGCTCCGAAGCCGAAGTAGCGCTGCTGCTGCAGCAAGGTGACCGGCGCGGCCACGAGTGTCGCCAGGGTCAGTACCCAGCCGAAGCCGGCCAAGGTACCGTCGAACAGGACCACCGCGAAGCCGATCCGGGCCAACAGGGTCACGGCCACTGGAGCAGCGCTGAGGTACGGACGGCCGATGGCGGTGACGGCAATCGGGACATAATGGAAGGCCATCATCACCCCAGCGGCGACCGACAGCGGCAGGATCGCCGGCACGCATTCGAGCCAGGCCTCGCCATACAGGGCCAGCACGATATCCCTGCCGAGCACGGTGGTCAGGGCCAGCGCGGTCCAGCCAACCCCGGTCAGCAGACTGGTCGCCCGCGTCAACACCGGTACCAGCGATTCTCCGCGGTGATGGGCCTGCGCCATATACGACACGGCGCCATAGCTGACGGTCGAGCCGGCTACATGGGTAAAGATGGTCACCGTCGAATTGGCGCGGCTGAGCAGGCCGACCTGGCGCGCATTGCCGAGTTTACCCAGCAGTAGGTCAGGGATGGCGTTATTGAGCGCCACCATGCAGCTCGACAGCAGGGAGCCGAGGCCGAAATGGGTTACGCTGCGCCAGTGATCGAAAGACGGCAGCCAAGGCATATTCTTCGGGCGCAAGGGGACCAGGGCCACAGCGCAGACGATGATGTTAATCAGGTTGGCGTAAGCCAGGCTCAGGCTGCCGTGACCGAGCTTGGCGAGCACCACACAGCTGACGCAAAAGCTGAGGGTGCCGGCCATGTTAACGATTGCCTGCTTCTCGGCGGCAAGTTCGCGCGTCAGGAGAGCATTGGTGATGGCGCCGAAGGGAATCAGGAGGAAGCCGATCGACAGCACCTGCATCACCGGAATGATTTCCGGTTCCTGGAACCAGTTGCCGATGGATTCGCTCGATAGGAACATGGCGATCGCGATGAGCCAGGACGAGGTGAAAACCACGCCGGTAGCGGAGCGGATTTTGTCGGGCGTGAGGTCGGGTTCGCGCTGGAGGTAGGTCGAAACGCCGAAGTCGCGGAATACCCCCGCCAGGTTGACGAATACGACCGTCATTGAATAGACGCCGATCTCCGCCGGGCTCAGGATGCGGGCCAGAAGGATACTGACCACGAAGCGCATCAGGGTAGCGCCGGACGAGGAGAAGAAATTAATGACCAGCGAACGACGCAGATCTGCCATGGTGAGACTTGTTCCTGGTAACGGTGAGGCTGGATTCCTAGGCCGGCACGCTTCCTATCAGTTTGATCGCTTGGCGCGAGGTTGCCTCGTACTTGCTGTTAATGAAGCGCATCGAGCCAATGAAGTGGAAGAAGGCGGTGTCGCCGTTCGCACAATCCGGAGTACCGTATTTCGGGAAGGGCAGGGCCTTGGTGCCGGTCGCATTCGCGATGAGATAGTTCGAGGTTACCTGTTCGGTGCCCCAGCGTTTCCAGTCTTCGCCCAGTCTGCCGCCCATGCGGCGCGAGAAGTCGATCATCTGTTCGCGCATCGCCGCCGAGCGCGGGAAGCCGGTGAAACCGGAACAGCCGCGGACGTAGCGTGCATCGGCCGGCAGGCCGACGTTGGCCATCTCGGCCTCGGAGATGCTCTGGATATGCGCGCCCGGGCGCACTTTCGGCAGCGCGTTCTGGCGCGTCTCTGCCAACGAACGGATTGGGGTGTCAGGTAGCTCACCGAGGACGAAGCCGACCCCGGCTTTGACCGCCTCGAGCACTTCCGGGATCGGGCGAACCGTCAGGGTATCAGCGTCGAGCTGCACGACGTAATTATCGGGAGAAAAGTTCGCGATCGCGAACAGGCGCTCCCAAGTGCCCCCACGCGGCATATCCTGGTGTGTGAACTCGTCGGCATCGCGCAGTTCGATATGTGGCACATGCTGTTTGAGAGTGGCACGGTCAGTGGAATTGATCGAAGGGTCGCAGACGACGACGACGCGTTCTGGATTGAGGAAGTGGGCGAAGGATTTTACGGCCACCAGGTAGGACTGGACGTCGCGCTGGTGCACCATCGACAGGAGCATGAAGGGCTGCGTTCCCTGCTTTAGGGGGGCGGTAGCCAGAACTTGCCGGACGACCTTGTTATATTGGCCCCGAAAGTAGTCCCGCTTGACGCGCTGGATTACCCTGCTCAGTAAAGACATTTCTGCTGACTCCTGTGTCGGTTCCGCCGGCACCGCACGCGTACCAGCCTTTAAATCGGTGAAACGATTTGCTTGGCAACTTCCTTGCCATAACGCACAACATTATATGCTGCAACTCCGCGCACACACGGCACACATAACAAATTTTCAAGATAGTTGTATGATCCGGCAAAATTTGTTTCATTTGCGCATGATTGACTCTGCAGAGGATGAGCTTACAAACAAAAAGGGCGTCCAGGAAATCCTGGACGCCCACTTTGCGACTTGGCTTGCTCTTATTTGCGTGGAATGATCGCGAATTGCGGCGCCACGCTATAGTCCGGCTTCGCGTTGCGACCGATGAAGGTGGTCCATGCTTCGCTGCCGTTGGGGACGCCCGCCGTCGCAGCCACAGCCAGTGCAGGCTGCATATTTGACGGGTAGCCCAGCGCAGATGTCGAATAACCGGTCATGCGGCCCACTTGCCAGGTATGGCCATCGGCGCGCGTCAGCCAATCGGCTTGCGCTTGTGTGGCGCAGGGCTGGTCGATGTAGCGTGTGCCAAGTGGGTCCGTGATGATTTTACGGTCGTCATTTGGAATACCAACATCGTTAAAGTTGGCCCGGTACAGCTGTTCGAAGCTCGTATATATTGGGGTGGTCGTGCTGTCGCGGAACTTGAGCGCATAGGAGGCCCCTTGGATCCAGCAATAGCCCGGCGCAGTCATGCGGCCGACGGCATACTTCGCTTTCCATTGCAGGATCGGCAGCGCCTTGGTGAAACCAAGTTCGTTCAGATAGCCGAAGCTCCAGGTAAAGAAGTCGTCCTGCCACGGGGCCGAGCCGGTCACCGCGAAGCCGCCGCCCGAGCCGTCATAGACGCCCAGGTTGTTCGGATTCCCGACGACGTAGGTATTGTGGTAGAACGCCAAGTTGTTGTCGAGCTGCTGGTTGAAGTAGCCCTTCAACGGGTGCTGGTCCGGCGTGATGTAGGCAGCATGGCCGAGCGTCCGCAGCGACCAAGCCTGTCCACGGAGCTGTTGCCAGCGCACCAGCCCTTGGCCGAAGCCGGCGTTGCCCGGATCGGTTTCCAGGGGATTGCTTGCCGCCCAGAAATGCAGCTCTTCCAGATAGTAGTAATCACCAGTGATCAGGTAAGGCAGGTAGACCATCGACGGCTGATGCGCGGTGTCGACCTTGTACGGCGACCAGCACAGGTTGCCGTCGTTGTTGGCGCAGCGCGGCACCGGTAGTGGACCCTTATGCGCCATGTTCATGTGCGTGGTGATCAGCTTGTTCGCTTCATTGTCTGTACGCACCGGGTAGCCCGTCTTTTCATCGCGCAAGTGCATCGGCCAAGAAGCCGAGCCTTCCGCCACCGCCATCATCACGTCCTTGGCGCGCTTGTCCTGCGACAGCAGATACATGACCGAGAAGCCGGGGAGCGGGCCGATGTCATTGCGTCCGCCCGTGGTGGGCATGTAAGGATTGATAATGCCGATGTTCATCGGGCCGGTATTGCTGTCGCTGAGCTGGGTGCCTAGACGGGTCAATTCCTTTTCCGAAGGGATCAAGGACTGGTCATAGTTCGGTACGGCCTTGCTGGCGATCAGATAGGCGGCATTGTGCTGGAAATGGAGCTCCGGAACAGTGGCCGCATCCCACCATGCCGACTGGCGCCAGCGCGAGTGGTGGTAGTGGACCAGGTCGTTTTTGGTATAGACCGTGCGGTCACCAACGTCGAGCTTGACGTTATAGGTAAAGTTGCGAGCGCCAGAGGTGAAGGTCTTGTCGTTCTCTATGCTGACGGAGACGTGGGCCTTTTTCGACAGCGCGGAATACCAGCGCACGTCGAAGCGGGCATTCAGCAGCGGATGGGCGACACCCGACGCGTTCTTCAGCGGCACCGCCATGATCCATTCGTTGGCCACGGTGCCCGACAGCCAGTTGACCGGGTTGCCTGCGGCCAGCGCATCGGCCAGCGAGGCCGTGTACTGGACATTGTCCAGGGTGATGGTGACCTTGCTGTCGAGGCCCGAGGCGGCGAGTTGCTGCAGCGTGACGTTGGTCGGCGCGGAAGCGCTCGATTTCACCAGGGTCAGCGTCTGGGTCTGGCCTGCCGCCAGAGCTGGCAGGACGCCGGACACGATCACGTGGCGCACCGAGCCGTCGGCATGGGTGGCCTTGATGTCGGCCTGCAGGGGGATGATGCTGCCGTCGGCCAGCTTGCCGGCCAGGCCTTCGGTCTTTGCCATCTCGCCGACGGCAATCACTTGGCCAAAAGTGAAAGGCACATTGGCCTGGGCGGCGCCGGTGTTCTGGATGCGGATGTCGGTGATCGGCGCGCCGACCACGATGGCAGGAGTCGTGGTGGGGGGAATCGGGGTGCCGGTAACCGGGGTGATCGGCTTCGGTGCGTAAGCGGTCGTGACGGTGGCCAGCGAGACGCTGGCGCTGCTGCCTGCGTCATCCGCGCCGCCGCCGCCGCCGCAGGCGGCCAGCAGGACTGCTGCAAAAAGTGTGCTCATGCCTTTGACGGGACGAGAGCAAAGGATGCTGACGGGTGTATTGCCATGCTTGCTTGCTTTGGTCGATTTCAGGTTATTCATTTTGGAATTCATGATTATAGGCAAGTGTTCTTAGGAAATAATTTCCTGTGAGAACTTTACTTTACCCGAATCACTAAATTCCGTGTTTAGTATTTAGGCAATTTCCACGCGAAAACAACAGAAAATCGGCATTTTACTATCTAGATCAATAGGTACAGTCAAGCCACACCGGAGAAATTGTAAAAAAATCGCAATGAAGTGTGGCATAACTGAATCATAAAAATGAAAAAATGTTTAGATTCATACACTTATATCTATTTTATTGCTACTTATTCAAATGGGTTTTTATATCGATAGCAATTAGAATTCGACACTGGATGGAATGGCAATACGCTAAAAATGCAATATTTCCTCTTATCAAAATGTCGCAATAAAATTATATGATTGAGGTTTTTGCAAAACAGAATATGCTGCGCAGACGGTTTGCCGCTGGAGGCCTCGAAGAGGTCTTGCCTGTGCTCTGTTCTTGTTGTGCGCAGAGCAACAACATTGATGTGTTAATATGGAAATATAGTGAGCAGCAAGGGCTGCTGCGCTCAACCGCATAAGGCGAAACGTGTCACGCTCCGGCAAAGGCTTTTCCCATCACGCTCTCCGATACGAGGGCGAACGCGACGATTGGTGTTCCATCCCGCACCCCGGTGCGGGAGCCGGAATCCAGAACGGACGCCCATGCCGGTAAACGACAAGCGTGTGCGGGCGCGTCTCGCACCCGGCAGCCGTCCCGTGCTGGTCGTGGTCGTGGATGCCGAGGAAGAGTTCGCCTGGGACCGGCCCTTCGACCGGCTCAACGTCGGCACCACCTCGATCGCGGGCCAGCCGCTGATGCACGAGCGCGTGTTCGACGGGCTCGGCATCGTGCCGACCTATATGTGCGACTGGCCGGTCACCACGGCGCCGGCTTCGGCGGCCACGCTGCGGCGCCTGATGGAAGAGGGCCGCTGCGAAATCGGCGCCCACCTGCATCCCTGGGTGTCGCCGCCGCACGTCGAGCAGGTCAACCGTTTCAATTCCTATGCCGGCAACCTGCCGCGCGAACTCGAATACGAAAAATTGCAGCGGCTGACCGAGGCGATCGTCGACGCCTTCGGCCACGTGCCGCTCGCGTTCAAGGCGGGCCGCTACGGGCTCGGCCGGCATACGGCGGAATCGATCGCCTCGCTGGGCTATGCCATCGATACCAGCGTGGTGCCCTACACCTCCTTTGCCTACGACAGCGGCCCCGACTTCCGGGACCATGACGAGCATCCGTATTTTTTCCAGGCCGGCCAGCGCGCGCTGCTCGAAGTGCCGGTAACCACCGGTTACGCCGGCTGGCTGCGTAGCTTCGGCCCGCAGCTGTTCGAACTGGCGCAGCATCCGCTGGCGCAGCGTGCGCGCCTGGGCGGCATCATGGCGCGCTCGCGCGCGCTCGAACGCATCCGCCTCAGTCCCGAAGTCGCGAGCGGGGCCGAGATGCGGCGCCTCGCCGCCAGCCTGCGCCACGCCGGCTGCGAAGTGTTCACCCTGACTTACCACAGCCCGTCGATGGCGATCGGGCACACCCCTTATGTGCGCAGCGCCGCCGACCTGGAGCGCTTCATCGCCACCGTGCGCGATTTCTGCACCTGGTTCCGCGACGAGCTGGGCGGCCAGTTCGCCAGCCTGTCGCAATTGCGGGACATGGTGGGCGGCGGCCCGCAGGAAATGCAGGCCGGGCCGGCCGACAGGGAAATGAAACAGCGCATGCTGGGCTGAAGCCCGCGCTGCCCGCCGCTCATTCGGCGGCGGCGGCAGCGGCAGGCGCCGGCTGGCGCCGCGCCGCCAGCGCATGCAGGCGCGCCAGCAGCGGCCAGCGGTAGCTGTTCAGGTGGTACATGGTCCGGATCTCGTCGGTCCAGCGCAGATGCCATTCCATCACCCGTCCGTAGAACTCGATCCGTTCGAAACGGCCGTCCTCGAAAATGTCGCGGCAGGCTTCCTCGCGCATCAGGAGCGCCGGCGACAGCGCGCCGCCGAGGCTTTCGTCATAGGCGGTCTTGAGCACGACCACGCAGCCGCCGCCCTCCACGCACAGGTCCATGGCCGCCAGGCGGTCGCCGATGAAGTAACGGTAGACGCGCGCCGCGCCGCGCCGGGCAAAGGCTTCCAGCATGGCCCGGTAGAACCGGCCCTGCGCGTCATCGCCGCGCACCGCGCTGCCGGCCGCGCCTTTCCAGCCTTGCGTTTCCAGCATGCCGTAGTCGCGCACCGCCGCCGCCATCTCCTCCGGCGTCCGCAGGACCTGCAGGCGGGTGGCGCAGCCTTCCTGCTGCAGGCGCTTGCGCTGTTTCTTGAGGTTGCTGCGCAGGTTCTTGCCACGCGCATTCCAGTAGGCCTCGAAGCCGGGCGCCAGGCTGATGCGGGCAGTCTCGATGTAGTCGAGGGTGCGCGTGCGGGCGCTGGCGTCCGGGCGCGGCAACAGCATCGGATCGCACTGGGTGATGCCGAGCACCAGGGCGGCGCCAGGCAGGACGCTCAGCAGGCCGGGAATGTAAGGCTCCGGCGAGCCGGCATCGCGCTGCAGCCAGAAGCCGACCGGCGCCTGCGAAGGCTGGAAGGTGGCCCAGCGGCCCAGGCCGGCGGGCGCCATCACGGTCATGACGCGGGTGAGGCCGGCCTCTTCGTACCAGGCCAGCAGTTCTTCTCCGCTGCCGAGGGTGTCCAGCGCGGCCGCCAGGAAGTCGGCCGCCAGCAGGGGCGAGCCGCCGGTGGTGGCATGCAGCGCCTGCCAGCGGGGAAGGTGGTCGTCGAATCGGGACGCGGGAACGACGGTCCAGCTCATGCCGTCAATGCCGGTGTGGCGCCGAGTGCGCGCCGGAGGGCGTCGCGCAGCCGATCGCGTTCCTCCGCGCGCAGTTCCTGGTGGCAGGGCAGGCCGATCAGCTGGCGTCCCAGCGCCATGCTGTTGGCGCAGGTGGCGGCGTCGACGCCGGGCCACAGGCTCGCACCGAAGCGCACCATCGGCACGCCGGCCGCCTGCAGGCTGGCCGCCACCGCCTCGGCCTGGTCCACTAGCAGCGGGAAGATCCAGGGGCAGGCGCCCTCGGGCAGCGTCGGGTGCAGGGGCCGGCAGCCCGGCAGCCCGTCGAGCGCCTGCTGGAGCTGCAGGTAATGGCGGCGGCGAAGCGCGACGATGCGCGCGCGCGACGCCAGGCGCACGGTCAGGCGCGAAAACAGCGAGGAGCGCTTCTCGAGCCAGCGCGGGTCGAAGTTGTAGCTGCTGTCCGAGGAATCCGGAGCAAGGGCCGGGGCGGCGTCACCCGTAGGGCGGCGCGACTTGAGGGCATTCCAGAGCGCGCTCTTGAGGCGCAGCGGCAGCGACAGCGCCAGGCGCAAGGCTGGCAGGCGGCCGTGGGCGAAGGCCATCTCGAGCGCCGCCAGCGCGGCCTTGGCTTCGAAGCCAAGGCCAGCCGAACGCAGGGGAATGCCAAGGGGGTGGCGGTGCGACACCAGGCAGCCGCCCTCGTAGATCGGATAGAACTTCATGCTGCTGCCGATCGCGTAGTCGCCGGTGCTGCCGACCGGGGTGCCCGCATGGTGGCCGAAGAAGGCGTGCGCGCAGTCTTCCAGCAGCATGGCGCCGTGCGCGTCGCACAGGGCGCGCAGGGCGCGCAGGTCCTGGGGAAAACCGAAGAAATGGGTCGCCATGACCGCCTTCACGCTGCCATCGAATTTGGCGGCGATGTCCTCGAGGTCGATGGTGCTGTCCGGGTGCACCCGGTAGAACACGACGGAGGCGCCGCACCAGTGCACCGGCGGGATCATCGAGGGGCTGTGGTAGGCCGGCACCAGCACGGTGTGGCCCGGGCCTACCCCCATCTCGCGCAAGGCCAGGCCGATCGCGATGCGTCCGCTCGTCACCATGCGCACCGCGGCCGCATCGAGCAGGCTGGGGAGGGAGGCGCCGCCGCGCTGGAAGAAGGAGGCCGGCGACAGGACGGGAACGGAAGGCAGTACCCGGCGCGGGGGAGCCTGGTGAGCTATTGTCGACATGCATTAAATATAACATGCGTTATCTCCGGCAACGCGTCGGATAGCGTGTGCCGGACGGCCGGGACTTGCCTGGCGTGAACTGGTAAGATGGCGCCTGCCCGCAGCGTCCAGCCGGGCGGAACAACAAGGCATTGATGAACACTCTGATCCACGACAGCATTTTCGAGGCCGCACGGCGCACGCCCGATGCCGCGGCCCTGGCCTACGGCGCGCGGCGCTGCAGCTATGCGGACCTGGCCGGCCTGGTCGCGTCGGTCGCGCTGCTGCTGCGCGAGCAGGGCCTGGCGCCCGGCACGCGCGTGGCCGTCTATATGGAAAAGCGCATCGAGAACGTGGCGGCGATGTTCGGCGCCGCTGCCGCCGGCTGCGTGTTCGTTCCCGTCAATCCGCTGCTCAAGCCGGAGCAGGTGGCCTACATCCTGGCCGACTGCAACGTGCGCCTGCTCGCCACCACGGCCGACCGGCTGGCCAGCCTGGCGCCCGCGCTGGCGGCCTGCCCCGACCTGGAAACCGTGCTGCTGGCCGAAGCCGATGCGCAGGGTGCGCCGGGAACGGCCCTGCGCACCCTGGCCTGGAACGCCGTGACGGCCTGCGCGGCCGGCGCCTTCGACCCGACGGCGGCGCGCCGCATCGATGCCGACATGGCGGCCATCCTGTATACCTCCGGCAGCACCGGTGCGCCCAAGGGGGTGGTGCTGTCGCACCGTAACCTGGTGGCCGGCGCCGCCAGCGTGGCGAGTTACCTGGACCTGCGCGCGAGCGACCGCATCCTGTCGGTGCTGCCGCTCAGCTTCGATTATGGCCTGAGCCAGCTGACCACGGCCTTCTTGCGCGGCGCCAGCGTGGTGCTGATGAACTACCTGTTCCCGAAGGACATCGTGGCCATGGTGGCGAGCGAGCGCATCACCGTGCTGGCGGCGGTGCCGCCGCTGTGGAACGCGCTGGCGCGCCTGGAATGGCCGGCCGGCTGCAGCCTGCGCTTCATCACCAATTCGGGCGGCGCCATGCCGCCGGTCACGGTCGAGGCCCTGCGCGGGCGCCTGCCGTCTACCCAGATCTTCCTGATGTACGGGCTGACCGAGGCCTTCCGCTCGACCTACCTGCCGCCGTCCGAACTGGAGCGCCGGCCGGGCTCGATGGGCAAGGCGATCCCGAATGCCGAGGTGCTGGTGGTGCGTCCCGACGGCAGCCTCTGCGACGACGACGAACCGGGCGAGCTGGTGCACCGCGGCGCACTGGTGGCCATGGGTTACTGGAACGACCCCGAACGCACCGCGCAGCGCTTCCGCCCGGCACCCGGCCGCGAAGCCGGCCTGCCGCTGCCGGAACTGGCGGTGTGGTCGGGCGACACCGTGCGCCGCGACAGCGAAGGCTATTTGTATTTCATCGGCCGCAGCGACGAGATGATCAAGGTATCCGGCTACCGCATCAGCCCGACCGAGATCGAAAGCGTGGTGCAGGCCACCGGCCTGGTGCTGGAAGCGGCCGCCTTCGGCGTCGACGACGGCCAGCTCGGCCAGGCGATCGCACTGGTCGCGCAGGTACCCGATCCGGACGCCTTCGATCCGGCGGCCTTGCTGGCGGAATGCCGGCGCCGCCTGCCGGCCTACATGGTGCCGGCGCCGGACCTCGTCAAGCTGCAGGGCGACGGGCTGCCGCGCAACCCGAACGGCAAGATCGACCGCAAGCTGCTGCGCCAGACCCTTTACACGGAAGCACAGGCAACACCATGAGCACCGCCAAACCGCGCCACGCGCCCCAGATCCATTTTCCCGTCGTCGACGGCGAGCTCCAGGTCGGCGGCATCCCGCTGACCCGGCTCGCGCAGCGGGTCGGCCGCACCCCCTTCTTCGCCTATGACCGCGCGCTGTGCACGGCGCGGGTGCGCGAGCTGCGCACCCAGCTGCCGGAAGCGGTCGGCCTGCATTATTCGGTCAAGGCCAATCCGATGCCGGCCCTGGTGCAGCACCTGGCCGGCCTGGTCGACGGCCTGGATGTGGCCTCGTCGAACGAACTGCGCACCGCCCTGGATGCCGGCATGGCGCCAGGCCACGTCAGCTTTGCCGGCCCGGCCAAGACCGAGGCCGAACTGGCGCAGGGCATCGCGGCCGGGGTCTGCATCAACCTCGAGTCGGCGCGCGAGCTGGCCTGCGTGGCGCGCCTGGGCGACGCCCTCGGCATCGCGCCGCGGGTGGCGCTGCGCATCAACCCGGACTTCGAACTGAAATCCTCGGGCATGCGGATGGGCGGCGGCGCCAAGCCTTTCGGCATCGACGCCGAGCAGGCGCCGGCGCTGCTGTGCCAGGTGGCGAGCCTGGGCCTGGACTTCCAGGGCTTCCACATCTTCAGCGGCTCGCAGAGCCTGCGCCCCGAGGCCATCGTCGAGGCGCAATCGCAGAGCCTGGAGCTGGCGCTGCGCCTGGCCGGGGACAGCCCGCTCGCGGTGCGCCAGCTGAACATCGGCAGCGGCTTCGGGATTCCGTATTTCCCGGGCGAGGCGCGGCTCGACATCGCGCCGATCGGCGAACAGCTGGCAGGCTGGCTGCCGCGCCTGCAGTCCGGCCTCCCGCAGGCACGCCTCGCCCTGGAAATGGGACGCTACCTGGTGGGTGAATGCGGGATCTATGTGGCGCGCGTGCTGGACCGCAAGCTCTCGCGCGGGGAAGTGTTCCTGGTGACCGACGGCGGCATGCACCACCACCTGGCCGCCTCGGGCAACCTGGGGCAGGTCATCCGCAAGAACTATCCGGTGGCCGTGGGCAACCGCATGAACCCGGAGCAGACCGGTCCGGCCTCGGTGACCGGACCGCTGTGCACACCGCTCGACATCCTGGCCGAGCGGCTCGACCTGGCCCATGCCGAGGAAGGCGACCTGATCGTCGTGTTCCAGTCCGGCGCCTATGGTCCCAGCGCCAGCCCGGCCAACTTCCTGGGCCATCCCGCGGCCCTGGAAGTGCTGGTTTGAATCCCGGCCGTTAAATACCCGCGGGAGTACTGGCCGGAGGCTTTGGTGTGTCGCGCCTGGCTTTGCGTTTTCCGAACGGCAAGTGCAGCGGCGGGATATCGTCGTCCTGGGGGTAGCGAATCAGCACCTTGTCAAGCGTGATCACGATCGCCATCACGTAATAGGCCAGGTCGTAATACGCCAGGGTGAGGAAGGCGCCGGCTACCAGGTAGCCGATCTGGCTGACCTGGCACATTCGTGCCAGCATTGAGGCCCAGGCCAGCTCCGGCTTGTTTTCGCAGTGGCGAATGACGCGGCTCCCGGTGCGCCAGGTACAGGCATGCATTGCCAGGAACAGCGCTAATCCGAACCAGCCGTGCTCGCCCAACATCTGGAAGTAGATGCTGTGCGCGACGTGGAAGGTCTCCGGGTTCGGCGCGTATTTCAGGAAACTGTCGGGCGAGAAGATGCCAGGGCCTCCGCCCAAGGGGAACTGATTGGCGACATTCACCGCGAATTCCCAGGCATTCAGGCGCCCCTGAGCCGACTCGTCTTCTTCGTAGTTATTGATCGAGTGCATGCGCCCGGTCCACTCTTCCGGCATCGATAGCAGAATCACGGGAGCCAGCAGCGCGATCGCAAGGCCGGTCTTGAGCTTTGACGTCGACTTCAGCCAAAGGAACAAGGCCATGGCTACGCATCCGACCAAGGCACCACGCGAATAGGAGCCGATCGTTGCTACGACCGTCAGCAGCGTTGTTCCGCCGGCTATCCACCTGCCCAGCTTCGTGCGTGCATGCGAACTCTGGTAAACCAGCACTGGCACTGTTACCAGGAGTGCTAGCGCAATCGTATTATTGTCGCTGATAAAGCTGTCTGCAGGACCAAGTACGCCGCTACGTCCGCCGGACAGGATCGTGTGGAATCCTCCCTTGAAG
Source organism: Massilia sp. LC238 (assembly GCF_000735635.1). Lineage (NCBI taxonomy): Bacteria > Pseudomonadati > Pseudomonadota > Betaproteobacteria > Burkholderiales > Oxalobacteraceae > Massilia > Massilia sp. LC238. The sequence goes on along the minus strand of NZ_JNNN01000062.1, from coordinate 43,536 downwards.
CCCCAGAAACCGAGCGAGATGGCGACCGTCAAGGCCAGCGCCTGAACGTCGCGCTTGCTACGCACGGTGAGGACAGTGATGAAGATCATTAGCATGATCTTGTAGACCCGGTCGCCGACCACCATGGCTCGTGTCGGGTCCTGCGCGAACAGGAAGGTCGTTACCATCCACAGGCAGAGCAGGCCAAGCATGATGACGGGGGGGCTGGGCGGGATCTTTTTCTGTTCCCGCGACAGCGCAACGCTGACCAAGGTGATTACGCACAGCAGCATCGCGAAGGGAAAATCGTAGGCAGTGCCGTAACTCAGCCGGTGCGGGTTCATCAGGCTGAACATGGCATAGGCCAGCGCGCCGACTACCGGTCGCTTGAAAATGAAGGGAATGATGCAAGCAAAGGCCAGGAAAATTAATGCGTCACGCACGGCACATCAATCCCTTGAACAGGTCGGTCACGCGGTGCGCGTTCGCATGCCAGGTCAGCTGTTGCTCGGCAATGGTGGCGCGTGCATTGACGGCGACGCGTTTGCGCAGCTCGACATCCTCGCACAGGCGCTTGACGGCGGCCGCCAGGCCGTCCGGCCTGGCCGGGTCGAACAGCACGGCATTGTCGTCGGCGCGCAGGATTTCCAGGATGTTCGGCTGGTCCGGGCCGACGATCGCCTTGCCCAGGGCAAGGTATTCGAACAGCTTGAGGGGCGACGCGTAGCTGACCACGGCCGGCTGCAGGGCAATGTCGAAGGCGGCCACGTAGCGCGCCACTTCGTCGCGTCCGATGATGCCGGTGAACTTGACGCGGTGCTCGATGCCGAGGTCGCGCGCCTGCTGCTCGAGCTCGGCGCGCACCGGGCCGTCGCCCACCACCAGCAGGTGGCGGCGCGATTCCGGCGGATCCTGGGCGATCAGCGCGATCACCTTGTCCAGGCCGTGCCAGTCGCGCACGAAGCCGGTGAAACCGAGCACCAGGTAGTCTTCCAGGCCGAGCGCGCGCTTGGCGGTCTGCACGTCCGGGGCGCTGTCGAAGCGTTCCGGGTTGATGCCGTTCGGGATCACCACGATGCGCTTGGGATCGACGCCGTAGGAAGCCACGATGTCACCCAGCACCTGGGTGACCGGCAGCACGACATCGGCATTGCGCCAGCAATAGGATTGCGACCAGCGGGCCAGGCGGGTCAGGGCCAGGCCGTCATAGCGCGCCCGCTCCTCGAGGATCGGGGCATTCACTTCGAGCAGCATGGGCAGCTTGAACTTGCGCGCGGCCCAGATGCCGGCCGGCAGGAACAGGTTGTAGCGCTCGTAGATGCAATCCGGCTTGTGCTCGCGGATCGCCTTCACCAGGCGGCGGTAGGCCACCAGCGAATAGGCGAATTCCATCAGCTCGTAGAAGGTCTTCGGCATGTAGCGCTTGAGCAGCGCCACCGGGCCGGCGTCCGAACCGAAGGATTCGGTCTCGGCGCTGGGCGGGGCGGCGATGATCACTTCATGGCCCTGCGCGCGCAGGGCGTTGATCATTTCTTCGATGTGGACGTACTGGCCGTCCTTGGAGCGGGTGCGGTGGTGATAAAGGATTTTCACGCAGCTTTCCTTGCCATGTCTTGTTTTCTTGCCAGGATGCGTCCGAACAGGTCGATCTGGCCCTGGGTGGTCGACTCCCAGCCGAAGCCTTCGGCATAGCGCCGGGTGGCGCCATGGTCGGGATAATTGGCGCGCAGCTGGGTCAGGGCCTGCACCAGGCCCTCCGGGGTCCGTTCCGGCATCAGGACGCCGGCTTCGGGCGCCGCCACCACTTCCGGGGTGCCCCACACGTTGCTGGCCACCACCGGCGTGCCGCAGGCCATGGCCTCGAGCAGCACGTTGGCCCAGCCTTCGCGGCTGGAGGACAGCACCATCGCGTCGGCGGCATTGTAATAAGTCTTCAGTTCGGTCTGGGCCACCGGACCCAGCAGGGTCACGCGGTCGGCCACGCCGAGTTCCTGCGCCAGGGCTTCGAGGTTCTTCTTTTCCGGACCGGTGCCGGCGATCAGGAGCTCGACGTCGGGCAGGGCGGGCAGGGCCCGGATGGTCAGGTCGTGCGCCTTGCGCGGGTCGAGCAGGCCGACCGAGAGCAGGGTGAAGCGGGTCAGGCCCAGCTGCGCGCGGGCGGCGGCCCGGTCCATCGGCTGGAAACGCTCCAGGTCGACCCCGTTGCGCAGCGGCGTGATGCGGTCCGCGCGGACACCCAGCCCCACCATTTCGTCCTTCAGGGCCTGGCACACCGTGATGATGCCGTCGGCCTGGCTGGCTGCTTCCAGGATCATCTTGCGTGGACGCGCGAAGTGGGGAATGAGGTTGATGTCGGTGCCGCGCGCAGTGATCACGACCGGCTTGCGGAAATACTTGCCGAGCATGACCGCGGCCACGCCGTCGGGATAGAAATAGTGGGCATCGATGGCATCGAAGTCGTAGCCCTCGTCCAGGATGCGGCCGATTTCCCGCTTGGCTGCATGGGCCAGGAAATAAGGCGTGACATTCATGCCGACCCGCGGCAGCACCACGTAGCGTGGGTGCGTCACCGACAAGCCATGACGTACTTCCGTCCGAGGCACCCGGGCCAGCTTGGCGTAATGGCCGAACCGTGGATTGTCCGAGGGGAACCATGGGACCGGCGCGACGACGCGCGATTCGACTTTTCCGCTAGCAACGAGATAACGCAGCCGGGTCTCGACGAAGATCCCATGGCTGGGCTGCTCCGTATTCGGGTACAGGGTGCTAAAGGTAAGTAACTTCATCTTGGGTCGCTTGGGAGGGCGTCCGGAACCGCTGAGTTGACAACGATACTACGGGGGGCCGCTGGAAAATATGAGTGTTGTGGAAACGAGAATTTTTTTGCCGGGGGGCAGCACGGTTGAATCACAACCCATAAAAATTTGACAACCATGATACTATAATTCAAGTTCTGTTAAGCATTGTTACGCGGCAATCGTGCTCGCCCCTCAGCCACACAGGAAGCCTTGCAGGGACTGGCTCCGCGCCCCGTTCAACACGCGCTTTTCACGCTTTCATGCTTATCACCTGCTTATCCATCACCCGCTTACTGAGATAACACTATGAAGATCACGATCATTGGAACCGGCTACGTGGGCCTGGTCTCCGGCGCCTGCTTCGCCGATGTCGGCAACACCGTTCTTTGCCTGGATGTCAACGAACAGAAGATTGCCTCCCTTAAAAATGGTGTGATCCCGATCCATGAACCGGGCCTGGACAGTATGGTTGAACGCAACGCCGCGGCTGGCCGCCTGCTGTTCTCGACCAGCTACGACGAAGCGGTGCAGCATGCCGAGGTCGTGTTCCTGGCGGTGGGCACCCCGCCGGACGAAGACGGCAGCGCCGACCTGACCCACATCCTGGCCGCGGCGCGCAGCATCGGCCAGCGCATCGAGAAGCCGCTGGTGGTGGTGGACAAGTCGACCGTGCCGGTCGGCACCGCCGACAAGGTGCGCGACGCCATCCAGGCCGAACTCGACAAGCGCGGTTCCACCGTGTCCTTCACCGTGGTCAGCAATCCTGAATTCCTGAAGGAAGGCGCGGCGATCGAGGACTTCATGCGCCCGGACCGCATCGTGGTGGGCAGCGACGACGCCGGCGCGACCAAGCTGATGCGCCAGCTGTACGCGCCCTTCAGCCGCAACCATGAAAAACTGGTCGAGATGGATATCCGCAGCGCCGAACTGACCAAGTACGCCGCCAACGCCATGCTGGCCACCCGCATCAGCTTCATGAACGAGCTGGCCAACCTGGCCGAAGTCCTGGGCGCGGACATCGAGTCGGTGCGCCACGGCGTGGGCCTGGACCCGCGCATCGGCTCCCAGTTCCTGTATGCCGGCATGGGCTACGGCGGCTCCTGCTTCCCGAAGGACGTCAAGGCCCTGGTCAAGACCGGCGCCGAGCACGACCAGGTCCTGCACATCCTGGAAGCGACCGAGCGCGTCAACGAAAACCAGAAGAACGTCCTGTTCAAGAAACTGGTCCGCTTCTTCGGCGGCGCCGACAACCTGCGCGGCAAGACCATCGCGCTGTGGGGCCTGTCGTTCAAGCCGAACACCGACGACATGCGCGAAGCGCCGAGCCTGGTCCTGATCCGCGAACTGTTCGCGCTGGGTTGCCGCGTGCGCGCCTACGACCCGGTGGCAAGCAAGGAAGCGCTGCACATCCTGCAGCGCGAGCACGGCGCCTCGCGCGTGGAGGAACTCCTGACCATCACCAGCTCGGCGGTAGCGGCATGCGACAACGCCGATGCGCTGGTGCTGGTCACCGAATGGAAGGAATTCCGCGCGCCGGACTTCCGCTCGCTGGCCGAGACCCTGCGCGCCAAGGCGATTTTCGACGGCCGCAACATCTACGATCCGGCCGAAGTGGCCGCTGCCGGCCTGGCCTATGAAGGGATTGGGCGCGTCAGCCGGAAGGCGGTGCAATGATCGGTGGGACGCATCGCGTCCTGGTGACGGGCGCGGCCGGCTTTGTCGGCAGCCACGTCGCCGCGCGCCTGGCGGCCATGGGCCACCAGGTGGTCGGCTGCGACAATTTCAACGACTACTACACGCCGCGCCTGAAGCACGACCGGGTCGCCGCGCTGCTGGCGCCGGCCGGGGTCGCGTGCGAAACCGTCGAGCTGGCCGATGCGGCGGCAGTGCAGGCCCTGTTCGAGCGCGTGCGCCCGACCCTGGTGGTGCACCTGGCGGCGCAGGCCGGGGTCCGCTACTCGCTGGAGAATCCGGCTGCGTACGTACAGTCGAACCTGGTGGGTTTCGGTAATATCCTGGAAGCCTGCCGCCACCACAAGGTGGAGCACCTGCTGTACGCGAGCAGCAGCAGCGTGTACGGCGCCAATGCCAAGGTTCCGTTCAGCGAGGACGACCAGGTCGACGAGCCGGTGTCGCTGTATGCGGCCACCAAGAAATCGAACGAGCTGATGGCGCATTCCTACAGCCACCTGTTCGGCCTGCCGGCCACCGGCCTGCGCTTCTTCACGGTCTACGGTCCCTGGGGCCGCCCGGACATGGCCTATTTCAGCTTCACCCAGAAGATGATGCAGGGCGAACCGATTCCGGTGTTCGCCGAAGGCCTGCTGACGCGCGACTTCACCTACATCGACGACATCGTCGAAGGCGTGGTGCGGCTGCTGTTCAAGCCGACCCCGGCGGAGCAAGGCAAGGCGGCGCATACCGTCTTCAATATCGGCAACCACAATCCGGTGCGGGTGCTGGACTTCATCCGCAGCATCGAGGAAGTCACCGGCATCGAAGCGCGCAAGGAATTCCTGCCGATGCAGGCCGGCGACGTGCCCGCCACGCATGCCTCGATCGACAAGCTCAGGGCCTGGGTCGGTTTCGTGCCGACCACGCCGCTCAAGGATGGCCTGGCGCGCTTCTACGAGTGGTACCGCGACTGGCCGGGACGCCAGTCCTGAAGCCGGCGGCAAGGAAGGAGAATCGAATGCCGGCTGAAATACTGCTGTTCCAGACCACCGATCCGGCCAAGGTGCGGCGCCGCCTGCTGCGCTTCCGCGAGGCTTTCCTGCGCCTGGGGCCCGGCTTCCATTTCGCGCTGGTGTCCTATGTGCCTGACGCGCGCACCGAGGTGCGCAAAGTGGTGCTGGACGGGATCGCGCTCGACCACTATGTGTTCGGGCCGGACGCGATCGACACCCTGGCCTATCCCTACAAGGGCGCGGCGCGGCCGTTCCGCCTGATCCCGGGCAACTGTGACCTGGTGGCCGTGCTGGCCCGCAAGGCGCTGCCGGACTACGCGCAGTACTGGGTGATCGAGGACGACGTCGAGTACTCCGGCGATGCCCACGCGCTGTTCGCCGGACTGGCCGGCCGCGAGGGCGACCTGCTGGCGACCCACCTGGCCAGGGGCTTCGACGAATGGACGTATTCCTCGATGCTGCGCTCTCCCGGCGGCGACGTCACGCCTTCGCAGAGCTGGCTGGTGTTCCTGACCTTCGTCCGCATCAGCGGCCTGGCGCTCGATACCATCGACCGCTATTACCGCGAAGGCTGGAGCGGGCATAGCGAGAACATGTGGGCCACCATCCTCAAGCACGCCGGCATGAGCGTGGTCGACATCGGAGGCAACGGCAAGTACGTGGGCGAGCAGGACCGCGGCCTGCGCTACTACGGCGAAGCCGGGGACCGTTTCGAGAAGAACGGCAGCTTCGGAACCATGAACATCCGGCTGCGCGCGGGACGCCGCAAGGACGTGCTATGGCACCCGATCAAGCCGCCGGCGGCCTGGCTGCGCCAGACCCGCAAGCGCTGGCTGTCGATCGGCCGCTACTACCTCGACCGGATGGGCTTGGGCGGCGCGCGCTCCGGCGCACTCGGCAACGACCGCAGCTAGACCCGATGCCCGCCGATGCGGGCATCGCCGTTTTTGGCGGCTGCCTTTTTCAGGACCCTGCGTTCACCCGCAGGAAAGTCTCGAACATCAGCACCTGCCACAGCGCCGCGCTGTGATCCTTGGTGCCGGCGATGTGCTGCTCGGCCATCGTGCTCAGGAAGTCCGCGTTGAAGATCCCCGTGTCCAGCAGCTGCGGCGAACGCACCGCGGCGCGCAGCTTGTCGCGCAGCGGCCCGCGCAGCCAGCCCGCGAGCGGGATCGAAAAGCCTTTCTTGGAGCGGTACAGCACGTCGTGCGACAGGAAGGGCTCGAGCGACTTCTTGAAGATGTACTTGCCTTCGCCGCCGCCGAGCTTGATGTCGCCCGGCAGGCTTGACGCCCACTCCACGAACGTATGGTCGAGCAGCGGCACCCGCACTTCGAGCGAATGGGCCATGCTGGCGCGGTCGACCTTGGTCAGGATGTCGCCCGGCAGCCAGGTCTTGAAGTCGAGGTACTGGATCAGCGCCAGCGGATCGTCGGTCGGCGCGTTCGCCGCGTGTTCGCGGAACACCTCGATCGCGCTGTAGCCCTGCAGGCGGCGCTTGAAGCCGTCCGAGAACAGCTCCTCGCGCATGCGGTCCGGCATGCGCGAGACGCCATGGAAGTAGCCCTCGACGGTGTCGCGCGCCAGCGCCTCGAAGGTGGTCTTGGCGCGCAGCACGCGCGGCGCCCAGTCGGCCTTCGGGTACAGGCGTCCCAGGGCGCCGAACACGGGTTTGCGCAGACCCAGGGGCAGCTTGTCGCGCACCCGCTGCTCGGCCATCGCGAAGCGGTAGCGGCGGTAGCCGGCGAAGTTCTCGTCGCCGCCGTCGCCCGACAGCGCCACCGTGACGCGCTGGCGCGCCAGCTGGCAGACCCGGTAGGTCGGGATCGCCGAACTGTCGGCGAAGGGCTCGTCGTACAGGCGCGCCAGGGTGTCGACCAGGCCGTAGTCGTCCTTGTCGACGATCTGCGAGAAGTGGTTGGTGCGGTAGCGCGTGGCGACCTCGTTGGCGTAGACCGATTCGTCGTAGTCCGGATCGTCGAAGCCGATCGAGCAGGTCTGCACCGCCTTGCTGTCCTGCTGCGCCATCATCGCCACCACCGCGCTCGAGTCGACGCCGCCGGACAGGAAGGCGCCGAGCGGCACTTCGGACTCCATCTGGCTGCCCACGCACTCGCGCAGGCGCTCGATCAGCTCGCGCTCGATGTCTGCCTGCGGGCGCTGCGGCTGCGGCTTGAAGGGCAGGTCCCAGTATTGGCGCGGCTTGATCTGCGTGTCGCCGATGCGCAGGGTGATGCAGTAACCGGGGCTGAGCTTGAAGGCGTTGTGGTAGATCGTGTTCGGCTCGGGCACGTAGCCGTAGGCGAAGTAATCCTCCACCGCGCGCGGGTTCAGCTCGCGCGACAGTTCCGGGAAGGTCATGATCGACTTCAGCTCGGAACCGAACACGAACAGGCCGTTCGGCAGCAGCGAATAGAACATCGGCTTGACGCCGACGTGGTCGCGCGCCATGAACATCAGCTGCTTGTTGCGGTCCCAGAGGGCGAAGGCGAACATGCCGCGCAGGCGCTGCACGCAGTCCTCGCCCCAGGCTTGATACGCCTGCATGATGACCTCGGTGTCCGACTTGGTGCGGAACACGTGGCCCTGGGCCACCAGCTCGTCGCGCAGCGCGCGGTAGTTGTAGATCTCGCCGTTGAACACCAGGGTCATGGTGCCGTCGGCGCTGCGCAAGGGCTGCTGGCCGGTGGCGATGTCGATGATCGACAGGCGGCGGTGGCCCATGCCGAGGCCCGGTTCCAGGTAGAGTTCGCCCTCGTCGGGGCCCCGGTGGAACTGGCTTTCGTTCATGCGCCGCAGCGCTTCGCGGTCGATCGGGCGAGCGCCGCGGGTATCCAGGATGCCGACAATTCCGCACATGGTAGGTGTTCCTTAAGTTTCTCTAATCTTTTTCTGGATTGCTTCAGCCAGGCTTAATCAAGCAGGCTGGCGAATCTTCTGCCGGCAAAGGCGGTCGTACAGCTTGCCGTACTCCGCCAGCATGGCGCGCATGCTGAAGGCCGCTTCGACCCGTGCGCGCGCCGCCTCGCCGCGCTGCCTGCGCAGGGCCGGGTCGCGCACGTAGCTTGCCAAGGTCCGGGCCAGCGCCTCGCTGTCCTGGACCGGCACCAGGCTGCCCTCGACGCCGTCGGTCACGACCTCGGGAATGCCGCCGACCTTCGATGCCACCACCGGCAGGCCGCAGGCCATCGCTTCGAGCATCGAGACCGGCGTGCCCTCGGCCAGCGAGGGCAGGGCGAACAGCGAGAAGCCGTGCAGCAGCGCGGCCACGTCGGCGCGCGCGCCGGGCAGCCAGACCACCTCCTGCAGGCCCAGGCTGGCCACCTGTTCGCGCACGGCGCCCATCAGGGGACCGTCGCCGACGATGCTCAAGCGCAGGCGCTCGCGCAGCGACGGCTCCAGCTCGCGCAGGCGGGCGAAGGCCTCGATCAGGCCACGGTGGTTCTTGACGTCCTGGATGCGCGCCACGGTGCCGATCACGATGTCGTCCGGCCCCCAGGGCGAGGCCTGGCTGGCGGCAGCGGCGGCGAAGCGCTCGGTATCGACGCCGTTCCGGATGAACAGGGTCTGCTCCGCCGGGATTCCTACCGTCTCACCCAGCCAGCGGCGCAGGTCTTCCGACACCGGGATGAAGCAGTCGATGAAGGGCGCCAGGCGGCGGCGCAGGAAGTTGTGCTTCGGGTTCAGGCCGTGCGGATCGCTGGCGTCGCGCCCGTGCTCGGCATGGATGCGGACCGGGACGCCGGCCAGCGCGCCGCTGAAGTTGTACTCGAGCGCCGACAGGTTGTAGGTGTGCAGGATGGCCGGACGCAGCCGGCGCATCAGTTTCCAGAACTTCAGGTGGGTGCCGAGCCCCAGGCCGGGCGGCTTGCCCAGCGCGTACAGCTCGACGCCGGGCTGGGTGATGCGCTTGGCGAAATCCGTATAGCGCGTCAGGCAGACCACCGCATGCCGGTAGCGTTCCGGCGGCATGCGGTTGATGCAGTCCACCAGCAGGGTTTCCAGCCCGCCGACGTCGAGCGAGTAGGTCAGGTGCACGACCAGCGGGCGCTGCATGCCGGGAGTCTCCAGGTGGGCAAGGTCGTTGCGCATGCTGCCTTCCTTTATTTTCCGCGCGCCTGCACGAGGGCACGGTCCACGGTGCCGAAGTTCTGGCCGAGGAAGGCGCGCAGCGTGGCGCGTGCGCCTTCCGCATCCGTGCCCTCGTAGGGCACGGCGATCGCGACCATGGCGCCGTCGTCGCCGCGGAACTGCAGCTTGCCCTGCGCCTGGCGCAGCTTGCCTGCGACATTGCTGGTCGTGTAGCGGCCGTCGACCCACAGCACTTGCCAGACCAGCAGCGGTCCGCCCGGCCCTTGCAGCACGGCTTCACGCAGCGGCAGCTGGCCGGCGCCGGTTTGCTCGGTGCGCTGGCTGGCGGCGGTCTGGTGGAAGGGGCTCTTTTCACCTGCCAGGCGGTTGACGGAGCTGATCAGGCCTTTCTGCTTGTTCTGGTTGCGGTAGTACAGCACCTGCAGCAGGACCGGACGCCCTTCGGGCGATCGGTAGGCGCGTGCCACGCGTGCGTCCGGCTCCATGTAGTCGACCTGCCAGTCCGGGAATCCCGCCGCCACCGGCCAGGCCAGCTCCGGAACGGACAGCGCCACCGGCCGCGGATCATGATTGGCGCGGTCATTGAACGCCGCGAAGGCCGGCCAGGCGGCGGCGACCGCCACAACGGCCACCGCAACCGGCACCAGCGACTTTGCCGGGCCATGGGACACGCGCGGTGCCGCGACCGTGGCGTGGCCGGGCTGCGGCGCAACCGGGACTGCGGGCTTGTCGTCCTCGCGCCAGTAGCTGCCGACCCAGAACATGAGGAACATGATCAGGCCGAAGAACAGCCAGCCGTAGACCAGGTGGTCGACGCCGGTGGCCAGTTCCATGCCGCTGGTATGGCCGATCATCACGATGCCGTAGGCGCGCAGCCAGTTGGCGACGATCGGCACCACGACCGCCATGCCGATGAAGACGGCGCGCCGCAGGTTCGACTGGTAGGTCAGGTAGGCATACAGGCAGCCCAGCGTGATCGAGGAGATCAGGTAGCGGATGCCGCTGCAGGCCTCGACCACCGACCAGCTGCCGGTGGGCAGCTCGAAACGGGTGCCGTTGCGCAGCACCGGGATACCGGTGGCCTGGACCGCCCACACCGTGAAGTCGGCGGTATGCTGGATCAGGGGGCCGACGAACACCTCGCCGAAGGGCACCGCGAACAGCAGGAACAGCAGCGGGAAGGTGAATTTCGCCGCCAGGCGCGGGCCCAGCAGCGTGAGCGCGGCCAGCGGCATCATCGCCACGAAGGCGTACTGCATCACGACCCCGACGTCGCCCATGCGCCCGGCCAGCCAGGCCGCGCCGGCGCCGGCCATCAGCACCAGCCCCGGCCACCAGGGCCGCGCCGGGATGCGCGCGAACCAGGCGCGCTGGCGCCAGATCAGCCACAGGCTGACCGGGAGGATCACGTAGCCGTGGGCGAAGGTCTCGGAACTGTTCCAGATCCCGACCATCGACGCCGCGGTGCCGTAGAACAGCAGGATCGGGGCCAGCAGGGCGACGGCCAGCGCGACGATGCTGGCGCGCGCCTGCGCGGCCGGGAGCGGGAGAGAGCCAGGTGCGGCATGTGCGGCGGCCTGGTCGATGCCAGGCGGAGGTTTCAGGAACATTCGAGTCGCTCCCCGATGCAGGCCAGGTTGCTCGGCCAGCTGTACTTGCGTTCAACCCTGGCGCGTGCGGCCAGGCCCATGTCGTTGCCGCTGCGGGCCAGCAGCTGCGCCACCGCCTCGACGAAACCGGCGGCGTCCTGCGCCAGCACCAGCTCGCGGCCCGGCTCGGCCTCGATGCCCTCCAGCGCCTGCGGCGTCACCACCACCGGCGTGGCCATCGCCATCGCCTCGAGCACCTTGTTCTGGATGCCGCGCGCGATGCGCAGCGGCGCCACCGCGGCGCGCGCATGCTTGATATACGGGCGCACGTCCGGCACGGTGCCGGTGACCACGATGTTCGGCTGCTTCGCCAGTTCCTGTACCGCTGGGGCCGGACGGGCGCCGACGATGTAGAAACGCAGTTCGGGGAAGCGCGCGCGCAGCAGCGGCATCGCCTCGCTAGCGAACCACTGCACCGCATCCACGTTCGGCCAGTAGTCCATGGCGCCGGTGAACACGATGGCCTGCTCGCCCTCCTTGAAGGGAGAAGGGCCGGCGGCATCGGGCGCGAAGTACTCGGTGTCGACGCCGTTGCTGAAGAAGCCGATGCGCGCATCGCTCTCGGGAGCCAGCTGGCGGAACAGGTCCGCTTCCGGCGCCGACACGAACAGCGAGGCATCGTAGTCGCGCGCCACCTGGCGCTCGTAGGACAGCAGCTGGCGCGCCTCGTGGCGGTACAGCCAGCTCATCGGCCAGGATTTCTTGTCGGCGTACTGGCGCCACTTGTCGGAGTCGACGTCGCAGAAGTCGACCACGCGGCGTGCGTTCGGGTACTTGTCGGCGTACTGGGCCATCGCCGAGGAGAACACCAGCACCCGCTGGATCCTGTGGGCGGCGACGGTCTGGTCGACCCAGCGCGCCAGGCCGGCGTCGCGGTAGTAGTCGAGCGAGAGCGAGCGCTTCTTGACCAGCGCGCCCAGGCTGCGCACGCGCGCCAGGGTCGGATTGAGGGCTGCGAAATGGCTGCTTGCGCACATCTTCTCGACGGTCGGCACGTGCTGCCAGTCGTCGGGATCGTCCACGAAAGTCGCCAGGTGCACCTTGTAGTCGCGCGCCAGGTGCTTGAGCAGGTGGTAGGAACGGATCTTGTCGCCCTTGTTGGGCGGGTAGGGGATCCGGTGGATCAGCAGCAGCAGGTCTTCCACGTCTTATCCCAGGTTGCGCACGATATAGGGGCCGAGGAAGTTCGCCACCGGCAGCGGCAGCTTCTTCCACATCTTGATGAACAACTGGTACTTCGGATTCAGCGGGTTATTGTCCGGCAGCTTGTCCGAGGCATACAGCTTGTATTCGTAGGGGAGCGGCGTGGCGGTGAAGCCCCAGTTCTTCTTGAAGTCGTAGGCGCCGGTGCCCAGCTTGCTGCGGCCGTAGTCGAAGATGCGGCAACCGCGCGCGGCGGCGGCCTGCATCAGGTTCCAGTACATGAAGTCGTTGCCCGCCACTTCGCGCGCCAGGTCCATGCCGCCGCCGTAGTAGGGCACGACCTCGTCGCGCCAGTAGAAGGACAGCACCGAGGCCACCAGGCGGTCGTCTTCCGTGTAGATGCTGCGCACTTCGCATTCGTCGCCGAAGGTCTGCTTCAGCAGGGCGAAGTATTTTTTCGGGAACACCGGGGTGCCCAGGCGCAGCACGCTGTTGGCATAGGCCTCGAACATGCGGTCGACGTTGTCCTCGACCACGCCCTTCAGGCCCAGCTTGATCCCCTTGCGCACCATGGCGCGCTGCTTGCGCGGGATGGCGTTCATGTTGGCCTCGTCGTCGGCGCTGATCTCCTTGCGGAAGGTGACGTACAGCTCCTTGGTGTGCCAGCTGGCGTCGTCCGGGTGGGCGCGGGTCATGCCGCGGTACTCGAGGTGGCCGACGCCCAGCTCGCGCGCCAGCTTGTCGGCGGCCTCGTCGAGCAGCAGGCGGGCGCCATCGTCGATGGCGGCCACGCCGCCGTACACGCAGAAGGGCATCGCGCCCAGCGAGTGGCCGAACAGGCGGCTCTTGATTTCGGCCAGCGGCAGCACGCCCTGGATCTGGCCGTCCTGCTGGACGTAGTAGAACCAGGTCTTGATGCCGAAGGACTCTTCGATGACCTTCTGCCAGCCCGACAGGTGGAAGAAGGTCGCGTCCGGGCAGGCGCGTACGAAAGCATCCCAGCGCGCGCGTTCGTGCGGCTGCAGGAGGTGGAGGGTTTGCGGTCCGGTGGCGAGCACCGGGGCGGCGCGCTTGGCCTGTGCCGCTTCAATGATCGAGTTCATGCCGTGCTATGCCTTGTTGGTGTTGTTGTCTTGCGTCGGTGCTGCAGGGGTGGTTATCGTTGGTCGAGGAAGATGCGGTCCATGCGGTCCCAGGCGAAGTCGCGCGCCAGCTGCTCGAGGCGGCCTTCCATGCGCTCGATGTTCACGTAGTGGCGGAAGCGCGACTTGGCGTCCAGCCCTTGCGGGCGCGGCTGGCCCGGGTCGAGTTCCCAGGGATGGAAGTAGAACAGGGCCGGCTGGCGGTCTTCGCGGTTCACCTTCTGCATCATCCAGCGCGACAGCGCGTAGGGCAGCAGGCGGAAGTAGCCGCCGCCGCCGGCCGGCAGGTTCCGGCCCAGCATGTTGACGGTGGTGACCGGGACTTCCAGCAGGCCGTCCGGGCCGTGCGGGTAGAAAGCGAAGCGCGGCGCGTCCGGCATGCCGTAGTGGTCATGGGCGATCGGGTAGATGCTCGAGCTGTAGCGGTAGCCGGCTTCCTGCAGCGCTTCCAGCGCCCACAGGTTGGCGTGGCCGATCGAGAAGCTCGGCGCACGGTAGCCCAGCACGGCCTGGCCGCCGATGTCTTCCAGCAGGGCCTTGCTGGATCGGATGTCGTTGTCGAACTGTTCCCGGCTCTGGTCCGAGGCGCGCAGGTGGCCGTAGCCGTGGCTGGCCAGCTCGTGGCCGGCGACGACGATACTGCGCACCATGGCTGGGTAGCGCTCGGCGATCCAGCCCAGCGTGAAGAAGGTGGCCTTCACGCCGTGGCGTTCGTAGATGGCCAGGATGCGTTCCATGTTGGCCTCGACGCGGCATTCGCGCGAAGGCCAGGAGTCGCGGTCGATGTAGGGAGCGAAGGCCGAGACCTGGAAATAGTCCTCGACGTCGCAGGTCATCGCATTCCTGATGCGCTCGCCCGGAGCGGGAGCGGGGCGGGCGACGGGTTCGTAGGCTTTCATTCCTGGTTGTCCATGTGCTGGGCCGCCGCGCCCTGGGGCGTGGCGACGATTTTCTTCAGGATCGACAGTACCGAGACGATCGACTTCTCGAGACGCATCATGCGTTCGTCGAGCACCTCCACGCTGGCGGCGCGGCGGTCGCCCATGCGGGTATCGACCGTGCGCAGCTCGCTTTGCTGCAGGGCGCCGGCGTCCGGCGTGCCCATGACCTCGGGCAGCTGGTATTCCTCGGCGATGTCGCGCACCACGGTGTTGATGTCGGCTTCGCCGAACGCGTGCATCTCTTCCAGGTAGCCCATCAGGAGCACCCGGTCCATCAGGGTATTGGTCTTGCGCGGGATGCCGCCGCTGTAGCCGAAGATCGCCGCGTGCGCGCCGTCGTCGAAGGCGGGGTCGCCCTGCCAGCCGACCGTGGCCAGGCGGTGCTCGACGTAGGCGCGGGTTTCCTGCGCGTCCATCGGTCCCAGGTGGTAGCTGGCGATCACGCGCTGGCGCAGCTGCTGCATGCCGGGGCTGTGCAGGGTGGCGCGGAATTCCGGCTGGCCCAGCAGGAAGGTCTGCAGCAGCGAGCGGTCGTCGGTCTGGAAGTTCGACAGCATGCGCAGTTCCTCGACCGTGCGCGCGTTCAGGTTCTGGGCTTCGTCGATCACGAGCAAGGCGCGCTTGCCCTGGCGGTCGACGCCGCGCAGGAACTGTTCCAGGCGATTGAGCAGCTCGGCCTTGCTGGCGCCTTCATACGGCAGGCCGAAGCTCGACACCACCATGCGCAGGGTGTCTTCCGGATCGAGGCTGGTGTTGACGATGTGGGCGGCGACGATCTGGTCGGTCGGGATCTTGTTGAGCAGGTTGCGCACCAGGGTGGTCTTGCCGGCGCCGACTTCACCGGTGATGACGATGAAGCCCTCGCCCTGCGACAGGCCGTACTCGAGGTAGGCCATGGCGCGCTTGTGGCCCTTGCTGCCGAAGAAGAAGTGGGGGTCCGGGCGCAGCTGGAAAGGCTTGGCGGACAGCCCGTAGTAAGTCTCGTACATCGCGTGCGGCTCCTTAAAACTGGGCGGACAGGCTGGCGGAAATGGAATTTTCGTAGAACGGCCCACTGCTGCGGCCGAGACGGCCATAGGTGCCGAAGCGGCGGTTCAGGTCGACCGCCGCGCGCACCTCGCGGCTCAGCTGGTGTGTGAGCCCGAGCCTGAAGTCGCGCCGGGTGTCGACGACATCGGTAGTCAGTGAGCGGCTGCGTCCCCAGCCGACCACGGCGAGCGCGCTGGTGCGTGGGCTCAGGCGGTAGTTGAGGTTGGCGGTCGCGTCGTGCTGGCGGACGTTGTCGTTGCGTCCACCCACCTGGGTCCCCAGCAGAACACTGTCGCTCTGCTCGTTCGACAGGGCGATGCGTTCGCTGCTGGACAGGGACAGCACGCCGCTGGTACGCGCCATCTTGAAAGCCATCGATCCCAGCAGCTGCTTCTGGCGGAAATAACGGTTGCTCAGGAAGTTGACGTTCTCGGAGATGCTGGGAGGCAGGCCGGTGTCGCGGATGTAGGCGGCGACCGCCTGCTGACGTGCGACCGGGTCGGTGATGGAAGCGGCAAACAGCCGGTCCAGCAGCTCGGTGGTGTCGATCGTGGAAGGCAGCAGGAACTGTTCGCGCGCGGTGGTCACGCCATCGTTGTAGGCCAGGTTCCAGGAGGTGCGGCGACTGCGGTGGAGCAGGGAAAAGCTGCCGGTCTGGCCGTAGAAATGGCGGCCGAGCGCCGCGCTCAGGTTGGTGCGCTGTGACGGCGTCCAGTTGAAGCCGACCGACCAGTTGCGTCCGGCGGTGTCGTTGCCAAGGCCTACGAACTGGTAATTATCGTAGCCCACCGTGGCGGTCAGGGCGAAGCGCCTGGTAAGCGCGTAGCGCACATTGGCGGTCGTGCTCTCGCTCGAAGTCTCGCCATTGTAGGTATCGTCCAGGTCCTGGCGCACATGGGTCAGGCCCCAGCCTACCTGATTGAAGGCCGGGCCGCTGGCCAGGCTCGCACTGACGCTGTCGCTGCTGCTGTTGCCGAAGCCGCGTGCACCCCGTCCACCTTCCACCCGGTCGCGCGCATAGCGCATCGCCAGGGTTGCCGTCCTTCCGTAACGATGTTCGAGATAGGGGCTGACGCGCCAGGTCTTGACCTTGGCCTGGTTGGCCGAAAGGTAGGGCGCATCCTCGACCCGGGGACCGAAGACGGAGACGTTGTTCGGCCTGGCCGAGGCGCTGGCGTCGACGTACAGGAAGTCCTTGGCCAGCGTGCCACGGCCCGATACGGCATATTCGAAGCTGTGGTCGAGCGTGTCGCGCAGGTCGTCGTCGCGGTAATCGAAATGACGCCATTGCGCCGTGCCGTTGAGGACAAGGCGCGGGCCGGTCTTGAGGAAGGATAAGGAGGGCGTGAGCTCGCTGATGAACTGCGACCGTTTCAGGTCCTTGCCTTCCTGGTAAAAATTGTCGGTGTAGCGCTCGGTCAGCGTGAGCGCCGGCACCACGCGCCAGTCGGCGCGGCACTCGGATGCCAGCAGCATCGCTGCGATTGCGAGCGGCGCCAGGCGCGGCATGCGTGCCACGCCGGCACGCAGCTCACCCATAGTGGTAATCATACGTTTCTTCGATGCCGGGGATGTCCCTGGTCTTGTTATAGATAAGGTTGACGTTGGGGCAGCCCTCGAGCTGGCGCAGCGCTTCGCCGACCGCGTGCTGGGTGGTTTTCTGAGCTTCCACCACCACCACGATCTGGCCCATGTGGCTGGCCAGGGCGCGCGCTTCGCTGGTGAGCAGCAGCGGCGGCGAGTCGAAGATCACGACCCGGTCCGGGTAGCGGTTGGCGATCTCCTGCACCAGGTTGGCCATGGTCGAGCTGGCGAGCAGCTCGGTGGCGCGCGGGGTGCTGGTGCCGGCGGCCAGGATGCTCAGGGTGTCGACGTTGGTGCGCAGCAGGACGTCCGAGACGTCGAGCTTGTCGTCCACCAGCAGGTCCATCAGGCCGCGCTGGGCCGGCAGGCCGAGCGTGCCCAGCACCGAAGGGCGGGCCACGTCGGCATCCACCAGCAGCACGGTGTGGTCGAGTTCCATGGCGATGCTCATCGCCAGGTTGATGGCGCAATAGGTCTTGCCTTCGCCCGGCAGCGAGCTGGTCACCATGATCAGGTTGGCCGGATTCTCGCGCGGCTGGCGTTCGTCGAAGGCGCGCTTGAGCAGGGGGCGCTTGATGATGCGGAAATCCTCCACCAGCGAAGTACGGCCGCCGGCAGCGGTCACCATGCCGCTGGCGCGCATCTTGGCCAGGTCGAGTTCCACCTTGCGGGTCTGGCGCCGCGGCGCGGCATCGGCTTCGAGGACCGGGGCCGCGGCAGCCGCTGCGGACGCGCTGGCTGTCGGGGCGCTTGGGGGCGCAGGCGGCAGCACCGGCGCCGTGGCGACGACCGGTTCGAGGACGTCGAGGTCGGCCGCTTCCACGGCATGCGATACAGCCAGCTGCGCCGGCATCGGCGCCGGCGCCTGGACCGGCGCGGCCTGGCCGCGTTCCTGGTCGATGCGGCGCGCCGCTTTTTCGATAATGCTCACGTCTGCTCCTTGATCGGTTACAGGCCCGGGCGGACCAGGATGGCGGTCACGCCGGCGCCGTAGATGGCCAGCAGCACCGCCACGGCGGCGCCCAGGGCAACCAGGCGGCGCTTGCGGCGGACGGTCTGCTGTTCGGTCCAGTTCATGCTGATCGAGCCGAGGATCGGCAGGCCGGTCACCTCGCGCAGGGCGGCCTGGCTCAGGAAGGTCGGACGCAGCTGGCTCATCAGGAAGGCCGAGGCCAGGCCGGCGACCAGCGCGCCGACGAACACCAGCGAGAACAGGCGCAGGCGGTTCGGCCCGGACGGCAGCAGCGGCGCGGTCGGCGGGTCGATCACGCGGAAGGTGAGCATGTCGGTGGCCGAGGACAGGTCGCCCGACAGCTTGGCCGACTCGCGGCGTTGCACCAGCTGCTGGTAGTTCTCGCGGTTGACTGCGTAGTCGCGGTTGAGCTGGGCCAGCTGCGCCTCGATCTCGGGGGCCTGGCTGCTCTGGGCGCGCAGGCGCGCCACGCGTGCCGAGTGTTCGCTGACCCGCGCCTGCAGCGCGGCCACGCGCGCCTCGGCTTCCGACAGCGCCACGTTCATCTGCTGCAGCATCGGGCTGTAGCCGGCGCCCGGGTCGGCGCTCGGCTTGCGGTTCTTGGCCAGTTCCTGCTTGCGCGCGACGAGCTGGTCGAGCAGGCGGGCGTTGGCGATGATGTCGGGATGCGCTTCGGTGTACTGGGTACGCAGGCCGTCCAGGGTCTTGGTGACGGCGGCGATACGCGACTCGAGTTCCGGGTCGGTGATCGGGATCGGGGCGGCCTCGCCCGGGGCGGCTTCGCCGGCGATGCGGCGGCGGATCGCGTTGCGGGCCTGCTCGGCTTCGGCCAGTTCCAGGCGTGCGCTGTTCAGCGCTTCGCTGGCAGCCATCATGCGCGAACCGAAGTCGCCGCCTTCCGACGGCAGCATGCCCAGGTTGCGGATCTTGAATTCCTTCAGGCTGTTCTCGGCCGCCGCCAGCTTTTCCTCGTAATTGCGGATCTGGTCGTCGATGAACTGGACCGCCTTCTCGGAGTCCTGCTTCTTGCCGCCGAAGCTGCCTTCGACAAAGATGGTCAGCAGCGACTGCACCACGTCCTTGCCCAGCTTCGGATCGGGGGCGGTGTAGCTGATGGTATAGATGTCGTCGCGCTCGGTGCCGGCGATCTTGATCTTCTCCATCAGCTCTTCGACGATCTCGTCGTGCTCCTTGGCGTTCTTGGCCTTGACGTCGAGGTCGACCATGCGCATCACGCGTTCCACGTTCGGTCGGCTGATCAGGGTGCGGCGCATGTACAGCACCTGCTGGTCGAGGTTCGGCAGCGTGGTCATGCCCGACAGCAGAGGCTTGAGGATGCTCTGGGTATCGACGTAGACGCGCGCCGAGGTTTCGTACTGGTTGGGCAGTTTCAGGACCACCACCCAGCCGACAATGGCCACGGCCCAGGTGATGAAGACTGCATGCCAGCGGTACTTCCCGATTGCCTTGAGGAAGTTAAGGATTGCGGCTGTGATATCTGCCATGTGTGGATTCTCGCCTAAGAGATTGCCGGTGATTTGGCAAGCTCATCAATCAATAAAAATGTCAAATAGTCTGCATGATCGCTTGTTGACTGAGCAATTGCAATTGCGGGTCGGAAAAATAGGCGGCAGACGCGACAAAAATGGTGGTCCATGCAACACAAGTTCCCAACCACAATAAACATTTGACGGTTTTTCCATGAATTCAGCGTTAAAAAGTTATGTGATAGCAACATTTAGCCATGGAAATGCTGTTTGGCTGTACATTGTGTTGCCACCTCATCCCTCCGCTCGCGTACACTCATGACCGTTTCTTTAACGAAAATTGCCCTGTGTCAAATACGTATTTTAATGTCGGAAAGACAAAAGTGCCCACACGATTGATTCTTGTTCGAAACCTTGCTGCGGCGCCCAAAACGTCCAGGAGAATCGCGCTGCACGTGCTCCTGCACTCCCTCGTCCTGGCCGTCGCCGCTACCGTTCCAGGCGCGGCCATGGCCCAGAACTTGCCTCGTACGGTGGCGCAGATCAAGCCTTCGGTGGTCGGCGTCGGCAGCCTGCTCAAGACCCGCCAGCCTGCCGTCGTGTTCGTCGGCACCGGCTTCGCCGTCGGCGATGGCCTGAGCATCATTACCAATGCCCACGCCATCCCGAAGCAGCTCGATACCGCGCGCAAGGAAGAGCTGGGAATCGTGATCGGCGGCGAGGGCGCCTCCGTCAGCTTCCGTCCGGCGCGCCTGGTGGCGCTGGACGCGGAACACGACCTGGCCCACCTGCGCCTGTCCGGCGCGCCGCTAGCCCCGCTGGCCCTGGCCGCCGACGACAGCGTGGCCGAAGGGCAGGAACTGGCATTTACCGGCTACCCGCTGGGCATGCGCCTGGGCCTGCATGCGGCGACCCACCGCGCACTGCTGGCCGCGATCACGCCGGTGGTGCGGCCCTCGCTGAATTCGCGCCAGCTCGACGCGCGCGCGATCACCCAGCTGCAGCGCTCGCCGTTCCGGATCTACCAGCTCGACGGCACCGCCTATCCCGGCAACAGCGGCAGCCCTCTGTTCCGGCCCGACGACGGCAGCGTGGTCGGGGTGATCAATATGGTATTCCTGAAGGGTTTGCGGGAAAGCGCGGTATCGGACCCGAGCGGCATCACCTACGCCATTCCGGTGCGCCACGTGCGCGAACTCCTGCAGCGCCCGCAGTAAGGCGGCAAGCCAGGGACTGGCGCGCGCGCCACAAGTATTTCAATTGTGCAGGTGTTGCCGAAGTGCTATGGTATAGAATTATGCTCAACAATATTGCATGCATGCGGCAGCCGACCAGGCGCCATGCCAACCCGAGGATTTTGACGTGAGCACGAACATGACCCCCAAGATCAAGCGCGCGGCCCAGGCTGTCGCGATCAGCTGCCTGTTCATCCTGGGCGGCTGCGCCAGCAACCTGCCGGCGCTGCCTTCAACCGAAGCGGTGAACCCGGAATACCTGATCGGCCCGGGTGATGCGATCAATATCATCGTGTGGCGCAATCCGGAAGTGTCGATGTCGGTGCCGGTCCGTCCGGATGGCAAGATCACCACGCCGCTGGTGGAAGACCTGCCGGCCGCCGGCAAGACATCGACCCAGCTGGCGCGCGACATCGAGGCGGCACTCGCCAAGTTCATCCAGCAACCGGTCGTGACCGTAGTCGTCACGAACTTCGTCGGTAATTACAGCGAGCAGATCCGCGTCATCGGCCAGGCAGCCCGTCCGCAGGCTCTGCCGTATCGCAGGGACATGTCTCTGATGGATGTGCTGATTGCCGTGGGTGGCGTGACCGAATTCGCGTCCGGCAACCGCGCCAGCCTGATCCGCACCGTGGACGGCAAGCAGCAGCAATACCGCGTGCGCCTCGACGACCTGATCAAGGACGGTGACATCACGGCCAACATCCAAATGCGCCCGGGCGACGTGCTGGTCATTCCTGAGAGTTTCCTTTAAGGCATTCTTAGCCACTGTCGAAAAATCTGACACAAGGATCTAAAATCTCGCTAGACTGCATGCTTAAACGATGAGCAGTTCTCCTATCTTCCTGTTTTTTAGCGAGTTTTAGGAAGCAGTGCAACACGGCATGTTTTTTGCTTATCTGAAACGCATGCCGTTGTGGCAAATCATATCAATGTGAGGATAGACACCGTGTCCACCGAAAACCAAGCAGGGCGCCCTGCAGAGGCTGCTCCGATGACCCCGCAGGGCGCGGCGCGGCGCCGCCTGGCGAAGGCTGGGCTCGGTGCGGCCGGCGTGCTGTGGACGACCCGGAGCCATGCGTTCGATTTCAAATGCGTTTCCGCATCGGCGGCCCTTTCCGCAGGCCTGAATAGCAATACGCCGGATGACGCGGTGGCTTGCGCAGGCAAGTCGCCGGGCTACTGGAAGAACCACGGCGGCTGGCCGGTGTCGACGACGACGCTGTTCGGCGACGTGTTCAGCTGTTCCAGCAGGACAACAAGCACCTATGGTGCGACGACGCTGATCAAGATGCTCAGCAAGCGCGATTTCGACAAGTCGAACCTGGGCATGCACCTGACGGCAGCTTACCTGAACGTCAAGTCCGGAAGAATCGGTTTCCTGTCGGAGCGCAGCTTGCAGCAAATGTGGCGTGAGTTGCAGACTTCTGGTCACTACGAGCCGGCACGAGGTGTGTTCTGGGATATTGAAACTACCAAGAAATACCTCGAGTCCACTTACAAGGGCGATCGCACATAAGGATGTTGCCGGTCGAGTTGTCGCATGCGGTATGGCGTCTGATCGAGGGCCAGTCGCTTCGTTACCGCTGCTGGGACGAGGAGGCCGTGTTGTACAACGACCTGTCCGGAGCGACCCACCTGCTCGGACCGGTAGCGCTGTGCGTGCTCGAGGCGCTGCGTCCAGGCCCTGCATCCATGGCGGCACTGGCATCCAGGCTGCTGGATGAATTCGAGATCGACGACGCGAGCGTCGGTGCCGAACTGCATGTCCTGCTCGATGAAATGTCGCAGCTCAGCCTGATCGAATCTTGTCCATGCTGACGCTGGCCAGCCTCGGCCGCGGAGAAATGCTGCGCCGCCTTGCCCTGTCCGGTCCCGGCCTGGTGCTGCGCACCGGCCCTTTCCGCAGCCGTATCCATACCGACATCGCCCACCTGGCCGATGCCATCGCGCTGCTGTATGCCGATTATCCCGTCGAGGGCGAGGACGGCTTTGCCGACTTCCAGCTCGCCTTCCGCCGCTCGGGCGGCCTGCGCCGCTGGTACCGTCCGCAGGTGCGATTCGACAGCGACGGCCAGGTGCCGTTCCAGCCGCTGCCGCTGGAGCAGGCCTTGCCGATGTTCGAATGGGTGATGAACTGGTGCGTATCGCACCATGCGCACGGCTACCTGATCATCCACGCCGCCGTGCTCCAGCGCGGCAATGCCGCCGTGATCCTGCCGGCGCCGCCGGGTTCCGGCAAGAGCACCCTGTGCGCCGCCCTTGCCAGCCGCGGCTGGCGCCTGTTGTCGGACGAGCTGACCCTGGTCAGGCCGCAGGACCTGGCGCTGCTGCCGCTGGCGCGCCCGGTCAGCCTCAAGAACGCGTCGATCGGCGTGCTGCGCAGCTATGCGCCGGACGCTCTGTTCGGCCCCGAGGTCCATGGCACTTCCAAGGGGACGATCGCGCATATGCGGGCGCCGGGCGCCAGCGTCGCCGCCGCTGCGGAACCTGCGCGTGCGACCCACGTCGTGTTTCCCAGGTACGAAGCGGACGCCCCGGCCAGCCTGGTGCCGATGCCGAAGGCGCGCCTGTTCACCGGCATGGTCGATAACGCCTTCAATTACGCGGTGCTGGGAGGGCAGGGTTTCGACGTCCTCGGACGCCTGGTCGAGGGCTGCAGCGGATACACGTTCAGCTACGGCCGGCTCGACGATGCCATGGCCGTTTTCGACAGTTTCGCAGGCGGCACTTCATGAAGCCGCTGCCCTTGCTGGTCGAGGTCCTGCGCGATCCGGCGCGGGTCGAAGGACTCGGCCTGGCCGACTGGGACCTGCTGCTGCGCCAGGCGGCGAATGCCGGCCTGGCCGCCACCCTGGGAGCCAGCCTCGCCGAAGCAGGCCTCCTGGCGTCGGTGCCGCCGGCCCCGCGCCGGCATCTGGAATGGGCCGGCGTCGTGCTGCAGGCGCACCAGCGCGCCGTGCGCTTCGAAGTGGATCAGATCCGGCGCGCCCTGGCCAGCCTCGGCCTGCCGTTGATCCTGCTGAAGGGGGCCGCCTATGTCCTGGCCGGGCTGCCGCCGGCGCAGGGACGCATCTTTTCCGACGTCGACATCCTGGTGCCGAAGGAGCGCATCGGCGAAGTCGAGGCGGCGCTGATGCTGCACGGCTGGGCCAGCGCAAAGCAGGACCCCTACGACCAGCGCTACTACCGCGAATGGATGCACGAACTGCCGCCGATGGATCATGTCGAGCGCGGCAGTACCATCGACGTGCACCATGCCATCCTGCCGGAGACCGCGCGTGCGCGGCCGGATCCGGCACTGCTGCGTGCCGCGGCCCGGCCGATCCCCGGAAGCGAGCATCTGTGGATGCTGGCGCCGCACGACCTGGTGCTGCACAGTGCGGTGCACCTGTTCTCCGAAGGTGAAACGGACCATGGCCTGCGCGACCTGCTCGACCTGCACCGCTTGCTGCTGCACTTCGGCGCCGCGCCCGGCTTCTGGGAAGGACTGGCGGCGCGCGCCGTCCAGCTGCAGCTGGCGCGGCCGCTGTTCTATGCGCTGCGCTATTGCAGCCGGCTGCTCGGGACCCCGGTGCCGGCGTCGGTGCTGGCCGAGGCCGCGGCGGCAGGCCGGCCTGCCGCACCCCTGCTGACCCTGATGGACGGAATCTTCCTGCGTAACCTGGTCCCGCTCCACCCGAGCTGCGCCGACCGCCTTACCCCACTGGCGCAGGGCGCGCTCTACCTGCGCGGCAACTGGCTGCGCATGCCGCTACCGATGCTGGCGCGCCACCTGTTTCACAAGGCCTTGATCTCACCACGCACCGCCGGGGCAGAGCAAATGTGATAACACGGCCGGTTTCAATAGCATGCTATAAATGAAATATGTTGAAATCGGTATCACCAACTCATCCTTGCGCGAGGAAAGCATGCAGGCAGTATCCCTTCCCCTGATCCGTTTACAAGCCCTGCAACAGGCACTGGCGCAAGGCCCGGAGCAGGCAAGCCTCCAGGACCAGGTCCGGCGCGCGGCCGGCGTGATCGGCGCGGCAAGCTGTTCGGTCATGCTGCTGGGGAGCGAAGGGGAAGGCGAGCCGTGCATGAGCATCCATGCCCATCATGGTCCCTTGCCCAGTGCCGCGCTGCAGGCGGCCATCCGGCGCGGCGAAGGCATTTCGGGCCGCGTACTGGCCAGCGGGAATGCATTGCTGGTCGCGGACATCCGGAAATCGGAATTCGCAGCGCTTGCACGGCGCGGGACGGAGCTCGGAAGCAGCTTCGTCTGTGCGCCGATCCGTGTCGAGGGGCGCATCGTCGGGGTGCTCAATGCCGCCAACGGCAAGGACGCCGCAGCCTTCGACGAAACGGCATTGTGCCTGCTCCAGCTCCTGGCCTCATCCCTGGGCGGCTACCTGCAGGTACGTCACCTGCGACACCTGCTCGACTCGCGCTTCGCCCAGCTGGCGCTGCTGCAGGAAACGGAAGGGGCGCCGCCGGAAACGGCAAGGCTGGCTTACCGTAACCCTGAACAGGTCGCCAGGATACTGGCGCGTTCGTTCTTTCGCGAAATGCACCGGGCGGGCTTTGGCTCGGCCCAGATTCTGTCTGCGGCTTCCGAGCTGATCGGTCAGCTGAATCACGACATCCAGCAAGAGCAGCAGGCGCACTAAACCCACGGCCTTACTGCGGCGTGATCAATTCCCAACGGTACAGAATCCAGATTTGGGCCATCTCCTGTCGCCCCATAGATGGGGGTGGAGGAGGGGCATGCTGTTCGATATGATGTAGATAAAATTCTTTAGAACAATTTGTTGCCAAATTAGAATTTCGAGTGCTATGATATGAGGCAGTCCCGGCTGCGGCATGACGCGTCCATTCCGCCAGGAGAGTACACATGTTCGACACCTTAACGACAGAACCCGTCAGCCCTGCACCTGCTGACGACGGGACAGATGCGTATTCGCCCAGCATTGTCGACGTCACCATCAACGAGAGCGTGTTCGGCATCCGTGCCGCCGACGTCGACGAGCAGCGAAGTTCCGCCAGTATGCTCATCAGCAAGATGTATGCGTGGCGCGGCTATAGCGGCAACCACCATATCGGCGAGGACCCCAACCGGATTACCCTGACGGCGTCGAACAAGAATGGGGTCATCGGTACGCTGAGCCTCAACCTCGATTCGGACGTTGGCCTGCTCGCCGACCAGGTATTCCAGGATCATATCGATCCCTACCGCGCCCAAGGCAAGGTGTGCGAGATCATCAAGCTCGCCTTCGATCCGGCGATCAAATCCAAGGCGGTGCTGGCCTCCCTGTTCCATGTGGCCTTCATCTATGCCAGGGATTTGCACCAGTGCAGCGACATCTTCATCGAAGTGAATCCGCGCCACCGCCGCTTCTATGAAGTCATGCTCGACTTCCGGGTCGAATGCGAATCGCGGCCGAATCCGCGCGTCGACGCGCCGGCCGTGCTGTTGCGCGGGCATATCGCCCGCGGCACCCAGCGTATTGCCGAGGTGGCGGGGAAGGGCGACCACGCGGTTGGCGACCGCTCCCTGTTTCCCTACTTTTTCTCGCCTCGCGAAGAGGCCGGTATCATTGCGCGCCTGAAACGCATTGGCTGATTCCAGCCCCTCCGCGTGGGGTAGTTGAACAAAAATCCCTTTGGCAGTCATCTGCAGCTTGCTCCTAGCTGCAGAAGCTCCTATATTCACTTTCTTCTCTTCACCATTTACAGCAAGGAATGCCCATGACGAGCGGTAAAACCCGTGATGAAATCGCCGAAGCCTACTCATCCGAGCCGTGGTGGTACGACATCCGCGGCTTCTTCATCCTCACGTTCGCCTATAACAGCACGATCGGCACCCAGATGCGTTTCTTCGGCCCCAATTTCGGCCCGGATCACCTGGAGGTCGCCTGCGGCACCGGAACCCTGCTGGAAATGATCCTCAACTGGCGCCGCCGCCGCAAGCTGCCCAAGGTGAACGTGGTCGGCATCGACTACGCGCCTTCGATGCTGGCCGGCGCCAGGAAGCGTTTCGCCAAGGATCCCCAGGTGAAGGTGCAGCATGCCGATGCCGCCGACCTGCCTTTTCCGAGCAACCACTTCGATACGGCCAACATCGCCAACTCGATCCATTGCTTCCCGACCGTCGACGGGGCGCTGCGCGACATCCTGCGCGTGCTCAAGCCGGGCGGAACGCTGGCGGCGAATGTGCTGCTATATCCGAGCGGTTTCGCGCCGCTGCGCTGGGCGGCGCAACGTATCAACGACTGGGGCATCAAGAAGGGCATCCTGTACAGCCCGTTCCGCGAACAGGACATCCGGCAGAAGATGCTGGACGCCGGCTATGAAATCGCTTCGGAGTTCAGGTCGGGGAATACTTGGAACGTTGTGGCGCGTAAACCTGTTTGACACATTGCCATTCACTGTCGGGTTTTTTTACATCTCTCGACAGCATCATTTTGGTTTTATTCTAAGTGTTTGAAAAAGAAGGAAAAATTATTCTGGCACAGTCTTTGCTATATACCCTGTGTAAGCTTAGACCCACTTAGGAGATCAAAATGAAGGCACTGTTTTCGAAGAAGATGATTGCTGGTGCAGCTGCTGCACTCTCGCTGTTCGCAACTGCCGGCGCTCAGGCAGCTACGGTTCTCCCAGATTTCGTTGTCGTGCCGCCAGGTGGTACTCGCGCGGACGATGGTTTCACCGCCGATAAAATCACCGGTAACTACACCGAAGTTGCAACCTTCAACCCCGACGGCACCTTCAATGTGTCGCTGCTGTGGGTTGCCGGTCAATTTGTCGCCAATGACGGCAATACGCCTTACCAAGGCGCCGATACGGGCCTGGGCGCCCGGTATGGCATGTATGCGACCTACCAGGCTTCGGGCCGTTTCTCGACCAGCACAACTGGCGTGACCACCTTCCGTTTCACTCCGGGTACGGGCAGCTTCCAGCTGTTCCTCGATCAGAACAACGACTCCATCAGCCGTTTCAATACCCTTTTCTACACCCCGCCGGCAACCGGCGCGGACGCTTTCCAGTTCCAGCCTGGCCGCGTGGATGACGACCTCCTGCTGGCCAGCGGCCAAGCCGTGCGCGGTGTCGGCACCCTGGATCCGACCTTGGAAACCTGCGGCAACAGCGATCCGAGGGCGATCAACTGCGGCAGCTTCGGTTCGACCACCACCTTCTCGCTGGAAGAAGCCGGCCTGAACTTCTTCGTCGATCCGCGTCCGTTCTACAACCTGTCCTTCCAGGCGGGCCAGCTGAACAACTTTACCCCGACTGGCACCCAGACCATCAATGGTTCGCTGGACGTGGTGTTCGGTGTGCCGGAACCGACCTCGCTGGGCCTGCTGGGCCTGGGCCTGCTGGGTCTGAGCGCCGCTGCCAAGCGCCGCAAGCAAGCCAAGTAATCTTCGTCGAATCCGGCCTTGCCGGATCCAGGAGTAAAAATCCACTGCCTCGGCAGTGGATTTTTTTGCGGTTCAGTCCTTGGACAGCTTTCCGAACTGACGCTTGCCGATTGCAATGGCCAGCTTCTGGATCGGATGGCTGCTGCCGCCAGGGCGCCAAGTCTGCTTGAGCTTGTTGCGGTAGGCGTCGAACTGCATGCCATAGGGCGCCGCCAGCACCTTGCCGCGGCCGAGCAGGATCTTCAGCGCTTCGGTCCCGACGATGCCTGCACACAGCTGGCAGGCCATGAAGGTCGACGGGCCGCGCTGCTCGTCGAAATTCACCGCTTCCGGCATCACGAGGTAGGGCCGGTGCAGCCCGGCCGGCGCCAGGCCGATGGCGAAACGGATCGCCTTGTCAATGTCCGGCAAGTCGCCCCATTGGAAATACTCTTCGAAGGTCATTCCGCCCGGCATGAAGTTCAGCAGGGCGGCCCCCATGCCCAGCGGCGCCGCGGTGGTGGCCGGCACGCCCAGCTGTGCGCATCTTGCAAAGGTCTGGCGGCGTGCGTCGAAGGCGAAGAAATCCAGGCCGTCGACGTACAGGTCGGCATCTCCCAGGAAATCGTCGAGATTGCCGGCGTCGACGCCGTCCGGAAATACCCGGATGTCGACTTCGGGATTGATGTCGCGCGCCATGCGCTCCAGGACTTCGGCTTTCGGCTGGCCCAGCGTGGACATCATCGCGCCCACCTGGCGGTTGAAATTCGGGATATCGAAGCGGTCGAAATCGGCGATATTGAATCTGGAAATACCGAGGCGCGTCAATGTCAGCAGGTGGACCCCGCCGACACCGCCGATACCGGCAATCGCCACACGCTTGTTGCGCAACCGTTGTTGTTCTTCCGGAGTGATCCAGCCAATATTGCGCGCAAAAGCCTGCTCGTAGCGAAACGGATTTTTCATCATGGATGGGAATAGTTGACGTAAAGCGCCGCTGCCGCGCATGCGCGCGATCGGCCTTATCGATACAGGTACCGCTATATTGCGCTATGAGGAAATGTGGTGCTCATCCATGCGCAACAGGCGGTTGATAATACCGCGTTCCTCGCGGGGGGAAAAGAAATACGGGTAGAGCGAGCGCTCCGCGCTGCCGGCGGGGGTATCGAAGGTTCCGCCCAGGCGTTCGACCTGTTCGCTCACGTAATCGAGGCTCAGGTGCATCAGGTAAGCCGGGGCATTTACGCGCGGATTGATTTTCAACTCCCCTTGCTGGCGGAAACCGAGCATGCGCTCATAGAAGCGGCGATGGCGCGGATTGATTTCGATGACGACGTCGGTGCAGTCGTACAGGTCGCGCGCATAAATGAGTGCCAAATGAAATACGTTCGCCAAGGGAACTCTCGACCGCTCCGAGAGGTCAAATGCTAACTTGGTGCATTCACACAGCCGTGCGCCGCGCGCCCGATGCTCGTCAAGAATGTCCTTGAACAACTCGTCGGCCATCAGGCCCAGCTCCGAATCGATGCCGATGGTCACCGTGCCCACCACCTCACCCTTGTCGGTGGCGGTCAGCGTCACACGATTATGCTCATCGAGGACATGGCGCGAACCGGTATACCCGCGACGGGCATACATGCGTTTCACGAGCATGCTGGCCGAGTTTCGGCCTTCAGCAGTATCCGGTAGACGAATTCCGTACGAATCGTCATTCACGATAAAACATCCTCGAAAGTAGAGGCTGCCATAGTATCGCGACTGACATATATCGCGCGTTCGCTAGGGAAGCAGCCAATGAAACCTGGGCCGATGAGGAACAGGACAGCGCCATCCCATGCCGAATGCAGGCATGCGATGGTTCAGGAAAGCCCGAGATGGTTGGCGTGCCACGTCCTTGCATCGAGGCGTGGCTTATGTGGAATCTGCCCCGGTTTCCGTCGATCGGGGCGATTCCGCAGCACCACCGGCGCAGCGGAACCGAAACCAGTTTGATATCAATATATTATCAAACTTACAGGGTCTTGAGCAATGCGCGCGCGGCATCAATTTCACTGAAAGGCGCGTTTTGGGCGAGCGCCTTGTCGATTTCCTTGCGTGCTCCCTGCTTGTCGCCCGATTTATGCAGGGCAACCGCCAGGTGATAACGGATTTCGGGTGCATTCGGCGCTTTCTCGACAGCCTTCTGCAGCAGTGGCAGTGCGCGCGCGGTGTCTCCCTGTTCCACCAGCAGCCAGCCGAGGGTATCCATTACGCCGGGATGGTTGCCTGCCAGTTTATAGGCTTGTTCGGCCATCGCCAGTGCGCGTGGATCTTTTTCCTGCTGATAGGCCCAGGCCAGGTTATTGAGCACCAGCGGATTGTTCGGCGCCGATTTAATTGCGCGTTCCAGCACCATGATCGCCGGCTTGTACTCCTTGCTGGCCAGGTTCGATTCCGCCACCAGCAGGGCGACAGGCACGTCGTTCGGATGCTGGTTCAGCCACTGTGTGCCGCGCGCCTTGACGTCCTTGCTTCGGCCCGCCATGCCCAGTGCCTGCAGCGTCTTGGCAAATAGTTCCGATGTCGGCGCCAGCGCGTGCGCCTTTTCGTAGGCGCTTACCGCCTCTGCTGGCTTGCGCTGTGCCAGCATCAGGTCGCCCTCGAGCATAAAGCCGAGGGGAGTCTTGGGATCTACGCGCTGCAACTCGCGCACTACTTGCAGGGCTTCATCGTGGCGGCCGGCGCGGATCGCCATGTCGACCTGAGCAATGCGTGCCGGGACGAAGTTTGGCTGCATCTCGACG
The DNA here is from genome assembly GCF_000735635.1 of Massilia sp. LC238. Classification (NCBI taxonomy): domain Bacteria; kingdom Pseudomonadati; phylum Pseudomonadota; class Betaproteobacteria; order Burkholderiales; family Oxalobacteraceae; genus Massilia; species Massilia sp. LC238. The sequence continues at coordinate 12,632 of NZ_JNNN01000062.1, read as the reverse complement.
GCGCGCTTCAGATGGGAAGCGGCCGATGCTTCATTCTTCATGGCGGCGTATACGCTGGCGAGGCGCACCTGGGCTAGAGGTGACTTCGGCATGACGTTCACCAGCTTGCCATAGGTTTCGAGGGCGCCTGCCGTGTCCTTGGTCGCCATCTGCGCCTGGCCCATCATTTCGAGCAGGCCGCCATGCGTCGGGTTGGCGGGCTGCAGCTTGCGCGCCAGGGTCAGGGCCTTCTGCGCCTGATTGGTACGGATGTAGTGCATGCCCAGGTTCAGGGCCGGCGCCACCGCTTCCGGATTGGCGTTGCTGGCCTTCTCGAGCCAGCTCGTGACCTCGTCGGGACGGTTCTGCACCAGGGCCAATTCGGCCAGCGCCGTCATCGCGTCGACATTGTTCTTGTCCTTTTCCAGCACTTTCAGGAAGCGGCCCTTGGCCGCGTCGGGCTGCTTCGCCTGCATGTCCAGGCGTGCCAGGTTGGCGGTCGCAGGCAGGAAGGCCGGCTGCAGCGCCACCGCCTTGTCCCAGGCGGCGCGCGCGTTGGGGACGTCCCCCTTGGCCAGGTAAACCTGGCCTTTCAGGTTCTGCACCTGCGGGCTGTCCGGCTGCTGCTTCTCGAGGCTGGCGACCGCCTGCAAGGCCTTGTCGAACTGTTTCAGGCCCATGTGCGTCTGGATCAGGGCGACATTGGCTTCGGCCGACTTGGGATCGAGCGTAGTTGCCAGTTCCAGTTCCTTCAGGCCACGTGCCTGGTCACCCTGCGCCAGTTTCGAGATGCCGAGCGAGGTGCGCACGCCGGCCGCCTTGGGCGCCAGTTCGGCCGCCTTCTCCAGGTAATCGCTGGCCTTGTTGAAGTCACGCACCTGCATGTGCGACTGGCCTGCCAGGGCCAGCAGCTGCGCATCCTGGGTTCCGTCCTTCAGTGCCGGCGCCAGCGCCGCAGCCGCATCGGCCGGCTGGCTGCTCTTGAGCAGGGTCTGGGCCAGCAGCTTGCGCGCATAGACATTGTTCGGATTGCTCTCGAGATACTTGCGCAGGTGCTGTTCTGCCTGTTGCACCGCGCCCAGGTTCATCTCGGAGGCACCGGCCAGCAGCAGGGTCGGCATGTGGTCCGGCGCCACTTTCAGGATCTTTTGCAGCGATTCCTGGGCGACGGCATATTTACCTTGCGAGAACTCGTACAGGGCGCGCACGTAGACCACCAGCAGGTTGCCCGGCGCCGCCTTCTCGGCGCCTTCCACAGCCAGCTTGGCGGCCGGGAATTTGCCGCGGCCGATTTCGACGTAGGCCTTCTCGATAAAGGCATCGCGGTCGTTCGGCTTGAGTTTGAGGGCTTCGTCATACGCGGCCACGGCCTCGTCAGCCTTGTTGTTCATGCGCAGCATGCTGCCTTGCGCCATCCAGACGTCCGGGTTCTTCGGGTCTTTGGCCAGCGCCTCGGCCAGCAGGCGCTCCGCGCCTGCGCGGTCATCGTTCAGCATGGCATGGCGCGCCAGGCCGAGGTAGGCGCTGCCCAGGTTCGGATCGATGGCCAGCGCAGCCTCGAAGGCGGCCTTGGCCTCGTCCGGCTTGCCGGTCACCAGCAGGGCGTCGCCACGCAGGGCCAGCAGTGGCGCCGAACCTTTGGCCTGGTCGGCAGAAATGTCGTCCAGCAATTCCTTGGCACGGCCTTGCACCATGTTTGCCTTGCCCAGCAGCGGCAGGACACGGCCGGCATCGGCGCCGAGGGAACGGGCCTTGCGCAGTTCCTTGTCCGCCGAGACGGCATCGCCCATTTCCAGGTGCAGCATGCCCAGCTGAATACGCGCTTCGGCGTCCTCCGGGCTCTTGGCCACGGCGTTCTTCAGCTGGATCATCGCCGCCTTGAGGTCGCCCTTTTGCTGATACTGCTTGGCTTCCGCCAGTAGTGTTTCCGTCGACTGGTTATTGCTGCAGGCGGACAAACCCGCCATCAGGAAGGCGCTGGAAAGAAGTGCGGCGGAAAGCTTGAGCTTGGAGGCGTGGCGCGACATAGGAATTCCTTGTGGGTTGTCTGGCATTCGCATGTTAATGCGAAGAATTAACTCGACAACAATAATACATGATGGAATCCTGTGCCAACGCAACATGGATGATACATTGTTGCAAAAATTTCTTGATTGTTGCTCTCAAAAAATTTTGTGTTGGACAGGTGGTACAAGCGCTATTCTGGCGCGTTTCCTTTACGCAAGCGGCCCAGTAATTCCTCGACATTGTCGCCCACGGGAAGACCATGCCGGCGCAACAATTGAACGTGCAGCACCAAGTTTTCGAGCACCAGCTTGGCCGACACCGCCAGCAGCGTCATCAGGCGGTCTTCGGTGCTGAAGTTTTCCATGGCGGCCGCCATTTCGCACAGGTGGCTGGCCACCAGGGTACGCAGCTCGTCTTCGGGAAAGGGGAGGTCGGCGAAGTCGATCGGATCTTCCTGTTCGACTTCGGCCATCAGGGCGGCAAGTTGCTCGGGCTGGATCGGCATACATGAACTCCATGGATGGTTGTCCAGTCCATTCTAGGCCAGCCGCGGATGTAGGACCCACGGAATTGGACAGATGCGGCGCCGGCCGGACAGGCATAGAATGACATTTCACTTAAGAAATGATGGGCGCAGGCGATGGCACGGCTGTTCTTCACCCAGCAACTGGCGCGCTTTACCAGCGTGCCCCAGGTCGAGACCTCGGCAGGCGCACTGCGCGCTGCCCTGGAAGATGCGTTTGCCATCAATCCGCTGCTGCGCGGCTACGTGCTTGACGACCAGGGCCGGCTGCGCGCCAACGTGACTATCTTTATCGACGGCCGGCGCTGCCATGATCCGGCGCGCCTGGACGACCCCTTGCAGCCCGGCAGCCAGGTCTACGTGCTGCAGGCCCTTTCTGGAGGCTGAACATGAGCGAGCGTGCTTACCTGTCGACCCGCAAGGGCCTGTTCGAACTGCGCAAGGAAGCGGGCCGCTGGGACTTCGGCCCGGTCCATTTCCTGGGCGAGCCGGTGTCGATGGCGCTGCCGGACCCGCGCGACGGCAGCCTGTATGCGGCCCTGAACCTGGGCCATTTCGGGGTCAAGCTGCACCGCCGCCGCGGAGGTAGCGAAACCTGGACCGAACTGCCCGCACCAAGCTACCCGCCCAAGCCGGAGGATAGCGAAGACAAGACCGACTGGAACAACCGCATGATCTGGGCGCTGGAGGCGGGCCATGCCGGCCAGCCCGGCCTGCTGTGGGCGGGCACGCTGCCCGGCGGCCTGTTCGTCTCGCGCGACCATGGCGACAGCTGGCAACTGGTGCGCCCGCTGTGGGACGTGCCGCAGCGCGCCAACTGGTTCGGGGGCGGTTACGACGTGCCCGGCATCCACAGCATCAGCCTCGACCCGCGCGACGCCGGGCAGCTGCTGGTCGGCGTCTCCTGCGGCGGCGCCTGGCGCAGCGAGGACGGCGGCGCCAGCTGGAGCGTCAGTTCGACCGGCATGCGCGCCGACTACATGCCGCCCGAGATGAACGAGAACGAGGAAATCCAGGATCCGCACCGCATCGTGCGCTGTCCCGGCCAGCCAGACGTGCTCTGGTGCCAGCACCACAACGGCATGTGGCGCTCGCAGGATGGCGGGCGGCGCTGGCAAGTGATCACGGCGGCGCCGCTGTCGCGCTTCGGCTTCGCGGTGGCGGTCCACCCGACCGACGGCAATACCGCCTGGTTCGTGCCGCTGGAGGCGGACCAGCGCCGCATCCCGGTCGGCGCCGCAATGGCGGTGCTGCGCACGCACGACGGCGGCAAGAGCTTCGAGGTGCTGCGCCATGGCCTGCCGCAGAAGCATTGCTACGATCTGGTGTACCGCCACGGGCTGGCGGTGAGCAGCGACGGCCATACCCTCCTGATGGGGTCGACGACGGGCGGGGTGTGGATCTCGGAAAACGGCGGCGACAGCTGGCGGACCTTGTCCACCACGCTGCCGCCGGTGTATGCGGTGAGCTTCGCTTAATACCAATGCTCACCGTGCGCCGCCCACGGGCGTGGGCGGCGAAGGGTCTTACATATTGCGGCGATACTGTCCGCCAACCTCGAACAGCGCGGTCGTGATCTGGCCCAGCGAGCAGACGCGCACGGCGTCCATCAGCTTGGCGAACACATTTTCGTTGTCGATCGCGGCCTGCTGCAGCGCGGCCAGGGCAGCCGGGGCCTTGTCGGCATTGCGAGCGTGGAAGGCTTCCAGGCGGGTCAGTTGCGACTGCTTTTCGTCGTCGGTCGAACGCGCCAACTCGATCGTCGCCGGAGCACCCAGACCGTTCGGGTTGCGGAAGGTGTTCACGCCGATGATCGGCAGCGAGCCGTCGTGCTTCTTGTGCTCGTACAGCATCGACTCTTCCTGGATCTTGCCGCGCTGGTAGCCGGTCTCCATCGCGCCCAGCACGCCGCCGCGCTCGGCGATGCGCTCGAACTCCTGCATCACCTGCTCTTCGACCAGGTCGGTCAGTTCGTCGATGATGAAGGCGCCCTGGTTCGGGTTCTCGTTCTTCGCCAGGCCCCATTCGCGGTTGATGATCAGCTGGATCGCCAGGGCCCGGCGGACCGATTCGTCGGTCGGCGTGGTGATCGCTTCGTCGTAGGCGTTGGTGTGCAGCGAGTTGCAGTTGTCGTAGATCGCGATCAAGGCCTGCAGCGTGGTGCGGATGTCGTTGAAGTCGATTTCCTGCGCGTGCAGCGAGCGGCCCGAGGTCTGGATATGGTACTTCAGCTTCTGGCTGCGCTCGTTGGCGCCGTACTTGTCGCGCATGGCGACGGCCCAGATGCGGCGCGCCACGCGGCCCAGCACCGTGTATTCCGGGTCCATGCCGTTCGAGAAGAAGAAGGACAGGTTCGGGGCGAAGTCGTCGATGTGCATGCCGCGAGCCAGGTAGGCCTCGACAAAGGTGAAACCGTTCGACAGCGTGAAGGCCAGCTGCGAGATCGGGTTCGCGCCCGCTTCGGCGATGTGGTAGCCCGAGATCGACACCGAGTAGAAGTTGCGCACCTGGTGGTGGACGAAATATTCCTGGATGTCGCCCATCACCTTCAGCGAGAACTCGGTCGAGAAGATGCAGGTGTTCTGGCCCTGGTCTTCCTTCAGGATGTCGGCCTGCACAGTGCCGCGCACGTTCATCAGGACCCAGTCCTTGATCTTCTGGGCTTCGTCGTCGGTCGGCTGGCGATGATTGTCCGCCACGAACTTGTCGATCTGCTGGTCGATGGCGGTGTTCATGAACATCGCCAGGATGGTCGGGGCCGGGCCGTTGATGGTCATCGAGACCGAGGTCGACGGGCTGCACAGGTCGAAGCCGTCGTACAGCACCTTCATGTCGTCCAGGGTCGCAATCGACACGCCCGAGTTACCGACCTTGCCGTAGATGTCCGGACGCAGCGCAGGGTCGGCGCCGTACAGGGTCACCGAGTCGAAAGCAGTAGATAAGCGTTTCGCGTCCATGCCGGTCGAGACCAGCTTGAAGCGCTTGTTGGTGCGGAAGGCGTCGCCTTCGCCCGCGAACATGCGGGTCGGGTCTTCGCCTTCGCGTTTGAAGGCGAACACGCCGGCGGTGTAGGGGAAGGAGCCCGGCACGTTTTCCAGCATCAGGAAGCGCAGGACTTCGCCGTGGTCCTCGAACTTCGGCAGCGCGACCTTGCGGATCGGGTTGCCCGACAGGGTCTTGGCTACCAGCCGGGTACGGATTTCCTTGTCGCGGATCTTGACGACGTAGTCGTCGCCCGCATAGGCGGCCTGCATGTCCGGCCACATGGCCAGCAGTTTTTTCGCGCTGCCTTCCATGGCGTTGTCACGCTCGGTGATCAGGTCGTCCAGGACTACCTCGCGATTGGCGGCGGCCAGCATGCGCTTGGTTTCGCTCAGCTGCTGGCGCTCGCGCGCCAGTTGCACCTGCTTCTTGACATTGCGGTGGTAGCCGCGCATGGTATCGGCGATCTCGGCCAGGTAACGGGCGCGCGCCGGCGGGACGATCACGTTCTTGCCGCTCGAATACTTCTGCGATGGTGCAGCAAGCTTGCTTGGCTCCACCTGCAGGCCCAGCTCGGCCAGCTTCGGCAGCAGGCCGTGGTACAGGGCAGTGACGCCGTCGTCGTTGAAGCGCGAGGCTTGCGTGCCGTAGACCGGCATCTCGTCCGGCTGCTTGCTCCACAGTTCGCGGTTGCGCTGGTACTGTTTGGAGACGTCGCGCAGCGCATCCTGGGCGCCCTTGCGGTCGAATTTGTTGATGGCGATGAAGTCGGCGAAGTCGAGCATGTCGATCTTCTCGAGCTGCGAGGCGGCGCCGAATTCCGGGGTCATCACGTACATCGAGGTGTCGACATGCGGCACGATGGCGGCGTCGCCCTGGCCGATGCCCGAGGTCTCGACGATCACCAGGTCGAAGCCGGCCACCTTGCAGGCGGCGATCACGTCAGGCAGGGCCTGCGAGATCTCGGAACCGGCTTCGCGGGTGGCGAGCGAGCGCATGAACACGCGCGCCTGGCCGTTCCAGGGATTGATCGCGTTCATGCGGATACGGTCGCCCAGCAGGGCGCCGCCCGACTTGCGGCGCGACGGGTCGATCGAGATGACGGCGATGTTCAGGCGGTCGCCCTGGTCCAGTCGGATGCGGCGGATCAGTTCATCGGTCAGCGAGGATTTGCCCGCGCCGCCGGTGCCGGTGATGCCGAGCACCGGCGCCTTGACGCTGTCGGCGGCTTCGACGATCTGCTTGCGCAGGCCTTCGTCGGCCTTGCCGTTCTCGAGGGCCGTGATCAGTTGGGCCAGCGGGCGATGGCGCGCGGCGATATCGCCTTGTTGCAAGGCGTCGATCGAGGTCGGGGCGTAGGACGACAGGTCGACGTCGCAGCTTTCCAGCATCGAGCGGATCATGCCGACCAGGCCCATGCGCTGGCCGTCTTCCGGGCTGAAGATGCGGGTGACGCCATAGGCGTGCAGTTCTTCGATCTCGCTCGGGACGATCACGCCGCCGCCGCCGCCGAACACCTTGATGTGGGCGCCGCCGCGCTGGCGCAGCAGGTCGATCATGTACTTGAAGTATTCGACGTGGCCGCCCTGGTAGCTCGAGATGGCGATGCCTTGCACGTCTTCGGCGAGGGCTGCGGTGACGACTTCGTCGACCGAGCGGTTGTGGCCGAGGTGGATCACTTCGGCGCCGTTCGACTGCAGGATGCGGCGCATGATGTTGATCGAGGCGTCATGGCCGTCGAACAGCGAGGCGGCGGTGACGAAACGCACCTTGTTGGCCAGCTTCGGCTGCTCCGGCAGGTCGAGTTTCGCGGCGGGGGTGATGTCGTTCATTGGATTGGGTCCTTGGGAGTTCGGGAGGACAGGGGTATCTCGGTACGGTATATGACGTTAACGTTAACGTCAAGCCGGGCACGCCGCCCCAGGCCGTCGTTCCGGCGAAGGCCGGAACCCAAGTTCAACGCACGTGTCTTATACCAGCGACAGCAGGATGCGAAGGAAATTGGATCCCGGCCTGCGCCGGGATGACGTTGTTTAGCGTTAGTGCTTACTCAAGCAGCACGACGTTTGACGTTGCCGGAGAGCAGCTCAGCCTTGCGCGCACGGAACTCGGCCACGGCCTTTTCCTTCACGTGGCCGAAGCCGCGGATCTGTTCCGGCAGCGAAGCCAGTTCGGTCGCTTCGAGATAATTCGAAGCGTCGAGCCTGGCGACCAGCGCTTCCACCATCTCGCGGTATTCCACGATCAGTGCACGCTCCATCTTGCGCTCCGCGGTCTTGCCGAAGACGTCGAAGGCGCCGCCACGCAGGCCTTTCATTTTGGCCAGCAGCTTGAAGGCGCCGAACATCCAGGAGCCGTACTGCGCCTTGACCATGTGGCCCTTGGCATCCTTCTTCGCGAACATCGGCGGCGCCAGGTTGAACTTGAGTGAGAAGTCGCCTTCGAACTGGGTCTTGAGCTGCTCGACGAACTGGCCGTCGGTGTACAGGCGCGCCACTTCGTACTCGTCCTTGTAGGCCATCAGCTTGGCGTAGTTCTTCGCCACGGCCATCGACAGCTTGTTGCCCAGGCCTTGCGCCGATTCGGCCGTGCGCACGCGCTCCACCAGGTTCTTGTAGACCTCCGCATAGGCGGCGTCCTGGTAGCCGGTCAGGTGCTCGACGCGCTTCTTGACGACGCTGTCCAGGCTTTGCGGCATCTGCACCACGATGGCTTGCGCGGGAATCGCCTGCTTCTCGACGCGCTTGAAGTCCACTGCTGCGCGGCGGCCCCACAGGAAGCTCATCTTGTTGGACGCGACGGCCACGCCGTTCAGTTCGATCGCGCGCAGCAGGGCGGCTTCAGTCAAGGGGATGCGGCCTTTCTGCCACGCGTAACCCATCAGGAACAGGTTCGTCGCGATCGAGTCGCCCATCAGCGCGGTCGCCAGCTTGGTCGCATCGACGAAATCGACACCCGATTCACCGCCCACGGCTTCCAGGATCAGCGAGCGCACGTCGCCAGAAGGGAATTCCCAGTCGCGCTGCTGGGCAAAGGTGCCGGTCGGCTGCTCGTGCAGGTTGACGATGGCCAGGGTGCGGCCTGGACGCATCTTGGAGACCGCATCGGCGGCGCCGGTAGTCAGGATGTCGCAGCCGAGGATCAGGTCCGCTTCGCCGGTGGCGATGCGCTGGGCGCGCAGGCGGTCCGGGGTGGCGGCGATCTTCACGTGCGAGGTCACCGAGCCGTTCTTCTGGCTCATGCCGGTCATGTCCAGCACCGACGCACCCTTGCCTTCCAGGTGGGCGGCCATGCCCATCAGCGCGCCGACGGTGATCACGCCGGTGCCGCCGATGCCGTTGATCAGGATGTTGTAGGGATGCTCGACGCTCGGCAGTTTCGGCTCGGGCAGGGCGCCCCAGCCGTCTTCGCTGCCGCTCTTCGGCACGCCGGTCTTGCTCTTCTTGAGCGTGCCGCCTTCGACGGTGATGAAGCTCGGGCAGAAGCCTTTCGCGCACGAGTAATCCTTGTTGCACGAGGACTGGTCGATCTGGCGCTTGCGGCCGAACTCCGTTTCCTTCGGCAGGATCGAGACGCAGTTCGACTGGATGCCGCAATCGCCGCAGCCTTCGCACACGGCTTCGTTGATCACCATGCGCTGGTTCGGGTCGGGGAACTCGCCTTTTTTACGGCGGCGGCGCTTCTCGGCGGCGCAGGTCTGGTCGTAGATGATGACCGTGACGCCCGGCAGTTCGCGCAGCTCGCGCTGGACGTCGTCCATGTGCTTGCGGTCGTGCAGGGTGACCATGGCCGGCAGGTTCGAGCGGTCCGCATAGCGCGACAGGTCTTCGGTCACGAGCGCAATGCGTTTCACTCCCTCGGCCGCCATCTGCTGGGCGATGTGCGGCACCGACGTCGTGCCGTCGACCGGCTGGCCGCCGGTCATCGCGACCGCGTCGTTGTACAGGATTTTGTAAGTGATGTTGACCTTGGCCGACACCGCCGCGCGGATCGCCAGGTAACCCGAGTGGAAGTAGGTGCCGTCGCCCAGGTTCTGGAACACGTGCGGCACCTTGGAGAACGCGGCCTGGCCGATCCACGGCGTGCCTTCGCCGCCCATGTGGGTGGTCAGCTTGTTCATCTCCGGGTAGATCGAGGTCGCCATCACGTGGCAGCCGATGCCGGCCAGCGCGAAGGAACCGTCCGGCACCTTGGTCGAGGTGTTGTGCGGGCAGCCGGAGCAGTAGAAGGCCGGGCGGAAGGGCGTGGTGATCGCCTTCTGCAGCACGGCGTCCTTGGCTTCCAGGAAGGCCAGGCGCGCGCGGATCAAATCGCGGGTGGTGTCATCGGAGATCAGGCGCGCGATACGGCCGGCGATTACGCGTGCCACCTGCGCCACCGAGAAGTCGGCTTTCGGCGGCAGCAGCCAGTCGCCGCGCGGCGCCACCCATTCGCCCTTGTCGTCGAACTTGCCGACGATGTGCGGACGGACGTCGTCGCGCCAGTTGTACAGCTGTTCCTTGAGCTGGTACTCGACGACCTGGCGCTTCTCTTCGACCACCAGGATCTCTTCCAGCCCCTGCGCGAATTCGCGCACGCCTTCCGGCTCCAGCGGCCAGATCATCGCCACCTTGTACAGGCGCAGGCCGACCTTCTCGGCCATCGCTTCGTCGATGCCCAGTTCTTCCAGCGCTTCCAGCACGTCCAGGTAGGACTTGCCCGAGGCGATGATGCCCAGCTTGGCGTCAGGGCTGTCGATGGTAGTGCGATTGAGCTTGTTTTCTCTGGCGTAGGCCAGGGCCGCGTAGATCTTGTAGTCCTGCATCAGCGCTTCCTGCGCGCGCGCCTGCTGGCCCAGCGGGACCGACGACAGCCTGGTATTCAGTCCGCCTTCCGGCATCATGAAGTCTTTAGGATACTTGACCTCGACCCGGAAGGGGTTGGCGTCGACCGAGGCGCTCGATTCGACCGTGTCGGCCAGCGCCTTGAAGGCCACCGCGCAGCCCGAGTAGCGCGACATGGCCCAGCCGTGCACGCCCAGGTCCAGGTATTCCTGCACGTTGCAGGGGTAGAGCACCGGGATCATGCAGGCCGAGAAGATGTGGTCGGACTGGTGCGGCAGAGTCGAGGAGTAGGCCCCGTGGTCGTCGCCGGCCACCAGCAGCACACCGCCATGCTTCGCGGTGCCGGCGTGGTTCATGTGCTTGAAGACGTCGCCGCAGCGGTCCACGCCCGGGCCCTTGCCGTACCACATGGCGAACACGCCGTCGTACTTGGCGGGGCCAATCAGGTCGACGGTCTGGGTGCCCCAGACGGCGGTGGCGGCCAGGTCTTCGTTCACGCCGGGGACGAACTGCACGTGGCTGGCTTCCAGGTGGCCCTTGGCCTTCCACAGGGTCTCGTCAAGGCCGCCGAGCGGCGAGCCGCGGTAGCCGGACACGAAGCCGGCGGTGTTCAGGCCGGCGGCGGCATCGCGCTCGCGCTGCATCATCGGCAGGCGCACCAGGGCCTGGATACCGGACAGGAAGATGTTGCCGGTCCTGGCGGTGTATTTGTCGTCGAGGGTAACGGTGGTCAGGCGGGACGAATAGTCCGGCGTCGCCGCTTGTGGCGTGACGGTATCAGGCATGGGTGTCTCCAAGATCGTGAATCGGGTGTTCCGGGCTGGCTGCCGGGTAGGCAGGGCGGATGGAACGGGGTCGCGGTAGCGACAAGGCGTGCTAAGGCACTTTTATTCGCGTGGAGTGTAGGGACTTCGACCCGCCAGGGCCAATAGGGAATGCGGATGGGGGTATAAGTAAAACTGATGACCGTTATGCGACCAGCCGTGCACCCGGCCAGGCGCCGCGTTCACACAGGTCTTCGGTCACTTCGCGCACCAGTTTCGCGATCGCCGCGGAGGCATTTGTCAGCGGGATATTCCGTGAGGCGCACAGGGTCACGCGGCGCGTCACCGCCGGCGCGCCCACCGGCCAGGCGGCCATCGCGCCGCGTTCGATGTCCGCCAGCAGCGGCGCGACCGGCAGCAGGGTGGCGCCCAGGTCGGCCAGCAGGGCGGAGCGCAGGATGGCGAGCGAGTTGATTTCGAGGACAGTGCCGAGCGCCAGGCCGGCGCCTTGCGCCGCCTGCTCGACCAGCGGCCGCACGCCGTGCTGGCGCGCCGGCAGGATCAGGGTGCTGGCCAGGGCCTCGCGCAGGCTCAGCCTGTCCACCGCCGGTGCGAAGTTCGAGCCGGCCCGGCAGATGAACATCAGGTCTTCCTCGACCAGTGCGGTGGCGGTGAAATGCCCGGCCGGGACGACGTCGAACAGCACCGCCAGGTTCAGGCGGCCCGACTTGAGCTGTTCGGTGAGGCTGCCCGAGATTTCCTCGGTCAGTTGCAGGGTAATTTCCGGATATCTGGCCCGGGTGGCCTTCAGGAGCGGCAGCGCCAGCGCACCCGAAATACTGTGCGGCAGGCCGAGCGACACGCTGCCCGAAGGCCGCGTGGTCGACTGCACCACCGCCGAACGGGCATCGGCCACCTGCTTGAGGATGGCCTGCGCGTGTTCGTAAAAGATCTTGCCGGCGTCGGTGCTGACGACGCCATGGGCCGAGCGGTGCAGCAGCTGCGCGCCCAGTTCTTCTTCGAGCTGGCGTAGCTGCTGGGTCAAGGCCGGCTGCGCCACGTGCAGGACCAGCGCGGCGCGCGATAGCGAGCCGTGATCGACAATGGCGACGAAATACCGGAGTTGACGAAGTTCCATCCTGCAGTGTTGTGTCCAGCAAGCAACAAATAATGATTGTGTGTAACAAAATTGTTATACTGCCCCGTGGCCGATGGGCGCCGACATTATTACAGAGCAGAGTAGCGACATGTTGAAAAAGGTGGATGCATCGCAGCTGAGGATTGGTATGTATATCCACGATCTCGACTGCGGCTGGATGGACCATCCGTTTGTGCGCGCCCGTTTCGAGCTCACCACGGACGAAGAAATCTACAAGATCCGCAATGCCAAGATCCGCGCTGTCGTCATCGACTGCAGCAAGGGCCTGGACGTGGACGACGCGCCGACCCTGGCGCAGGCCGATGCCGCCACCGAAGCGGAAGTGACGGCGATCGCCGCCGCGCCGCGGATCGTCACCCGCGTGTCCCTGGGTGAAGAGCTGCAGCGTGCCGCGC